>NZ_NEJJ01000006.1:0-327345 GCF_002113045.1 Pseudomonas sp. B26(2017) | reverse complement strand
GTAAACTTGCTCGGGTCGTATTCGCACTACTAAAGGGGCAGAGCGAATACCAGCCGAAAGCAAGTTGAGGGTTTCCCCTAAACCATAGAATCTCCCACAGTAGATCGCAATCAGTTGTGGGAGCAGGCAGCAGAGATTTATTGATTCAGGTTCGAGGTGCTCTGGCCGACGGCCAGCCCGGCGCGGATCGCGGCCAGCGCGGCCTGATAGTAGGCCTTGCCTTCAGTGGATTCGGCAAAGGTCGCGAACTCTTCCAGCTCTTCATCCGACAGGTCGCGATAGACGTACAGCAGCGTGTTGTTCAGGTCGGCGCCGATCTGATCCATCAGCCGTTGGCGCTGACCGTTCAACATGCCCTGGGCCTGACCGCCGCCGAGCAGGCCGGGGATCATCGAACTCAGACTGTCCGCCGCCACGCCGGCAATCGCCAGACTGACTTCGGCACCGGCTTCACGGGCGGGCAGGGCCTGGGCGAGGTGGCCGATGATCAGCAAACGACTGTCGCTGGCCGGCATCTTCGGCAGGCCCTTGGCGTTTTTCGCCAGTTGATCGCGGCGGGTCGCCAGCAGCTCGGCGGCGACGATCTTCTTGCCCAGCGGTGATTGAAAGAACGACAGGGCCGGTTGCGGATCGGCGAGGTTCTTGCGCAGTTGCGCTTCGGCGCGTTGATCCACGGCCTGGGGGGCAAAGCGCTGGTTGCTGTTGTTCACCAGCGCTTGAAACACCGCGGGCGGCAGGCTGTTCTGGTAACGCTGCTGCGCGGCACTCAGGGCATCGTTGAAATGCGCGCGTTGTTCTGGCCAGCCAGCGACCTTGTACAACTGGTCGTGGTCGTCCGCCCAGGCGGGCAAAACGCAGAACATCAACAGTGAAAAAAGCAAACGGCGCATAAGGACTCCTGTCGGCAGCCGACTATTCTCCGTGCGGTGCCAGTACTTGTCGAGAATTCGTATCAAGCCGCCGCGTGGCTCTGTCGGAATTCTTGCCGCAGGCATACTATGCGCGCCATGCAAATATCCTCTGATCACCCGCTGCTGTTACGTATCGTCGACGACCTGGCCGAGCGCGGCTGGTCGCAGCAGAACATTTTCCTGCCTGCGGATTTGACCCGCGCGCTGGCGGCCGAGTGCCGCAAACGTGACGCCGAAGGTGAATTGGCGCCGGCGGGCGTCGGACGCGGGCCGTTTTCTGAGGTTCGCGAGGGCATTCGCGGCGACCATATCCAGTGGATCGATCCCGGCCAGGCCGAGGCCAGCGACCGTTATCTGAACCTGATGGACAGCCTTCGCGAGGCTCTCAACCGGGGTTTGTTCCTGGGGCTTGAAGACTTTGAGTGCCATTTCGCCCTGTACCCGCCGGGCGCGTTCTACCGCAAGCATGTCGACCGTTTCCGCGACGATGACCGACGCATGGTCTCGGCGGTGATCTACCTCAACGACGGCTGGTTGCCGGAGGATGGCGGGCAACTGCGCATGTACCTGGAGAACGACCGCGTTCATGACGTACAGCCTACGGGCGGTTGTCTGGTGGTGTTTCTCTCCGGTGAAGTCCCCCACGAGGTTCTGCCGGCACAGCGCGAGCGGCTGTCGCTGACAGGCTGGTTCCGCCGCCGTGGCAACGAGCCGTTCTGAGATGCACAGGATTCTGGTCAGTCGCTGCCTGCTGGGCCATCGCGTGCGTTATGACGGTGGGGCCAGCGGGCCGTTCGATCTGCTGGAACAGTGGATTGCCGAAGGGCGCGTCGTACCGTTGTGCCCGGAAGTCGCTGGTGGTCTGTCGACGCCACGAGCGGCGGCAGAGATTCCGGGCGGGCAGGGCGGTGAAGTACTGGACGGGCTCGCCTCGGTGATCACCACCGAGGGCGAAGATGTCAGCGCGCAGTTTCTCGACGGCGCGCGGCAGGCGCTGGAGCTGGTGCAGAAACACGGGATTCGCGTGGCGGTGCTCAAGGCCAACAGCCCTTCCTGCGGGAATCTGCTGACCTATGACGGGACGTTCAGTGGGGTGAAGGTGAGTGGCGAGGGGGTTACTGCAGCGTTGCTCAAGCGCCATGGAGTGCAGGTCTTCAGCGAGCTCGAATTGCCGCAGGCTGCACAAGCGCTGACACAACTCGACTAATCACACACCAACAACACTGTGGGAGTGAACTTGCTCGCGATTGCGTATTGTCAGTACCGATATCGGTGGCTGACAGGCCGCTTTCGCGAGCAAGCTCGCTCCCACATGGAAGTTGTGTTCACTTCAGGTCTTCAGAGGCCTGCACGCTCAGCCACTTTTTCGACAACGCTTCCAGCCGCCCATCCGCCCTGATCCGCTGCAAGGCATTTTCCAGGCTTGCGTGGAACGCCGGGTTACCCTTCTGAAACGGAATCGCCAGATCCACCGGCGGCCCGACCTTCGGCTTCTCTTCGGTCAGTGCCTGGACCAGTACCATCGGCCGGGGCTGCTCGTCCTTTTTCGCCAGCAATTGTGCATTCACCTGCGTGTAAGGCTCGCTCATGTCGAAACGTTCCTTGAGCTCAGGTGTCAGTGCTATGTGGTTGAGCGCGACGTCGTACTTGCCGCTTTCGACGCCCTGGAGCAGATCGGCTTCGTCGGTGACGATGAAGTCGGCCCGCACATCCAGTTCGTTGGCCAGCAGTTGCCCAAGCTCGACCTCGAACCCCGTGAGCGTGTCGCCGTCCTTGAAATTGAAGGGCGGTGTATTAGCCTCAAGGGCTATGCGCAACTCGCCACGGTCGTTGACGTCATCAATCAGTTCGGCGTGAGCCAGAGGGCTCAGAAGGGGAAGCAGACAGATCAGGCCAGGCAGAAAACGCATGGTCACTCCTTTGAAATCGATATCGGCCTGTTTTCCAGGCTCGCTTTGCTATGGTTGTCGAGTGCCTTCGACAACGAATGGTCATGAAGTTGTCATGACCGTGCGGATTTTACGGAAAAACTGGAGAAGAAAATGAAAAGCTTTATGTCACGTGCAGCGTTGGCCGGTGTGCTGATGGGTGTTTCGGTACTGGCCAGTGCGGCCACTCCGGCACCGAAGGGCGCCGAAGTGTTCATCGTTTCTCCCGAGGACGGAGCCACGGTTCCGCAGACCTTCACGGTCAAGTTCGGTGTAAAGGACATCGCGCTGGCGCCGGCCGGTGACGTCACCAAGAACACCGGTCATCACCATCTGCTGATCGATGCCAAGGAAATCGTTCCGGCCGGCTCCGTCGTGCCGACCGACGCCAACCACATGCATTTCGGCAAGGCGCAGACCCAGGCCGACATCAAACTCGCGCCGGGCAAGCACACCCTGCAACTGGAGCTGGGTGACAGCGGTCACATGGCGTTCGATCCGCCGATCGTGTCGAAGAAGATCACCGTCAACGTCGAATGACGTTCTCGCGTGCATGAAAAAGGGAGCCCGAAGGCTCCCTTTTTTGTCGCTCAGCGCCGGATCAGAACAACACGCGGCTACGGATGGTGCCGTTGACGTGTTGCAGCTTCTCTTGCGCCAGCTCCGAGTACTCGGCGTCGACGTCGATCACCACGTAGCCGACTTTCTCGTTGGTCTGCAGGAACTGACCCGAAATGTTGATGCCGTTTTCGGCGAAGACCTTGTTGATCTCGCTCATCACACCCGGGATGTTCTCGTGGATGTGCAGCAGACGGTGCTTGCCAGGGTGAGCCGGCAGGGCCACTTCCGGGAAGTTCACGGACGATACCGAGGTACCGTTGTCGCTGTACTTGACCAGTTTTTCTGCTACTTCCAGACCGATGTTGGCCTGCGCTTCAGCGGTGGAACCACCGATGTGCGGGGTCAGAATCACGTTGTCCAGGCCGCGCAACGGGCTTTCGAACTCTTCGTCGTTGGAGCGCGGCTCGACCGGGAACACGTCAATGGCGGCGCCGATCAGGTGCTTGTCCTTGATCGCGGCGGCCAGGTGATCCAGCTCGACCACAGTGCCGCGTGCAGCGTTGATCAGGATGCCGCCCTTCTTGATGGCGCGGATTTCCTTCTCGCCGATCATCCACTGGGTCGCAGCGGTTTCCGGAACGTGCAGGGTGACGATGTCGGACATGCCCAGCAGCTCGTGCAGGTTGCCGACCTGGGTCGCGTTGCCCAGTGGCAGCTTGGTCACGGTGTCGTAGAAGAACACCTGCATGCCCAGACCTTCCGCCAGGACCGACAGCTGAGTACCGATCGAGCCGTAACCGACGATGCCCAGTTTCTTGCCACGGATCTCGAAGGAGTTGGCTGCGGACTTGATCCAGCCGCCACGGTGGCAGGAAGCGTTTTTCTCAGGGATGCCGCGCAGCAGCAGGATCGCTTCGGCCAGCACCAGCTCGGCCACGGAGCGGGTGTTGGAGTACGGCGCGTTGAACACGGCGATGCCGCGCTCGCGGGCCGCTTCCAGGTCAACCTGGTTGGTGCCGATGCAGAAACAGCCGACAGCGACCAGCTTCTTGGCGTGATCGAAGATCTCTTCGGTCAGCTGGGTGCGCGAGCGAATGCCGATGAAGTGAGCGTCAGCGATCTTTTCCTTGAGCTGGGCTTCCGGCAGGGAGCCTGTCAGGTATTCGATGCTGGTGTAGCCCGCCGCCTTGAGGACGTCGACAGCCGATTGGTGGACGCCTTCGAGAAGAAGGAACTTGATCTTGCTCTTATCGAGAGAAGTCTTGCTCATCTGCGTAAACCTGTATCCCGGAGAAAAATGGCAGGAAATGGTCAACAGACATTGACCTGGACGACAAGAAAGCCGTCACCGCAGAACCGGCCTGGGGCACTGGCCTGCGGGGTCGGTATGCTAGCATAGCCACCCCGCTAATCACTCATTCCTGCGACGTGAAGCGTTCTCAGGATGACCATGAATTGTTCGAGAGTTCCGTCGATGACCAATCCTGCCCTGATTGATGAACTGAAGACCCTGGTCGAGCCTGGCAAGGTCCTGACCGATGCCGACTCCCTGAACGCTTATGGCAAGGACTGGACCAAGCATTTCGCCCCGACGCCCAGCGCCATCGTGTTCCCCAAGACCATCGAGCAGGTGCAGGCCGTCGTGCGCTGGGCCAACGAACATAAAGTGGCGCTGGTGCCGTCGGGCGGGCGCACCGGGCTTTCCGCCGCCGCCGTGGCCGCCAATGGCGAAGTGGTCGTGTCGTTCGACTACATGAACCAGATTCTCGATATCAACCTCACCGACCGCACCGCCGTCTGTCAGCCGGGCGTGGTCACCGAGCAATTGCAGAATGCCGCCGAAGAACATGACTTGTACTACCCGGTCGACTTCGCCTCGGCAGGTTCCAGCCAGATTGGCGGCAACATCGGCACCAATGCCGGCGGGATCAAGGTCATTCGCTATGGCATGACCCGCAATTGGGTCGCAGGCATGAAAGTGGTGACCGGCAAGGGCGATGTGCTGGAACTGAACAAAGACCTGATCAAGAACGCCACCGGTTATGACCTGCGGCAGCTGTTCATCGGCGCTGAAGGCACCCTGGGTTTTGTGGTCGAGGCGACCATGCGCCTGGACCGTTCGCCGAAAAACCTGACCGCGATGGTCCTCGGCACGGCTGATTTCGATTCGATCATGCCGGTGCTGCACGCATTCCAAGGCCGGCTGGACCTGACCGCGTTCGAATTTTTCTCCGACAAGGCCCTGGCCAAGGTCATGGGCCGTGGAGACGTCCCGGCGCCGTTCGAAACCGACTGCCCGTTCTATGCCTTGCTGGAATTCGAGGCGACCACCGAAGAAGTGGCCAATACCGCGCTGGAAACCTTCGAACATTGCGTGGAGCAGGGCTGGGTGCTGGACGGCGTGATGAGCCAGAGCGAAACCCAGTTGCAGAACCTGTGGAAGCTGCGCGAATACATCTCCGAAACCATTTCCCACTGGACGCCATACAAGAACGACATCTCGGTCACCGTCTCGAAAGTCCCGGCATTTCTGCAGGAAATCGACGCGATCGTCGGTGAACACTATCCCGATTTCGAAATTGTCTGGTTCGGCCACATCGGTGACGGCAACCTGCACCTGAACATCCTCAAGCCGGACAACCTGAGCAAGGACGAGTTTTTCGCCAAGTGCGCCACCGTCAACAAGTGGGTGTTCGAAACCGTCGAGAAGTACAACGGTTCGATTTCAGC
This sequence comes from Pseudomonas sp. B26(2017), assembly GCF_002113045.1. Classification (NCBI taxonomy): domain Bacteria; kingdom Pseudomonadati; phylum Pseudomonadota; class Gammaproteobacteria; order Pseudomonadales; family Pseudomonadaceae; genus Pseudomonas; species Pseudomonas sp. B26(2017). The sequence continues at coordinate 321,215 of NZ_NEJJ01000006.1, read as the reverse complement.
CGAACACGGCGTGGGCATGACCAAACGCGACTACTTGACCTACAGCCGCTCGCCGGTGGAAATCGAATACATGAAAGCGGTCAAGGCGGTGTTCGACCCGAACGGCATCATGAACCCGGGCAAGATCTTCGCGGTTTGATTGGCAATCCCTGATGAATCAATGAAGGCAGGAGTCGGTAATGAGCTATCAGCACCAGTATGTCGACGGTACGCGGATTCATTTTCCGCTGGGAAAAGTGGTGTGCATCGGCCGTAACTACGCCGAACACGCCAAGGAACTGGACAACCCGGTGCCTACCGAGCCGTTGCTGTTCATCAAGCCCGGCAGTTGCGTGGTACCGCTGGAAGGCGGTTTCAGCATTCCGACCGAGCGTGGCTCGGTGCATTACGAAGCGGAAATCGCTGTGTTGATCGGCAAGCCACTGTCGACCAAGCCGAGCCGTGAAGAAGTGCTGGACGCGATCTCCGGTTTCGCCCCGGCGCTGGACCTGACCCTGCGCGACAAGCAGGCCGAGCTCAAGTCCAAGGGGCTGCCGTGGGAAATCGCCAAGTCGTTCGACGGCGCGGCGGTGATTGCACCGTTTGTGGTCGGCAGTACCTTTTCCGACCTGACCGACATCGGCATTCGCCTGACCATCAACGGCGAAGTGCGCCAGGACGGCAACAGCAGCGCGATGCTCAACCCGATCGTACCGATGATCCAGCACATGGCCGGCTGCTTCTCGCTGCAGGCCGGTGACGTGATTCTCACCGGCACACCGGTGGGCGTCGGTCCGCTGAACGTTGGCGATGAAATCGTGCTGGAACTGCCGGGCGCCAGTCGCTTCACCAGCAGCGTTCGCTGACGGCAACTCTGAAAAAAACTGTGGGAGCGAGCTTGCTCCCACATTTGTTTGTGTGTTTCAGCTCGCAAACATATATGGCGTTCCGGCCATTTGCCGTTTTTTTCACATTTAGTCCGGATAATTCCGGTCATTCTGGCGTCTGAGCCGGCCTCTTTGTGCTATTACCCGTAGCCTGAATTTTCGGAACGCGTCCTTTGATGTCATCTCAAACTCAGCTCAAACCCGCTCGCCGTTCACGCTTCGCCCTGCGCTGGTATTCCTGGCTGTTGTTGGTAGCCGCCGCTACGTACGGGCTGGCGTTTGCCATGCATTGGGATGACCGTGGCCTGTTGTGGGTGCTGGAGCGCTTCGAGAGTTCGACCGAGAAGCAGGAAAGCGTCTGGCTTCCGGACTACCGGGCGGTCATCGACGCCAAACTGCTGCCTGGCATGGAGAAGGACGAAGCTTCGGACCTGTCCTATAACCCGCAGACCAAAACCCTGTTTTCGGTGATGGGCAAGAACCCGTTTCTGGTCGAGCTGACTCTGCAGGGCGACGTGCTGCGCAAGATGCCGCTGGTGGGCTGGAGCAATCCGGAAGGCCTGACGGTGATGGAAAACGGCTTGATGGCGATTGTCGACGAGCGCGCGCATATGCTCTCCATCGTCAAGGTCGATGCTGACACCCGTGAGCTGAAGCGCGACGATTTCCCCAAATACGACCTCGGCCCGTCGAAAGACCAGAACAAAGCTTTCGAAGCCATTACCTGGGACGCCCGCAATCAGCAACTGCTGCTGGGCGAGGAGCGTCCGCCTGCGCTGTTCACCTGGAAAAGCGACGGCAGCCAGACGCTCAAAGGCGACAAGCAGAAACTCGACAGCGATGAGCTGGACCTGCGCAACCTTTCAGCATTAGCGATTGACCCGCGCACCGGTCACACCCTGGTGCTGTCCGCCGATTCGCACCTGTTGCTGGAGCTGGACGAGAAGGGCGAACAAGTCAGCTTCATGACCCTGCTCGGCGGTTTCAACGGCTTGAAGAAGACCATTCCCCGCGCCGAAGGCGTGACCATGGACGAGGCGGGCACGCTGTACATGGTCAGCGAGCCGAACCTGTTCTACCGCTTCGAAAAGCAGAAGTAATTGCTCCCGCAGCAATTGCAGATCTGTGGAGTTGTGGCTTGAGGCAAGTGGCCATTAAGCTTCAGTTCAGACAGGCGTGATATTTCATCCGCCTGTTTTGATTCCGAGCCTGCCCCGAATGCGTCGACTTGCCCGTCCCAAGCCTCTGTTCATCATCCTGTCGGTGATTGCCCTGATCACGCTGATTGCGATCGGCCAATACATGCGCCTGTTCGAGCGTGCCTGGTTCAACCTGAATACGCTCTGGCAGCCGATGAACAGCGAGGCCATCGGGCTGGATCAATATCGGGTAGCGATCGAAGCGAAGGTCATTGACGGACTGAACGACGACGTCTCGGCGCTGACCTACGATCCGGTGCGCAAGAGCCTGTTCACCGTGACCAACAAGAATGCCGAGCTGATCGAGCTGTCACTGGATGGCACGATCCTGCGCCGTGTTGCCTTGATCGGCTTCGGCGATCCGGAGGCGGTGGAGTTCATCAGCGCCGATACCTACGTAATCACCGATGAGCGCCAGCAACGGCTGATCAAGATCCATCTGGAGCACGACACTACGTTCCTCGATGCGGCGGACGCCGAGCAGATGACCCTTGGTGTGCACATGAGCGGCAACAAGGGGTTTGAAGGCCTGGCTTACGACTCGGTGGGCAAGCGCCTGTTCGTGGCCAAGGAACGGGACCCGATGCTGATCTATGAAGTGCACGGTTTTCCGCACTTCAACCCGGAAAAATCCTACGCGGTACACGTAATCAACAATCCCAAACGCGATGCCGGGATGTTCGTGCGAGATCTGTCGAGCCTGCAATACGACGAGCGCAGCGGCCATTTGCTGGCTCTGTCCGATGAATCGCGGTTGATTCTGGAACTGGATGTGGACGGGCGCCCGTTGAGCACGATGTCGTTGAGCGGTGGTCGACAGGGCCTGAAGAAAACCGTGCCGCAGGCGGAAGGTATCGCAATGGATGACGATGGGACGTTGTATCTGGTGAGCGAGCCGAATCTGTTCTACGTCTTCAAGAGGCCTGCGCAGAACTAACCAAAACCCCAAAACACTGTGGGAGCGAGCTTGCTCGCGATGAGGGAGGGTCAGTCGCCAAACATGTCGACTGTCACACCGCTATCGCTAGCAAGCTAGCTCCCACAGGTTTTTTCATCTGCCCACAAAGATGTGGGTAGTTTCGGCTTATTCAGCCTTCAGTGTTTTCACACCTTCGGAAGTACCCAGCAACAACAGATCCGCCGGGCGTGCCGCGAACAGGCCGTTGGTGACCACGCCGACGATCGCGTTGATCTGCGCTTCCAGCTCCACCGGATTGGTGATCTGCAGGTTGTGCACGTCCAGGATGATGTTGCCGTTGTCGGTCAGCACGCCTTCGCGGTAGACCGGGTCGCCGCCCAGCTTCACCAGCTGGCGGGCCACGTGGCTGCGGGCCATCGGGATCACTTCCACCGGCAGCGGGAACGCGCCCAGCACCGGCACCAGTTTGCTGGCGTCGGCGATGCAGATGAAGGTCTTGGCCACGGCCGCGACGATCTTCTCGCGGGTCAGTGCTGCGCCGCCGCCCTTGATCAGGTTCAGGTGTTCGTCGCTTTCATCGGCGCCGTCGACGTAGAACTCCAGATTGCTCACGGTGTTCAGCTCGTACACCGGAATCCCGTGGCCCTTGAGGCGCGCGGCGGTGGCTTCGGAACTCGCGACCGCGCCATCGAATGCGCCCTTGTGCTGGGCCAGGGCATCGATGAAGCAGTTGGCGGTGGAGCCGGTGCCGACGCCGACGATGCTCTTGTCGTCGAGTTTCGGAAGGATGAAGTCGACGGCAGCCTGGGCCACGGCCTGTTTGAGTTGATCCTGGGTCATGCGGGCTCCGGAAGCGGGCAAGGTAAGAACGGAAAGGCCGGCATTATAGCCTCAAGCCGGGCTAAAACCTCTGGATTCGTGTGGTCGTGCGCCCAAAAGCCGGGTTAGACTCGTTGGCCCTGCCCAACCCGCTCAGTGATGCTTTCCGATGCTCGAACAGTACGTCAAGAAGATCCTCACCTCGCGCGTTTATGACGTTGCCGTAGAAACCCCGCTGCAGAACGCCCGCCAGCTCTCCGAGCGGCTGGGCAACGACATCTGGCTCAAGCGCGAAGACTTGCAGCCGGTGTTCTCGTTCAAGATTCGCGGCGCCTACAACAAGCTGACCCAGTTGAGCGACGATGAGCGCGCCCGTGGCGTGGTCACCGCGTCGGCGGGCAACCACGCGCAGGGCCTGGCCCTGGCGGCGAAAGTGCTGGGCGTGAAGGCGACCATCGTGATGCCCAAGACCACCCCGGAGATCAAGGTCGAAGGCGTGCGCTCCCGTGGTGGCAAGGTGGTGCTGCACGGCGATTCCTTCCCGGAAGCGCTGGCCTACTCGCTGAAACTGGTCGATGAAAAAGGCTACGTCTACATCCACCCGTACGACGATCCGCACACCATTGCCGGGCAGGGCACCGTGGCGATGGAGATTCTGCGCCAGCACCCGCAGCCACTGGACGCGATCTTCGTCCCGGTGGGCGGCGGCGGTCTGATCGCCGGCATCGCGGCGTACGTGAAATACCTTCGTCCGGACATCAAGGTCATCGGCGTCGAACCCGACGACTCCAACTGCCTGCAAGCGGCGATGGCCGCGGGCGAGCGTGTGGTGCTGCCGGCCGTGGGCATCTTCGCTGACGGCGTGGCGGTGGCGCAGATCGGCCAGCACACCTTCGACATCTGCAAGGATTACGTCGACGAAGTGATCACCGTCAGTACCGACGAAATCTGCGCGGCGATCAAGGACATCTACGACGATACCCGTTCGATCACCGAACCGGCCGGCGCCCTGGGCGTGGCCGGTATCAAGAAGTACGTCGAGCAGCGCGGCGTCAGCGGCCAGACCTTCGTGGCCATCGATTCCGGGGCCAACGTCAACTTCGACCGTCTGCGCCACGTCGCCGAGCGCGCCGAGCTGGGTGAAGGTCGTGAAGCGATCATCGCCGTGACCATCCCGGAGAAGGCCGGCAGCTTCAAGGCATTCTGCGAGGCCATCGGCAAGCGCCAGATCACCGAATTCAACTACCGCTATAACAATGGCAGCGAAGCGCACATCTTCGTCGGCGTGCAGACGCACCCGGACAACGACCCGCGCAGTGCGTTGCTGGCGAGCCTGACCGAGCAGGGTTTCCCGGTGCTCGACCTGACCGACAACGAGCTGGCCAAGCTGCACATCCGTCACATGGTCGGCGGACGTGCGGCGCACGTGGTCGATGAAGTGGTGCTGCGCTTCGAGTTCCCGGAGCGTCCGGGTGCGCTGTTCAACTTCCTCAACAAACTCGGCGGTCGCTGGAACATCTCGATGTTCCACTACCGCAACCACGGTGCGGCGGACGGCCGTGTGGTGGCGGGCCTGCAAGTGCCCCACGACGAACGTCATCTGGTGCCCGCAGCCCTTGAGGAAATCGGCTACCCGTACTGGGACGAAAGCGACAACCCGGCCTATAAGCTGTTTCTTGGCTGAACGGCTACGCTGATGGGCAGGCCATAAGGAAATCGGATCATGGAAACGTTAACCGCCCTGAAAGCGGCGCACATGCTGGCGACCGCGGTGTTGCTGCTCGGTGCGCTGGGCCTCGGAACAGGCGTCTGGCGCGCACGGCGCAACGGTGATGCGACGGCGGGCAGCCGCACGTTGCAGCGGCCATGGCTGTTTGTCTGGTTGTTGATCGTACTGGCGCTGGTGAGCATGCCGTTCACCGGCTGGTGGATGGTGCATCTGGTGGGCTGGCCGCTGGGGCAGACGTGGATTCTGGCTTCCAGCGTGCTGTACACCGTGGCCGCACTGGCGTGGTTCTGGCTGCTGGTGCGCTTGAACCGGTTGCGCAAGGCGCCGGGCGGCGTGGGCCGGTTCAGTCTGGGGCTGGCGTTGTTCGGGCTGGTCTGCTTTATCGCGATTGCCGGGTTGATGGGCGCCAAGCCGGTTTAAGGCCCGGGATCGAGTCGACCCCAATCGCGAGCAAGCCCGCTTCCACAGGGGATTGTGTGCGACACAGATCCAATGTTGGGGCGGGCTTGCTCCGGGCGGCGTTCCGACGAAGGCGTAGTCAGTCGCGCAGACTGATTACCGGCCAGCCGCGTTTCTCTGCTTCGGCCCGCAGGTTCGGATCCGGGTCGACTGCGACCGGATTCACCACCTGCTCCAGCAGCGGCAGGTCATTCATCGAGTCGCTGTAGAAATAGCTGCCTTCCAGCGAATGCCCGGTTTCTTCCAGCCAGCGGTTCAGGCGCGTCACCTTGCCTTCACGGAAGCACGGCACGTCGGTGCTGCGTCCGGTATAGCGGCCGTCCTGCATCTCGCATTCGGTGGCGATCAGGGTTTCGACGCCCAGGCGCGCAGCAATCGGTGCGGTGACGAAGCGGTTGGTGGCGGTGATGATCACCAGCTTGTCGCCGGCGTCGCGGTGCTGGTTCAGCAACTCAACGGCTTTTGGCAGCATGATCGGTTCGATGCAGTCGCGCATGTAATCGTTGTGCCACTGCTCAAGCACGGCCATCTCGGTGCGGCCGAGAATCTCCAGGCAGAAGTTCAGGTAGGCGGCGTTATCCAGTTTGCCGGCCAGGTAATCCTGGTAGAACTCGTCATTGCGGGCCTTGTAGGCGATCGGGTCAAGGAAGCCGCGTTCGCACAGATAATCGCCCCAGGCGTGGTCGCTGTCGCCGCCCAGAAGGGTGTTGTCCAAATCGAATAAAGCCAGGCGCATTGCAGTTACCCGCTGAAAAGTCAGTAAAAAGGCCACAAGAATACGGTCTTTTCACAAGAGTGCACATAAGCTCGGAACCTTCGTTGCCGCCTTCACAACCTTTGTGGAACAATGCGGCGACATGCGTTTGCGAGGTTGTTGCCGTGATCGACCCCGATGGTTTCCGCCCTAATGTCGGGATCATTCTGACGAATGACGCCGGCCAGGTGCTATGGGCTCGCCGTATCAATCAAGATGCCTGGCAGTTTCCGCAAGGGGGAATCAATCCCGAGGAGACGCCGGAAGACGCCTTGTACCGCGAGCTGAACGAAGAAGTTGGCCTGGAACGCGAAGATGTTGAAATTCTCGCCTGTACCCGGGGCTGGTTGCGCTATCGTTTGCCGCAACGTCTGGTGCGAACCCACAGCCAACCGCTGTGCATCGGCCAGAAACAGAAATGGTTTCTCCTGCGCCTGGTCTCCAACGAGCAGCGGGTGCGGATGGATTTGACCGGTAAACCGGAGTTCGATGGCTGGCGCTGGGTCAGTTATTGGTATCCGTTGGGCCAGGTGGTGACATTCAAGCGCGAAGTGTATCGCCGCGCTCTCAAAGAGCTTGCCCCGCGCCTTTTAGCGCGCGACTGACGACGGAGTTCGACCCCGAGCCATGCTCAATACGCTGCGCAAGATCGTCCAGGAAGTTAACTCCGCCAAGGATCTCAAGGCGGCGTTGGGGATTATTGTGTTGCGCGTCAAAGAGGCCATGGGCAGCCAGGTCTGCTCGGTCTACCTGCTTGATCCAGAGACCAACCGCTTCGTGCTGATGGCCACCGAGGGCTTGAACAAGCGCTCGATCGGCAAGGTCAGCATGGCACCCAACGAAGGTCTGGTCGGCCTGGTCGGCACGCGTGAAGAACCCCTGAACCTCGAAAACGCCGCGGATCACCCGCGCTACCGCTACTTCGCCGAGACCGGCGAGGAGCGCTACGCCTCGTTCCTCGGGGCGCCGATCATTCACCACCGCCGCGTCGTCGGCGTGTTGGTCATCCAGCAGAAAGAACGCCGCCAGTTCGATGAAGGTGAAGAAGCCTTCCTCGTGACCATGAGCGCGCAACTCGCGGGCGTCATCGCTCACGCCGAGGCTACCGGCTCGATCCGTGGCCTTGGCCGTCAGGGCAAGGGCATCCAGGAAGCCAAGTTCGTCGGCGTGCCGGGTTCGCCGGGTGCGGCGGTCGGTACCGCGGTGGTCATGCTGCCGCCGGCGGATCTGGACGTGGTGCCGGACAAGACCATCACCGACATCGACGCGGAACTCGCGCTGTTCAAGACCGCCATCGAAGGCGTGCGGGCCGACATGCGTGCGTTGTCGGCCAAACTGGCGACCCAGCTGCGTCCGGAAGAGCGCGCGCTGTTCGACGTCTACCTGATGATGCTCGACGATGCCTCGCTGGGCAGCGAAATCACCACCGTGATCAAGACCGGCCAGTGGGCCCAGGGTGCGCTGCGCCAGGTCGTGACCGATCACGTCAACCGTTTCGAATTGATGGACGACGAATACCTGCGTGAGCGGGCGTCGGACGTCAAGGACCTGGGCCGTCGCCTGCTCGCCTACCTGCAGGAAGAGCGTCAGCAGAACCTGGTCTATCCGGAAAAGACCATTCTGGTCAGCGAAGAACTGACGCCGGCAATGCTCGGCGAGGTGCCGGAAGGCACGCTGGTCGGTCTGGTGTCGGTACTCGGTTCGGGCAACTCCCACGTCGCGATCCTGGCCCGGGCCATGGGCATCCCGACGGTAATGGGCCTGGTCGACCTGCCGTATGCCAAGGTCGACGGCATCGAACTGATCGTCGACGGTAATCGCGGCGAGGTCTACACCAACCCCGGCGATGTGCTGCGCAAGCAGTTCGCCGAGGTGGTGGAAGAAGAGAAACAACTGGCGCTGGGTCTCGACTCCCTGCGCGACCTGCCGTGCGTGACCCTCGACGGCCACCGCATGCCGCTGTGGGTCAACACCGGCCTGCTGGCAGACGTGGCGCGGGCGCAGAAGCGTGGCGCCGAAGGCGTCGGTCTGTACCGCACCGAAGTGCCGTTCATGATCAACCAGCGCTTCCCGAGCGAGAAGGAACAACTGGCGATCTACCGCGAGCAGCTTGCCGCGTTCCACCCGCAACCGGTGACCATGCGCAGCCTGGACATCGGCGGCGACAAGTCGCTGTCGTACTTCCCGATCAAGGAAGACAACCCGTTCCTCGGCTGGCGCGGGATCCGCGTCACCCTCGACCATCCGGAAATCTTCCTGGTGCAGACCCGCGCGATGCTCAAGGCCAGCGAAGGCCTGAACAACCTGCGGATCCTGTTGCCGATGATCTCCGGCATCCACGAGCTCGAAGAAGCGCTGCACCTGATTCACCGTGCCTGGGGCGAAGTGCGCGACGAAGGCACCGACGTGCCGATGCCGCCAGTGGGTGTGATGATCGAAATTCCTGCGGCGGTTTACCAGACCAAAGAGCTGGCGCGGATGGTGGACTTCCTGTCGGTCGGCTCCAACGACCTGACCCAGTACCTGCTGGCCGTGGATCGCAACAACCCGCGGGTCGCCGATCTCTACGACTACCTGCACCCGGCGGTGCTGCAAGCCCTGCAAACCGTGGTGCGCGACGCCCATGCCGAAGGCAAGCCGGTGAGCATCTGCGGTGAGATGGCCGGTGACCCGGCGGCGGCGGTGCTGTTGATGGCGATGGGCTTCGACAGCCTGTCGATGAACGCCACCAACCTGCCGAAGGTGAAATGGATGTTGCGCCAGATCAACCTGAGCAAGGCCAAGGAACTGCTGGCGGAGTTGATGACCATCGACAACCCGCAGGTGATCCACAGCTCGCTGCAACTGGCGTTGAAGAAACTCGGGTTGGCGAAGATGGTCAATCCGGCGGCAGCCAACCCGCTCTGAAATTCTGAGGGCCTCATCGCTGGCAAGCCAGCTCCCACAGTTTCCTCTAGTGTTCACAAAATATGTGTCCACCGAGCATCCTGTGGGAGCTGGCTTGCCAGCGATGGCGCCCGTATAGCAACGCCTAAATCAGAATTTCCACTTCCCCCAAGTGCCCGCCATACGGCCCGAAACTGCGCTCCACCATCCGCCGCGTCCCGTCAGCCTGCACAATCAACGCCGTACTCGCCCGTGTCCCGTAGCTCTGGCTGGCAATAAACACACTCGACAGCAACGACTCGGTCGCCAGCCCCACGCCGGTGTCCGGCAGCTCGGCAAACGGCGCCGTTTGTGCATCCCCCAACAACGCCAACAACCGCTCGGGCTGCGGATCATCCAGCACGCCACTCAACGCTGCCTTGGCCTTGAGCAGTTTCGGCCACGGCGTATCCAGCCCGGCGTTGGACAAACCATAAACACCGGGCTGCAACATCACCGGTTCCGATGACCGCGCATTGAAATGCCACAGCTCGTTGGCATTGCCCAGCAGCAGGTTGAAGCCGGCATATTCCGGGGAGCGGGCGACAACGTCGGACAAATAGTCATCGATCGACAGGTTTCCGGTGAGAAATCCCGCCACCAACTCGCCCCGAGAGCGTCGGGCCGGCGGTTGATGCGGATCGCGAATGTTGGTCAGCGCCGCAAAACGACCGTTGGCGCCCAGGCCGAGCCAGGTGCCCCCAGCCTCCAGATCCCGACCGGCATGAACATGCGGCGACTCGGGCCACTGCGCCAGCGGCAGGCTGGGCCGGGCGTAGAACTCGTCGCGGTTGGCCGCGACGATCAGCGGCTGGGCATGCCCCGGCCGCCAGGCGAAAACGATCAGGCACATAAGGTGGTCCTTGTGTGTTTTTTGCCCACTCTACGCAGACATTGTCCGTGCATCCATCGCCAGTGGAGCCGAAGGGTATCCATCCGTTACCATGCCGCTCCGGTTTTGGGGACGCGCCTTGGGAGGCAGTCATGGAATTTCTGCTCTATCTGGCGCTCGGCGCCTGTGCGGGCGTATTGGCCGGGCTGTTCGGAGTGGGCGGCGGGATCATCATCGTGCCGGTGCTGGTGTTCAGTTTCACCTTGCAGGGCTTCGATCCGTCGATCCTGACCCATCTGGCGGTCGGCACGTCCCTGGCGACGATCATCTTCACCTCGGTCAACGCCGTGCGTGAACATCATCGACGCGGCGCGGTGCGCTGGCCGATCTTCCGCTGGATGACCGTCGGCATCCTGCTCGGCGCCGGTTTCGGTGCGCTGACCGCCGAGGCGATCTCCGGGCCCAACCTGCAAAAGATCATCGGTGTGTTTGCCCTGGTGATCGCGGCGCAGTTGGCACTGGATGTCAAACCCAGGGCCAGCCGAACGGTGCCGGGCAAACTCGGTCTGACCGTGGCCGGCAGTGTGATCGGCTGGGCGTCGGCGATTTTCGGGATCGGCGGCGGCTCGCTGACCGTGCCGTTCCTGACCTGGCGCAGCGTGCCGATGCAGCAGGCGGTGGCGACCTCGTCGGCCTGCGGCCTGCCGATTGCCGTGGCCAGTGCAATAAGTTTCATGATTCTGGGCTGGCATGATCCGTTACTGCCGGCTCATAGTCTCGGTTTTGTGTATCTGCCGGCGCTGCTCGGCATTGCCCTGACCAGCATGGTATTCGCCCGTCTCGGCGCGCGGCTGGCGCACAGGTTGTCGCCGAAGTTGCTGAAACGGCTGTTCGCGGCTTTGCTGTTTTGCGTGGGCTTGAGCTTTTTGTTCTGAACCGTCTGTTTTGGCAGGTCGCAATCCTGGCTTAATCCTGAGGTGACAGCGTCGCCCGGGAATTTTTGAAGATTTGAATGCTAACGAGGAGTCGCAATGCTGCCTTACCCGCAGATCGATCCGGTGGCCCTGGCCATCGGTCCGCTGAAAATCCACTGGTACGGCCTGATGTACCTGGTCGGCATCGGCGGCGCGTGGCTGCTGGCATCGCGCCGGCTCAACCGTTTCGACCCGACCTGGACCAAGGAGAAACTCTCCGATCTGGTGTTTTGGCTGTCGATGGGGGTGATTGTCGGCGGACGTCTGGGCTATGTGCTGTTCTACGACCTGAGCGCCTATATCGCCAACCCGACGCTGATTTTCGAAGTTTGGAAGGGCGGCATGTCGTTCCACGGCGGTTTCATCGGCGTGATGCTGGCCGCGCTGTGGTTCGGCAAGCGTAACGGCAAGTCGTTCTTCCAGCTGATGGACTTCGTGGCGCCGATGGTGCCGATCGGCCTGGGCGCCGGGCGCATCGGCAACTTCATCAACGCCGAGCTGTGGGGCAAGGCCACCGACGTGCCGTGGGCCATGGTGTTTCCGCCGTTCAGCGACCCGGCGCAACTGCCGCGTCACCCGTCGCAGCTGTATCAGTTCGCGCTCGAAGGCGTGGCGCTGTTCCTGATCCTCTGGCTGTTCTCGCGCAAGCCCCGGCCGACCATGGCGGTCTCCGGCATGTTCGCGCTGTTCTACGGCATCTTCCGTTTCATCGTCGAATTCGTTCGCGTGCCGGACGCGCAACTGGGCTATCTGGCCTGGAACTGGCTGACCATGGGGCAGGTACTCTGCGTACCGATGATCATCGGCGGGCTGTTCCTGATCTGGCTGGCCTACCACCGCGCCCCGGCGGCGCCGGTTGCACCGACAGCTTAAACATTCGAACCCCGGCGATGTTTGCCGGGGCTCAAGGACACAGGTAACTCATGAAGCAATATCTCGATCTGGTGTCGCACGTCATCAACAACGGCACCAAACAGGCCAACCGTACCGGCGTGAACACTATCAGCTTTCCGGGCGCCATGCTGCGCTTCGATCTGCAGGAAGGTTTCCCGGCGATCACCACCCGCAAGATGGCCTTCAAATCGGCCATCGGCGAGATGTGCGGCTTTCTGCGTGGCGTGAACAACGCCGCCGAATTCCGTGCGCTGGGCTGCAAGGTCTGGGATCAGAACGCCAACGAAAACGCCCAGTGGCTGGCCAACCCGTTCCGCCAGGGTGAAGACGACCTCGGCGAAATCTACGGCGTGCAATGGCGCAAATGGCCGGCGTACAAGCAGATTCCGCTGAGCAACACCGCCGCCATCGAACAGAGCCTGAGCAACGGCTACAAGCAGATTGCCCAGGGCGAAGAAGACGGCCAGGCCTACGTGGTCTTGTACAAAGCCATCGATCAGGTGCGCCAGTGCGTCGACACGATCATCAAGGACCCGGGCAGCCGCCGCATCCTGTTCCACGGCTGGAACTGTGCCCAGCTCGATGAAATGGCCTTGCCGCCGTGCCATCTGCTGTACCAGTTCCACCCGAATGTCGAGACCAAAGAGATCTCTCTGACCCTCTACATCCGCTCCAACGACCTGGGCCTGGGCACGCCGTTCAACCTCACCGAAGGCGCGGCGCTGCTGAGCCTGATCGGTCGCCTGACCGGCTACACGCCGCGCTGGTTCACTTATTTCATCGGTGACGCCCACGTCTACGAAAACCACCTGGACATGCTCAACGAACAGCTCAAGCGCGAGCCGTTCGCCATGCCGAAGCTGAAGATTTCGGATCGTGTGCCGGAATTTGCCAAGACCGGTATTTACCAGCCGGAGTGGCTGGAAATGGTGGAGCCGAGCGACTTCTCGCTGGAAGGCTACGAGCACCATGCGCCGATGACCGCGCCGATGGCGGTCTGACAGGCAATGTAAAAAACTGTGGGAGCGAGCTTGCTCGCGAAAGCGTCGGGTCAGTCGATATTTTTACCAACTGACACTCCGCCTTCGCGAGCAAGCTCGCTCCCACAGTGTTATGTGGTGTGCTCAGTGACCGTGACTACGGCCCACATGCGAATGCTCAACCTCCGCCGCCACAACCCCGCCACTCACCTCCAGCCGCTGCAGGATCCCGCACTGATCCGCCTCCGGCCCTTCGCCACACCGCTGTCGCAGGTCGAGCAGTTGCGTCTGCAATGCCAGTAGCCCGTCGATCCGCGCCTTGACGTGCTGGATGTGCTCGTCGATCAGCGCATTCACGCTCTCGCACTGATCCTGCGGGCTGTCGCGCAAGGCGAGCAGGCTGCGGATTTCTTCGAGGGTCATGTCGAGGGTGCGGCAGTTGCGGATGAAGGTCAGGCGTTCGGCGTGGGCCTGGGTGTAGACCCGGTAATTGCCGTCGCTGCGGGCCGGTTCCGGCAGCAGGTTTTCACGCTCGTAGTAGCGGATGGTTTCCACGGCGCAATCGGTCTGTTTCGCCAGTTCTCCGATCTTCATGACGGCCATCTCCAAAAAGGGTGCTTGACCCTATAGTGGCTACAGGGTCTTTACTTGGCAACAGGCACCTTCATGGACGCGACCAATGAGCGATTCCCAGCACACCCACCAATCCCACGCGGGACACGACCACCGCCAAAAATTGCAGCCTGTACATAAACACGACCACGGCGCTGATGCCTGCTGTGCATCGAAAGCGGCGGCGCCGTCGCTGATTCAACTGAGCGAAGCGAAAAGCGCTGACGCCCGGCTGAGCAGTTTCCGCATCGAGGCAATGGACTGCCCGACCGAACAGACGCTGATCCAGAACAGGCTCGGCAAACTCACCGGGATCCAGCAGCTGGAATTCAACCTGATCAACCGCGTGCTCGGCGTGACCCACAATCTGCCGGACACCGCGCCGATCATCGACGCGATCAAATCCCTTGGCATGCAGGCCGAGCCGCTGGAGGCGGGCGTTGAAGCACCAGCGCCAGCCCCGGTGAAAAAACACTGGTGGCCGCTGGCGCTGTCCGGCGTCGGTGCGCTGGCTGCCGAAGTGATTCACTTCACCAGCGCTGCGCCGACCTGGGTGGTAGCGATCATCGCGCTGATCTCGATCCTCAGCGGTGGCCTCACCACCTACAAAAAGGGCTGGATCGCCCTGAAGAACCGCAACCTCAACATCAACGCGCTGATGAGCATCGCCGTAACCGGTGCGGTGTTGATCGGCCAGTGGCCGGAAGCGGCGATGGTGATGTTCCTGTTCACTGTGGCCGAGCTGATCGAAGCGCGCTCGCTGGATCGCGCGCGCAACGCCATCAGCGGCCTGATGCAGATGACGCCGGAGCGGGCGACGGTGTTGCAGGCGGACGGCAACTGGGTCGATCTGGAGGTGAAGAGCGTCGATATCGGCGCCCGCGTGCGGGTAAAACCCGGCGAGCGTATTGCGCTGGACGGTGAAGTTGTCAGCGGCAGTTCGACCATCGATCAGGCGCCGATCACCGGCGAAAGCCTGCCGGTTGAGAAAACCGTCGGCGACAAAGTGTTTGCCGGCACCATCAACCAGGCTGGTTCGCTGGAATACGCGGTGACCGCAGCTGCGAACAACTCCACTCTGGCGCGGATCATCCACGCTGTGGAACAGGCGCAGGGCGCGCGGGCACCGACCCAGCGCTTCGTCGATCAATTCTCGAAAATCTACACCCCGGTGGTCTTCGCCCTGGCTCTGGCCGTGGCGATCATCCCGCCGCTGTTCATGGGCGCCGCGTGGTTCGACTGGATCTACCGCGCGCTGGTGCTGCTGGTCGTCGCGTGCCCGTGTGCGCTGGTGATTTCCACCCCGGTGACCATCGTCAGCGGCCTCGCGGCGGCGGCGCGCAAAGGCATTCTGGTCAAGGGTGGCGTGTACCTGGAGGGCGGTTTCAAACTCGACTATCTGGCCCTCGACAAGACCGGCACCCTCACTCACGGCAAACCGGTGCAGACCGATTACCTGTCCCTCGATCCGACCGCCGACGCTACGGCCCCGGCGATTGCCGCCGCGTTGGCCGGGCGTTCCGATCACCCGGTGTCGCTGGCCATCGCCAATGCGGCTGTGGATAAAGGTTTCGCGCCGCTGATTGTGGATAACTTCGAAGCGCTGGCCGGCCGCGGGGTGAGAGGTGAGATCAACGGTCAGGCCTACCACTTGGGCAACCACCGTCTGGTCGAAGAACTCGGCCTGTGCTCGCCGCAACTGGAAGAAAAGCTGTTCGCGCTGGAGAAACAGGGCAAGTCCGTGGTGTTGCTGCTCGACCGTTCCGGCCCGCTGGCGCTGTTCGCCGTAGCCGACACGGTCAAGGAAACCAGCCGCGAGGCGATCCGCCAGTTGCATGATCTGGGCGTGAAAACCCTGATGCTGACCGGCGACAACGTCCACACCGCCCAGGCGATTGCGACGCAGGTCGGGATCGATCAGGCCAAGGGCGACTTGTTGCCGACCGACAAACTGCAAGCCATCGAAGATCTGTACGCGCAGGGCCGTCGAGTCGGCATGGTCGGCGACGGTATCAACGATGCACCGGCACTGGCTCGGGCCGAGATCGGGTTTGCGATGGCGGCGGCCGGTACCGATACAGCGATTGAAACCGCCGATGTCGCCCTGATGGACGACGATCTACGCAAGATTCCAGCCTTCATCAGTCTGTCGCGCCATACCGCCGCTATCCTGAAACAGAACATCGCGCTGGCGCTGGTGATCAAAGCGATCTTTCTTGGGGTAACCTTCGCCGGGCTCGCCACCATGTGGATGGCGGTGTTTGCCGACATGGGCGTGAGCCTGCTGGTGGTGTTCAACGGTTTGCGCCTGTTGCGCAAGTAGAGGAAGAGGGACGGTTGTGCTGAGTGCCGAGCTGAAAGCGTTTTACATGGTGGCCCGTCTGGGCAGCATCACGCTGGCGGCAAAAAAGCTCGGCCTCAGCCAACCGACCGTGACCACCCAGATCCGCAATCTGGAAAGCCAGTATTCGGTGGAACTGTTCTACCGTGGCGGCCGGCGCCTGAGTGTCAGCGACGAAGGCGCGCGGCTGTTGCCGATGGTCAAGGCGCTGTTGCAGCAGGAGGCCGATATCGAGTTCTTCCTGCGCAACAGTGGTCAGGTGCAGGGCACGCTGCGTATCGCCGCCACCGCGCCGTATTACATCCTCGATCTGGTGAAGACCTTCCGTGAGCGCCTGCCGCAGGTGGAAGTGTCGGTGGAAATCGGCAACTCGCAGCAGGTGCTCGAAGCGCTGGAGGACTATCGGGTGGATGTCGCGGCGTCGTCGCAACTGCTCGACGATGCGCGGTTGATCCGTAGAGTGCTCGGCAGCGATCCGCTGGTGCTGGCGGTGCATCGCAATCATCCGCTGGCAGCGCACGACCATGTAGCGCTGAGTGCGCTGGCCGGGCATACCTTGCTGATGCGTGAATCCGGCTCGACCACCCGTCGCCTGACCGAAGAGTTGCTGGCCGGCGCCGGCGTCAGTTTCGGGCCGTTGCTGGAGATCGGCAGCCGCGAGTCGATCCGCGAAGCGGTGCTGCGCAATATCGGCATCAGCATCATCGCCCGTCAGGAAGTGCCGCATGATCCGCAATTGCGGGTGCTGACTCTGGAGAATGCACCGCAGATTCCCGAATACCTCTACTGCCTCAAGGAGCGCAAGAGCGCCCGGTTGCCGGCAGCGTTTCTTGGACTGGCGCAGGAAATGTCCCCGGCCTGATCGTAATGATCGTTCCCACGCTCTGCGTGGGAATGCCTCATTGGACGCTCTGCGTCCGCTCTTGGGACGCGGAGCGTCCCGGGCTGCATTCCCACGCAGAGCGTGGGAACGATCCGCGGGGAACCAAAATCCCTGAATACCACTATCGGTCGTTTTTGCCTCGTTGCCATATGACCGACGCATTACAACTCTAGGATCTGCCTCATCCGCTTGATGAGGCCTGTCCATGAACCCTGCAATCGCAACTGCCCTGACCAACCCCGGCGCACCGATGAAAGTGCGTGGCGTGCAGAAGCGCTTCGGCGCCTTCACCGCGCTGGATAATGTCTCCCTCGATGTCGCGGCCGGTGAGCTGGTGTGCCTGCTCGGCCCGTCGGGCTGTGGCAAGACCACGCTGTTGCGTTGCATCGCCGGTCTGGAGAAGCAGGACAGCGGCGAGTTGTACCTCGGTGAGCGCGACGTTTCCCACCTCGCGCCACAGGCTCGGGACTACGGCATTCTGTTTCAGTCCTACGCGCTGTTTCCCAATCTGACCGTCGAAGCGAACATTGCCTACGGCCTCGCCGGCAGTGGTCGCGATGAAGTGCGCCGTCGTGTCGGTCAGATGCTGGAACTGGTCGGCCTCAGCGGCAGTGAGAAAAAGTACCCAGGCCAGTTGTCCGGCGGCCAGCAACAACGTGTAGCCCTGGCCCGAGCCCTGGCCCCCGCGCCGTCGCTGCTGTTGCTCGACGAACCGATGTCGGCCCTCGATGCCCGGGTGCGCGAGCATCTGTGCACCGAGCTGCGCCAACTGCAACGCAACCTCGGCATCACCACCCTGATGGTCACGCACAATCAGGACGAAGCCATGCTGATGGCCGACCGCATTGCGGTGATGAACAACGGCAAGGTCGAGCAGTACGCCACCCCGCAGGAAATCTACAACCGCCCGGCCACACCGTTCGTGGCCGAGTTTGTCGGCCAGGGTAACTGGCTGCCGTTCCAGCGCAGCAGCGACAGTCACGCCAAGGTTGGCGGGATGAACCTGCGCCTGGCCGACGGCAGCGTCCACAGTCCGTCGGGCCGACTGTTCTGCCGCCCGGAAGCGATCAACGTCAATCCGCTGGGGCATGAGGAAAACCTGTTCCCGGCCAGGGTCCGCGAGATCACTTTCCTTGGCAATCGCTGCCGCATGAGCTTCGAGCTCGATCAATTGCCCGGTCATGCCTTGCTCGCCGAACTGGCGCCGGAAGCCATGCCGCGCCTCGGCGCCCAGCAGATCATGGTTGCTTTGCCGCCCCGCAGCCTGCAGGTGTTTGCCTGATGAACAGCAACCTCGCACTGCCACTACCGCAAAAGCAGGCGCGGCAGGTGTCCGGGGCCGAGGTCGGCGACCGGATCTTCGTCCTCGGCGGCAAACTCCTGCTGCTGGTGCTGCTCGGTGTGGCGGTGCTGTTGCCATTGCTGGCGATCTTCTGGCGCGGTTTCAGCAGCGAAGCCGGGCAGGGCGGTGGCTGGCTCGCCGCGAAGGAACTGGTGACCAGCGACAATTTCCACTGGCTGCTCGGCAACAGCCTGAAAGTTTCCCTCAGCGTCGCGGCCATCGTCGTACCGCTGGCCTACCTGTTTGCTTACGCCTTGCAGCGCACATTGATTCCGGCAAAGGGTATCTGGCGCGGGATTTCGTTGCTGCCATTGATGGCGCCGTCGATGTTGCCGGGGATCGCGCTGGTCTATCTGTTCGGCAATCAGGGCATGCTGCGCGGACTGCTCTCGGACAACATCTACGGTTTCTGGGGGATTGTTCTGGGTGAGGTGATCTACACCTTCCCACATGCCTTGATGATTTTGCTGTCAGCCCTGTCACTGGCGGATGCACGACTGTTCGACGCTGCGTCGAGCATGGGCGCCAGTCCCGCGAAAGCCTTTCGCAGCATCACCTGGCCGGCGACCCGTCAGGCCGTGTTCGCCGCGTTCTGTCTGGTGTTCACCCTGACCATCACCGATTTCGGTGTACCGGTGGTGGTCGGTGGCGACTATCAGGTGCTGGCGCTGGAAGCCTACAAAGCCGTGGTCGGCCAGCAGCAATTCGGTCGCGGTGCGTTGATCGGCATGGTTCTGCTGCTGCCGGCGCTGTTCAGCTTCGGCGTCGATGCCTGGTTGCGTCGTCGTCACGGCGACTCCATGAGCGGCCGCGCCCAGGTGTTCAAACCGGCGCCGTCGAAGAAGCGTGATGCCTTTTATCTCGCCGTTGTCCTGCTGATCAGCGCCGCGTTGCTGCTGGTGTTCGGCATGGCGGTGTTCTCGTCGCTGGTGAAGTTCTGGCCGTACAACCTGTCGCTGTCGCTCAACCACTATCAGTTCAACGAGACCGCCGGCGGTGGCTGGCAGGCCTACGGCAACAGTCTGGAGATGGCGCTGGGCACGGCGTTGATCGGCAGTGTGCTGATCTTCACCGGCGCCTACCTGATGGAAAAGACCCGCAGCCAGCGCGGGCTGAATCTGACACTGCGCATGCTCAGTTTCGTACCGATGGCGGTACCGGGGCTGGTGCTCGGTCTGGGTTACGTCTTCTTTTTCAACCTGACCGGCAACCCGCTGCACGTGCTGTACGGGACCATGACCCTGCTGATCGTCTGCACCATTGCTCATTATTTGACCACTGCGCAGATGACCGCCACCACCGCGCTGCGTCAGCTCGACGCCGAGTTCGAAGCCGCCGCGCTGTCGCTCAAGGCGCCGCTGTACCGACATTACCTGCGAGTCACCGTGCCGATCTGCCTGCCGGCGCTGCTGGACATCGTGCGCTACCTGTTCGTCTCGGCCATGACCACCGTGTCCGCCGCGATTTTCCTCTACAGCCCCGACACCATTCTCGCGGCGGTGGCGGTACTGAACATGGATGACGCCGGCAACGTCGGCGGCGCGGCGGCGATGTCGACCCTGATTCTGTTCACCTCGGCGGGCGTGTCCTTGCTGCTGGCGTGGGCTTCGCGCGGCTTGCTGCGCCGTTCCCAGGCCTGGCGGCAAACGGCGCCCGGCCACTGATCCACGACTTGTCCCCTATCGCTCAACTCACCTACAGGAAAACGATCATGTTCAAGCCTATGGCCCTGGCCGCTGCTGTGCTCGCTACTTTCAGCCTGAATGCCTTCGCGGCAAAAACCGAGTTGACGGTGTACACCGCCCTCGAAGCCGAGCAGTTGAAGTCCTACAAAGAGGCCTTCGAAAAGGCCAACCCGGACGTCGAGATCAAGTGGGTGCGCGATTCCACCGGGATCATCACCGCCAAACTGCTGGCCGAAAAGGATCGCCCGCAGGCTGACGCGGTGTGGGGCCTGGCGGCGTCGAGCCTGGCAATCCTCGATCAACAGGGCATGCTGCAAAGCTATGCGCCGAAGGACCTGGGCAAGATCGGCGCAAACTACCGCGACGCCGCCAACCCGCCAGCCTGGGTCGGCATGGACGTCTGGGCCGCGACGATTTGCTTCAACACCGTCGAAGCCGAAAAGCAGGGCCTGACCAAACCGGTGAGCTGGCAAGACCTGACCAAGCCTGAGTACAAAGGCAAGATCGTGATGCCGAACCCGGCCTCGTCCGGCACCGGTTTCCTCGACGTCAGCGCCTGGCTGCAAACCTTCGGCGAGAAACAGGGCTGGGCTTACATGGACGGTCTGCACCAGAACATCGGCCAGTACGTTCACTCCGGTTCCAAGCCTTGCAAACTGGCGGCAGCGGGCGAATTCCCGATCGGGATCTCCTTTGAGTACCCGGCCGTTCAGCTGAAGCGTCAGGGTGCGCCGCTGGACATCATCCTGCCGAAAGAGGGCCTGGGCTGGGAGATCGAAGCGACTGCCGTGATCAAAGGCACGCCGCATGAAGAGGCCGCGAAGAAACTGGCCGACTTCTCCGCCAGCGCCCCGGCGATGGACCTGTACAAGGAAAACTTCGCCGTCCTCGCCCAGCCGGGCATCGCCAAGCCGCAGACCGAACTGCCGGCCGACTACGAGCAGCGCCTGATCAAGAACGACTTCGCCTGGGCCTCGAAGAACCGCGACGAGATCCTGACCGAATGGCGCAAGCGCTATGACGGCAAGTCCGAGAAAGTCGCCGCCAAGTAAATCTTCTTGCCCGCTCATTCCCACGCTCCGCGTGGGAATGAATACCGTGACGCTCTGCGTCACAGAGGACGCGGAGCGTCCTTGGCTGCATTCCCATGCAGAGCGTGGGAACGAGAAGCGCCTGGACGCGAGAACGATTATTGGGGGCTGCATGACACAACACAAAGACTTGCTGATCGTCGGCGCCGGCATCCTGGGCCTGTCCCACGCTTACGCCGCCGCCCGGCGCGGTCTCAGGGTCACGGTTTTCGAGCGCACCGCCACGCCTCTCGGCGCCTCGGTACGCAACTTCGGCCAGGCGCTGGTCACCGGCCAGCCACCGGGCCCGATGCTGGAGCTGGCCAAGGCCAGCCGCGAAATCTGGGGCCAGTGGGCGCAGCTCGCCGGCCTGCAACTCAAGCGCAACGGCTCGTACCTGTTCGCCCGCACCGAGGCCGAAGAACACTTGCTCGAAGCCTTCTGCGCCGGGCGCGCCGTCGAGCACGACTACCGCGTCGAGCTGCTACGCGGTGCCGCGCTGCGCGATCTGTATGGCGGCCAGTTCAGCCATCACCGCGCCGCGCTGCACGGGATGGACGATCAACAACTGTATTCCCGGGAAGCGATTCCGGCGCTGATCCAATACCTGCGCCGCGAACTCAACGTCGGGTTTCACTTCTCGACGCTGGTGCGCGACGTCGAACCGGGACGCCTGCACAGTACGGCCGGCACCTTCACCGCCGAGCAGATCATCGTCTGCTCCGGCCATGATTATCAGACCTTGCTGGCCGAACCGATTGCCGCCCTCGACCCGCAAATCTGCCGCCTGCAAATGCTTCGCGCTCGGCCGCAGATTGACCTGAACTTGCAACACGCTTTGCTCACCGGCCTCAGCTGCGTGCACTACGGCGCCTTCGCTGACTTGCCGGAAGCGTCGGCGGTGCAGGCGCAAATCCTGCGCGAACAACCGCACCTGCAGGAAAACGGCATCCACCTTTTGATCAGCCCGACGCCCTATGGTGAGCTGATCATCGGCGATTCGCACCATTACGGCAGCGATCCGTCGCCGTTCAACGCCGAGCAGGTGGACAACTGGATGCTCGAACTGGCCGAGCAGACTCTCGGTTGCAATGTGCAAGTGGTCGAGCGCTGGCAGGGTGTCTATGGTTCCCGGGGGCCGGGGCCGTTTTCGTTCCTGCGCCCGGCGCCGGGGCTGAGTGTGGCGCTGATGCACAGCGGCGTCGGTATGAGCGTCGGCCCGGCCATGGCCGAGCGCAATGTCGCACAGCTTTTGGGAGAGAACTGATGTTGAGTCACGAGCAAGTCATCGACCGGGTGTTCGGCCTCTATGAGCGCTTCGGCGCCAGCGACTACATCGGCGAACCGGTATCGCAGATCGAACACATGTCCCAGGCGGCGCAACTGGCCATCGCCGAAGGCTTCGACGACGAAGTGGTACTCGCCGCGTTCTTCCACGACATCGGCCATTTGTGTGCCGAAGGTGCGGAGAACATGGGTGGTTACGGCGTGGTCAGCCACGAACGCCTCGGCGCGGATTATTTGCGCGAGGCCGGATTCAGCGAGCGCCTGGCGCGGCTGGTCGAGTATCACGTCCAGGCCAAGCGCTATCTGACGCTCAGGGAGTCGGGCTATTACGAGCGCTTGAGCGAAGCCAGTCGCCGCACCCTGGACTATCAGGGCGGGGTGATGACCGAGGCTGAAGCCGATGCGTTCGAGCAGGATCCGTTGTGTGCCGTCAGCCTGCGGATGCGCCAGTGGGATGAGCTGGCGAAGGAAATGGCCGTGCCGGTGATGGATCTGGGCGTGCTGAAGGGCAAGGCAGCGCGGTTGCTTGCTGTGTAAGTCTTTGGACCGGGCTGCTGCATTCGCGAGCTTGCTCGCTCTCACAAAGATCTTTGGTAAACACAAATCCTGTGAACGCTCAAAGTAACTTTGGGAGCGAGCAAGCTCGCGAAGACGGCGGATCAGGCACTACAGCTCTGTGGCCAAAGACTCAATCTCTTCCTGCCGCTCCGTCTGATTCAGCTTCGGATGCGGGTTCAGCGAAGACCACTGCGGATGCGCCCGCGCCTTGTTCAGCGCCTCCGGCAACTTGCCTTCGCGCCAGGTCTTGTCCTGCGGTGTTGCCACCTGAATGCTGTCCAGCGCCGCATGGCCTCGGGCGTTCAGCGCTTGCAGCAATTGCCGCTGACGCAGGGCCAACAGGCGCAGCACGTTATCGTCGACCGTCAGTTCTCGCTGGCCTTTAATCTTGCCGAGCAGGCGATTGCCATAGCTGCGGGCGGTTTGCAGGGCGCCACCGGCAATGGCACCGGCCAGAGCGGCAGCGCCGAGCGTAATGCCGCCGACCAGCAGATCCACACCCGCACCGGCTGCGGCACCGGCGGCAATTCCGCCGCCGACCCGCACGCCGAGCTGCTTGAGGGTTTCCGGGTTGAACAGGTCATCGCCCCAGCGCCCGTCGAGCAACGGCAGATCACTCGCGGCAGCGTCCTGTGGGCGGAAGGCGTAGAGCTTGAGCAGCGCTTCGACGCAGCGTTGTTCGCGCTGACGCACGGCTTTGCGCAATTCGCTGATGGCTTGTTGTTCCTGTTCGGCGTTGCTCGCCACACTGCGTCGGCACGCGGCGCAGTCAATCAGCAATTCGGCAATCAGGCGTGCGGCGCTTTGCTCGCGGGCGAGGCGCTGGGCCTGTTGATCGGCGATCAGGCGTTCAAGTTGTGGGCGGGCGTTTTCCAGCAACAGGGCGAGGCTTTCATATAGCCGCCGCTCGCCATCCTCGGGCGGGGCGACGCTGTCGAAACGCACCAGCGCATGCAGGCCGAGACGCGCCAGTGCTTCGCGCCAGTCCGGCTCGCGGTGGTTGGCGCTGCTGACGAAATTCAGCACCGGCAGCAACGGCTTGCCGCAACTGGCCAGTACTTCCAGTTCGTCGCGGTATTTGGCCAGCACCGGTTCGCGGGCGTCGATCACGTACAGGCCGGCATCGGAGGCGAGCAGTTGCCGCAGCACTTTGGCTTCCTGTTCGAAACGCTGTCGCGCTTCGCTGCCGTCGAGAAACCGCGCCAATCGCGCCGGGCCGTCGAGGCGTTCGCCGGGGCGTTCCAGGCGCTCGAGAAAATCCAGCAGGGCGATGGCGTCTTCCAGGCCCGGCGTGTCGTAGAGGTCGAGCAACGGCTCGCCATCCACCGACAGCCGCGCGCCTTCGACATGCCGCGTGGTGCTTGGGCGATGGGAGACTTCGCCGAAGCCGACATCGCGGGTCAGGGTGCGCAACAGTGAAGTCTTGCCGACGTTGGTGTGGCCGACTACCGCCAGTTTCAGCGGCGCTTTCCAGGCATCAGTCATGTCCGTGCTCCAGCCAGTTCAACGGGGCGCAATCGGCAAACGGCAGTTCGAGTTGTTGCAGAGCCACGTGCCAGTCGCCGAGGCGTTCGGCGTCCAGCGCTTGTCCTTGCGGCGCCTGCATCAGCCAGACGCGGGTGGCGGCGGCATTGCGCGCCAACTCGGCAATCAGCGCCAGGCTGCCGCGATCCGGCGAACGCCTTGGGTCGCAGGCAATCGCCAGGCGCGCCGGCGGGAAGCGGCTGAGTTGTTCGAGCAGTTTGTTGCGCGATTCACGGCTGTCGAGGATGCCGGCGTTGCTGACGTTTTTCGGCAGCGTCGGCGGCCATGGGTGTTGATCATCGAGTTCGATGGCCACGAGTAACGCGCCATCGCTGGCGTGTTCGCCGACGGTGCTTTCGATGCGGTGCAATTGCGCAGGCTCGGGATCGGTGATGCCGAGACGTTCGCTGGTCGGCATCAGGCGTTCGCGCAACTGGGCGTATCCGGGCAGGTTCAGGTCCAGACGCAGCGCAGCCTTGCCGCTGTTCCAACGCCAGAAGCAGAACAGCGCCAACAGCAGACGCGGCAGCACGCCGTACACCACCAGCACGCCGACCAGCCAGGTCGCCCAGGCCTGACGGGCGCTTTCGATGTTCAGCGCGGTGTCACCGCTGGCGCGGATCATTTCGACCGTGGGCACGTTAAAGCCCAGCAGCGCCGGCAAGGCGCCGAGGGCCTGAGTCATGTTGATGAACGTGTCGGCGCTGAGAATCGTGGTTTCCCAGACGAAGCCGTAGCGCCGGGTCGCCATCAGCGTCAGCAGCAAAACCAGCGCGCTGAGCATTGCCAGCAACCACAGGCCATTGACCAGCGTGCCGAGCGCCCAGCGATTGAGTTTCCGGCGTTGCAGCATCAGCAGCAGGGCCGGCGCCAGTTGCGCAGCCTTGGCGTCGCGAGCGAGTTTTTCACTGAGCCACAGCCACAAGCGGCCGAGAGTGGCGCCATGTTCGCCAGCGAAGATCAGCCCCAGCGCCCAGCTCAACAGCAGGATCAGGTTCAGCCCGAGCAGACTGCCCAGCGCCCAGAACACATTGACCGGCGTCTGGCCCAGTGCGGCGAAGGCCAGGCCGGCGCCGCTCAGTACCGCGAAGATCGCCAACAACACCAGCGCCAGGCGCGCGCCTTGCAGCCAGCGCTTGAGCGCCGAGGTCAGGCCATCGCGCTCGGCCAGCCACAGGGCGCGGCGTTGAATGCGTCCGGGCAGATCGCCGCCGGCCGCGCGGGCCAGGCGATTGGCTTCCGGATCGTCCAGCGGGCCTGCGTGTTCTTCGCGCAGGCGCACGGTTTCGGTGAGCC
The DNA here is from genome assembly GCF_002113045.1 of Pseudomonas sp. B26(2017). Lineage (NCBI taxonomy): Bacteria > Pseudomonadati > Pseudomonadota > Gammaproteobacteria > Pseudomonadales > Pseudomonadaceae > Pseudomonas > Pseudomonas sp. B26(2017). Next base: position 295,267 of record NZ_NEJJ01000006.1, on the reverse strand, counting down.
AGAGGTTTTGCAGTGGAGTCAGTTCAGTCACGCGGCATCCCGTTGCTTGATTGAGCCGTGAGCATAACCGCTGTGGCGCTTATCGGGGTAAGCGCGGCTCTGGTATCCTCGCCGGCATGACTAAATCTCTCCCCCTCAGCCTGATCGCAGCCCTCGGTGAAAACCGCGTGATCGGCGTCGACAACAGCATGCCCTGGCACTTGCCGGGGGACTTCAAATACTTCAAGGCCACGACGCTCGGCAAGCCGATCATCATGGGTCGCAAGACCTGGGACTCCCTCGGTCGTCCATTGCCGGGCCGTTTGAACATCGTAGTCAGCCGTCAGCAGGATCTGGTGCTGGAGGGCGCGGAAGTCTATCCATCGCTGGAAGCCGCCGTGGTTCGCGCCGAAGCTTGGGCGAAAGAGCAGGGCGTCGATGAGTTGATGCTGATTGGCGGGGCGCAACTGTATGCGCAGGGACTGGCGCAGGCGGATCGTCTGTATCTGACCCGTGTGGCACTGAGCCCGGAAGGCGATGCGTGGTTTCCGGAGTTCGATCTGAACCAGTGGAAGCGGGTGTCGAACGTGCCGAATCCGGCTGAAGGCGACAAACCGGCTTACAACTTCGAAGTCTGGGAAAAAGCCTGAATCTCGATCGTTCCCACGCTCCTGCGTGGGAATGCCTCTAGGGACGCTCCGCGTCCAGTGACGCAGAGCGTCACGGGCTGCATTCCCACGCGGAGCGTGGGAACGATCAGCGAGGGAGCACGCTCCCTCGCCACAACGTCAATCAAGCCTGAGCCAGTTCCGCATGCTCATCGGCATCCAGCAGGGCCTTGTCGGTCTGCTGCATCACCTGGCTGGTAATCGCACCGGCGGTGATCGAACCACTCACGTTCAGCGCCGTGCGACCCATGTCGATCAGCGGCTCGACCGAAATCAGCAACGCCACCAGCGAAACCGGCAAGCCCATGGCCGGCAGCACGATCAGCGCGGCGAAGGTCGCACCGCCCCCCACGCCCGCCACACCGGCCGAACTCAAGGTAACAATCGCCACCAGCGTCGCGATCCACAGCGGATCCAGCGGGTTGATGCCGACGGTTGGCGCAACCATCACCGCCAGCATCGCCGGGTACAGACCGGCGCAACCGTTCTGGCCGATGGTCGCGCCGAACGAAGCGGCGAAACTTGCCACCGATTGCGGAATGCCCAGACGACGGGTCTGCGCTTCGATGCTCAGTGGAATGCTCGCCGCGCTGGAGCGGCTGGTGAAGGCGAAGGTCAGCACCGGCCAGATCTTGCGGAAGAAACGCAGCGGGTTGATCCCGGCCGCCGACACCAGCAGGCCGTGCACCACAAACATCAGGCCCAGACCGAGGTACGACACCACGACGAAACTGCCGAGCTTGATGATGTCTTGCAGGTTGGAACCGGCCACCACTTTGGTCATCAACGCCAGTACGCCGTACGGGGTCAGCTTCATCACCAGACGCACCAGGCGCATCACCCAGGCTTGCAGGGTGTCGATGGCGTTGATCACTTTTTGACCTTTCTCGACGTCATCCTTGAGCAGTTGCAGCGCGGCAACCCCCATGAACGCGGCGAAGATCACCACGCTGATGATCGAGGTCGGCTTGGCTCGGGCCAGGTCGGCGAACGGGTTCTGCGGGATGAACGACAGCAGCAATTGCGGCACATTCAGGTCGGCGACCTTGCCGGCGTAGTCGGTCTGAATGGTTTGCAGGCGGGCCATTTCCTGCGTCCCGGCGACCAGGCCTTCAGCGGTCAGGCCGAACAGGTTGGTCAGGCCGATGCCGATCAGCGCGGCAATGGCGGTGGTGAACAGCAGCGTGCCGATGGTCAGGAAGCTGATCTTGCCCAGCGACGAAGCGTTGTGCAGACGGGCCACGGCGCTGAGGATCGAGGCAAACACCAGCGGGATCACGATCATTTGCAGCAGTTGCACGTAACCGTTGCCGACCAGGTCGAACCAGCCGATCGAGGCTTTCAGCACCGGGTTGCCGGCACCGTAGATCGTGTGCAGCGCGACGCCGAATGCCACGCCCAGCACCAGCGCGAGCAGGACTTTTTTCGCCAGGCTCCACGTGGTGTGACGGGTTTGCGCCAGGCCGAAGAGCAGGGCAAGGAACACCAGCAAGTTGAGAATCAGGGGCAGATTCATGAGAACTCCAGAAAAGACTGTGCCAACAACCTTCCGGGGCTGTTGCGAACCGGCAAGCCTAACAGTTTGATTTCCAATGATTTAATACCGAAATCAAAGGTCGTCCGTCGGTTTTGGAATAAGCGGGTGTCGCTCACGGAGATGCAACTGGCGCGAAACGGACGCGGATGGTCGCTGACAGACGGGGACTGTCACATTTATTTGTTAGCGTCGATTTCTTTGACCCAGGGAGAAGCGCCAATGAAGTTTGCACCGAAATTTCTGGCTGTCGCACTGACTGTGGGAATGGGCCTGGTCACTCAGGCATTCGCCACCGACCTGAAACACTGGCCGGCGGATCAGGCCAAGGCACTGGACGCGATGATCGCCGCCAATGCCAACAAGGGTAACTACGCGGTGTTCGACATGGACAACACCAGTTACCGCTACGACCTCGAAGAGTCGTTGTTGCCGTTCATGGAAAACAAGGGCCTGATCACCCGCGACAAGCTCGACCCTTCCCTGAAACTGCTGCCGTTCAAGGACACCGCCGACCACAAGGAAAGCCTGTTCAGCTACTACTACCGCCTCTGCGAAGTTGACGACATGGTTTGCTATCCATGGGTCGCGCAGGTGTTTTCCGGTTTCACCCTCAAGGAACTCAAGGGCTATGTCGATGAGTTGATGGCCTCAGGCAAACCGGTGCCGACGACCTATTACGAAGGTGATGTGGTCAAGAATCTGGATGTGAACCCGCCGAAGATCTTCACCGGCCAGAAAGAGCTGTACAACAAGTTGATGGAAAACGGCATCGAGGTCTACGTGATGACCGCCGCCTCCGAAGAACTGGTGCGCATGGTCGCGGCCGATCCGAAGTACGGTTACAACGTCAAACCGCAGAACGTGATCGGCGTGACCACGTTGCTGAAGAACCGCGAGACCGGCGAACTGACCACCGCGCGCAAGCAGATCACCGCCGGCAAGTATGACGAGAAGGCCAACCTCGGCCTCGAACTGACTCCGTACCTGTGGACACCGGCGACCTGGATGGCCGGCAAGCACGCGGCGATCCTGACCTACATCGACGAGTGGAAAAAACCGGTCCTGGTGGGTGGCGACACGCCGACCAGCGACGGCTACATGCTGTTCCACGATGTGGACGTGGCCAAGGGCGGTATTCACCTGTGGATCAACCGCAAGGACAAGTACATGACCCAGCTCAACGGCATGATGGCCAAGCACGCAGCGGCCCAGGCGAAAGAAGGTTTGCCGGTGACGGCGGACAAGAACTGGGTGATCGTGAAGCCGGAAGAAATCCAGTAAACCTTTCTACGATGATCGTTCCCACGTCGAGGCGTCGAACCGTCCGCATGGGAATGCCTACCGGGACGCTCCGCGTCCAGTGACGCAGAGCGTCACGGGCTGCATACCCACGCAGAGCGTGGGAACGATCAAACTGAAGGCAAAAAAATGCCCCGCACTTGGCGGGGCATTTTTATGCACGACGGTTAAGCATCACAGTCCGTCGAGCATCGCCTTGTTGCGCACCGCGCCTTTGTCGGCGCTGGTCGCCAGCAGGGCGTAGGCCTTGAGGGCCGTGGTCACTTTGCGTGGACGCTTCTCGACCGGTTTCCAGCCTTTCTTGTCCTGCTCGACCCGGCGTGCCGCCAGTTCTTCGTCGCTGATCAACAGGTTGATCGAGCGGTTTGGAATGTCGATCAGCACCTTGTCACCGTCCTGCACCAGACCGATCGCGCCGCCGGCCGCAGCTTCTGGCGAAGCGTGGCCGATGGACAGGCCGGAAGTACCGCCGGAGAAACGGCCGTCGGTCAGCAGGGCGCAGGCTTTGCCCAGGCCTTTGGATTTCAGGTACGAGGTCGGGTAGAGCATTTCCTGCATGCCTGGGCCGCCTTTCGGGCCTTCGTAGCGAATGATGACGATGTCGCCTTCCTTCACTTCGTCGGCGAGGATGCCGCGCACGGCGCTGTCCTGGCTTTCAAAAATCTTCGCGTTGCCTTCGAAGACGTGGATCGACTCATCGACGCCGGCGGTTTTCACCACGCAGCCATCCAGGGCGATGTTGCCGTACAGCACGGCCAGGCCGCCTTCTTTCGAATAGGCGTGTTCGAAGCTGCGGATGCAGCCGTTTTCACGGTCGTCGTCCAGGGTTTCCCAACGGGTCGACTGGCTGAACGCGGTTTGCGTCGGAATGCCGGCCGGGCCTGCCTTGAAGAAGTGGTGCACGGCTTCATCGTCGGTCTGGGTGATGTCCCACTTGGCGATGGCTTCTTCCATGCTGCGGCTGTGCACGGTCGGCAAGTCGGTGTGCAGCAGGCCGCCACGGGCCAGCGAACCGAGGATGCTGAAAATGCCGCCAGCGCGATGCACGTCTTCCATGTGGTACTTCTGGATGTTCGGTGCGACCTTGCACAGTTGCGGCACCTTGCGCGACAGACGATCGATGTCACGCAGGTCGAAGTCGATCTCGGCTTCCTGGGCGGCGGCCAGCAAGTGCAGGATGGTGTTGGTCGAACCACCCATGGCGATGTCGAGCATCATCGCGTTCTCGAACGCCTTGAAGTTGGCAATGTTGCGCGGCAGAACCGATTCGTCGTTCTCGCCGTAGTAGCGTTTGCACAGTTCGACGATGGTGCGGCCGGCCTGCAGGAACAGCTGTTCGCGATCGCTGTGGGTGGCCAGGGTCGAACCGTTGCCCGGCAATGCAAGGCCCAGGGCTTCGGTCAGGCAGTTCATCGAGTTGGCGGTGAACATGCCGGAGCACGAACCGCAGGTCGGGCAGGCGCTGCGCTCGTACTCGGCAACCTTCTCGTCAGAAGCGCTGGAGTCGGCGGCGATCACCATGGCGTCGACAAGGTCGAGACCGTGGCTGGCCAGTTTGGTCTTGCCGGCTTCCATCGGACCGCCGGAGACGAAGATCACCGGTATGTTCAGGCGCAGCGCAGCCATCAGCATGCCCGGGGTGATCTTGTCGCAGTTCGAGATGCAGACGATGGCGTCGGCGCAGTGGGCGTTGACCATGTACTCGACGGAGTCGGCGATGATCTCGCGGCTCGGCAGCGAATAGAGCATGCCGTCGTGACCCATGGCGATGCCGTCGTCCACGGCGATGGTGTTGAATTCTTTCGCGACGCCGCCAGCGCGTTCGATCTCGCGAGCAACCAGCTGGCCCAGGTCCTTCAGGTGAACGTGGCCCGGTACGAACTGGGTGAAGGAGTTGGCAATGGCGATGATCGGCTTCTTGAAGTCGTCATCTTTCATCCCGGTGGCGCGCCACAGTGCGCGGGCGCCGGCCATGTTGCGGCCGTGGGTGGATGTTTTCGAGCGGTAATCTGGCATGGAGCACTCCGGGCGGCTAATCAGGTATCAAAAGGGAGTGAGCTTCTATTGACGTCTGGAACACTCAGAAATGGCCGTGTGTTCTGATGTTGCCGATGACGTTGCGGGATCGCCGCTGGTCTCAGCCTGAGCTCATAAACCCGCCGGGGATGAATGGCGATGAATCTCGCGATTCTACACCGCTGGCGTCAGGAGGGAATGGCGCAAAGCGTTGTTCCAGTGCTGACGAAGCGTTCGGGATGACGACCGGCAAGGTTAATCGCTGTCCGGTCGCCCCACGAGATCGTTGCGCCGACTGATCCGGACGTTCAATGCCAGTGCTACCCCGCTGAGTATCACGAAGCTGTAGCCGAGCGTGGATTGCAGGTTGGCCGGGCTCAGGCTGATCAAGGCACTGATCATGCCGCCGCAGATGAAAATGATCGTGCTGCCGGCCGAGGCCGAGGTGCCGGCGTTTTCCGGAAACAGGCTCATGGCCCGGGAAGTGGCCGCCGGCCGTGCAATGGTAGTGCCGGCGGTACAGATCAGCATCGGGATCAGCACGGTCGCCGGAGCCAGTGCAAAGCTTGATGACAGGTAAAGCATGCTCAGGCCCGCGGACAGGATCAGGCTCAGGCCGACGACCATCTGCTGGTCGCTGTTGAGGCGTCTGCTCAACAGGCTGGCGAGGATACCCCCGGTGACGTAAGCCGCACCGTAGATCAGCAGGATCAACGAAAATTCGTAAGCGGAAAGTTGCAGCCGATCCATGAAGATCAGCGGCGAGATCACGATGAATGAAAAGTGGCAGGCGAATGCAAACGCTGAAATCAGCCAGTAGCCGACGAAGTCGAAATCTCCCAGAACCCGTCGATAGGCCATGAAGAAGTTCGTACGTGTGTCACTGGCGGTCGGTCGGGTGTTTTCCAGAAGCAGCCAGGCCTTGAGCAGCACTGCGGCGGATAAGCCGATGAACACCCAGAAGCTGCCGCGCCAACCCAGTGTCGCCTGAAGAAAGGTGCCTGCCAGCGGCGATACCGAGATGAATATCCCGCCGGCGGTGACCATCAGGATCCGCAGGCGATCGCGTTCTTCGCCTTCGAACAGATCCTGCACCAGCGCCTGGGACAGCACGAAGCAACCGCACCCCAGCGCCTGCACCACCCGGAACGTCAGAAACAGCGAATAGTCCGAGGTCATCACGCACCCGAGGGCGCCGAGCATAGAAACGCTCATGCCGGCGAGCAGCAGGCCTTTGCGTCCGATCACATCCGACAGCGGCCCGATCAGCAACTGGGCGAAGGCGATACCGACGGCGAACAGGCTGATCGACAGGGCGATGTCCGCCGGGGTGCGGTGAAAGTGTTCGGCCAGTGCCGGGAACGAAGGCAGCAGGACATCCAGCGGAAAGACGCCGAGCAACACCATCGCCAGCAAAAGACTGACAGCTCCGCGCCGCTGACGTCCGGTCACCACAGATTGTCCGTCATCCATCGATCAGTCCCGCCCTGGCAAAAAGTGTCTGGTTTTGAGGTTCGGCGAAAAATCCGGCTTTCTTCAATGCGCTTATCGTGGCGAGGCTGCCGGAGCGTGCTCGCTGTCGAATGGCCTGCGCTGTAGTCATCGTGCCGAGAATGTCCATCACCGTGGTGTCGGCAATGCCCTCGCCACAGAGGCTTTCCTGCAGCCAGTGCTCATCCACTTCGAAGAAGATTTCCAGAATGTCGAGCAAGGTCGTTGCGGTGAACGTTCGCTGTCGCGGGTCCAGGTGCAACCAGAGGTAGTGGAACACTTCGGTGAAATAGCGGCTGTGGCGCGCTTCGTCGGTAAGGTGATCGCGCAACATATCGTTGACGCCGGACACCAGGCTGTCGCGGCAGACATCCAGCAGTTCACGGGCAATGATGGTTTCCGAGACGAAACCCAGAAGAAAGCGCGCCAGCGGCTGGTGCTCCTGCCCAGTGCGTGCGATCAGCAGGTTCATCCGGGTGATCCGTCCGGGCATGACCGGGCGCCCGGTGATGGCGTAGAGGCTGGCGATCTGCTCCGCCACCTGACTGGAAAACAGAGCGTGATAGCCCTCGTCGGTATAGAGCTGCAGTGCGGCGGTTTTCATCGGCGCCGGCACCGCGACCGGCAGTTCTTCGTGGACGATGGTTTCGACAGCGCGATTGACGATCCGGTGTTCGAGCAATGTGGTGTAGTCGAGAAAATGCACCAGATGTCGGGCCGTAAGCCGATGCAGCATCGAACGGCCCGCTGCCTTGATGGCCGGGTGGGCCAGGTAGGGCAGGAATGTCGGCGGAAACCAGTGCCGGGTCTCCAGTTGTTCCTGCACGTTGTCCGGCAAGCGGTAATCGTGAGGGCTGGTGCGGACCGAGGCGCGGGTGTTCCAGTCACTCAGGGTGAACTGGAAAACCGGTGCCGGGGCGAGGGCGTTCATGGTTGTGCCTCACGCAGCAGGTCGCGCATTTCCTGACACATCGCCTGACCGTCGCTTTCCCCGCAACCGACGAAAAACAAGGGTTGCTCCGCACTGTTCTCGAGTTGCAGCAACGTTTCGACCTGATCATCGGAAAACGCGCCCGTGAGCCAGGTGTTCATGCCCAGGGCCGTGGCCACCAGTTGAAACGTCTGCGAAAGGTGCCCGGCTTCGACGAATGCCATTCGATAGGCACGCGAATGCGGGTATTTCCACCAGAGCCGGTCAAAACGGGCGGTGATGAACAGCCCCAATGGCAGGTTGTTGATGAAGTGCTGGCCTCCCAGCAGATTGCCGGGCGCGGTATCGGGCAAAGGGTTGATGAAGCTCAGGGCATGTTCGGTGGGGTGGTAGGCATACACGCCGGGCGCCAGTCCGTCGACGTTCTTTACCAGCACGAACCCGGCGCAGGCATTGAGGCCGCCGCCGGAAGGGCTGCTGCGTCGCGCGCCAAGTCCATCGGCGATGCTGTCGTCGCGATCGGCGTCGCGTTCTCGCAGGTAACCAAGTGACAGATAAAGCAAGGTGCCGACATCGTCCAGCGACACGGCGGCGCCGGTGAAGGATCGGCAGGTCTTTCGCCGGGTCAGCGAATTCGACAGGCTGTCGTCATTCAATGCCAGCGGCTCGGGCAGGGCGATGAGTGCGTTCGGACCGATATCCACAGGCATGTCGTGTGGCGCTGGAGTGGCGAGCACCGTGTTGCAGTGTTCGAGGTATTGCCTGGACCATTCCTGAATATTTCGGGGAGTATGTTCGCAAGGAATATCCCGAGTCCCGATATGGTAGATCATGGACAGTTCATCCCAGCCCCAGGCAGGGGCGGAGATTTTTGAAGAAGTCAGTATTCCGGCATTTAATAGCTGTGTATCTATTATGTTGCTGCTGTCATATAAGTCGGGGTTGTGAATAAGTTGCGCCAGTCGGGAGGAATACTCAAGATCAAGTTCATGTTGAGTATGGTCTCTGTAATTCCAGACTATCTGGCCGGGAGTTCGCGGCAGTATGAATAAATAAGGGTTTATATGCATGTTGTGACACGCTGCTCTGGATAGTTGCTTTGTCAGAGGCGCTGGGTAGCCGGCTATACCCAGCGCCCACCTTATTTAACGGGCTTTAGGTGCGACCAGAAAAGCCAGGTTTGCGAGGGTGCGGGATTCCAGAGTGATTGCTTTCATGATTGAACTCCTTGTTCATTGTTACTTGGATTAGTTGGTGTCACCTCCGTGGTGACGACTTAATAATAGTTTGTAATGGATTAATCGCAAGCAAATATTAAGTAGGAATAATCCAGTAATTTTGTCGGAGTGATCTTTGGCTGGAACTGATTGTGTAAGTTAAATTTCAGTAAATAAAGTATTTGCGGAAATATCCTGCACGTTGGTAGGAATATAAATGTAGGAAAGCAAAATCAAAGACAAAAAGAAGGGGAGCCCGTGGGCTCCCCTTTCGATAGCGTCAATGCCGTGGATCTGTCAGCTGTTCGGCAGCAGGCGGCAGGTGATGCTCTTGATGTAGCGGGTTTCCGGGATGGCCGGGTGTACCGGATGATCCGGGCCCTGAGCGCCGCGCTCCAGCAGCTGGATGTTGCGGTCCAGGTGACGGGCGCTGGTCAGCAGGATGTTCTGCAGATCGTCTTCCGGCAGGTGCATCGAGCACGAAGCGCTGAACAGGATGCCGTCCTTGTTGAGCAGTCGCATGGCTTGCTCGTTCAGGCGACGGTAGGCGCCTTCACCGTTTTTCAGGTCTTTCTTGCGTTTGATGAACGCAGGCGGGTCGGCAACGATCACGTCAAAGCGCTCTTCGCCGGCCTTGAGTTCCTTCAGGGCTTCGAAGACGTCGCCTTCGATGCAGGTCATCTTGTCGGCGAAACCGTTCAGTGCGGCGTTGCGCTCAACGCCGTCGAGGGCGAAGCCCGATGCGTCGACGCAGAACACTTCGCTGGCGCCGAATGCGGCGGCTTGCACGCCCCAGCCACCGATGTAGCTGTACAGGTCCAGCACGCGCTTGCCCTTGGCGTAAGGGGCCAGGCGGGCGCGGTTCATGCGGTGATCGTAGAACCAGCCGGTTTTCTGACCTTGAACGACGGGTGCTTCGAATTTCACGCCGTTCTCTTCCAGTGCTACCCACTCCGGCACCACGCCGAAAACGGTTTCGGTGTAACGCTCGAGGCCTTCGGCATCGCGGGCAGCGGAGTCGTTCTTGAACAGGATGCCGCTTGGCTTGAGCACTTGGGTCAGCGCCGCGATCACGTCATCTTTATGGGCTTCCATGGTCGCCGAAGCGAGTTGCACCACGAGGATGTCGCCGAAACGGTCGACCACCAGACCCGGCAGCAGGTCGGAATCGCCGTAGACCAGACGATAGAACGGTTTGTCGAACAGGCGCTCGCGCAGCGACAGGGCCACGTTGAGGCGATGCACCAGCAGCGACTTGTCCAGCGGCAGCTTGATGTCGCGCGACAGCAGGCGGGCGCAGATCAGGTTGTTCGGGCTCATGGCAACGATGCCCAGCGGCTTGCCGCCGGCGGCTTCGAGGATCGCCTGGTCGCCGGCCTTGAAGCCGTGCAACGGGGTCGCGGCCACGTCGATTTCGTTGCTGTAGATCCACAAGTGACCGGCGCGCAGGCGACGGTCGGCGTTGGCTTTGAGGCGCAAGCTAGGCAGGGACATGACGTCGCTCCGGAAAAAAGAGCGGGAGTATACCGTGTTGCGCCTTATGCCGGGTTTGGCGTGCGATGAAACGCGGCGGGCCTCGTTACAAGCAGGCCCACCCCCGTGTCCACCCGCCTGTGCTCTATGCCGACAGCGCGTCAATCAGCGCTTTGCTGAATGCCGGAATATCGTCCGGTTGGCGGCTGCTGATCAGGTTGCCGTCTTTTACGACTTCCTGATCGACCCAGTTCACCCCCGCGTTGACCAGATCGTCCTTGACGGTCTTGTAGCTGGTCATGGTCTTGCCATTGACCAGCCCGGCCGAAATCAACAGCCAGCTGCCGTGACAGATCACCGCGATCGGTTTGCCGGCGGAGGCACCGGTCTTGACCAGATGTTGCGCGTCCTGGTCGATGCGGATGGTGTCAGAGTTCTGCACGCCGCCCGGGAGCACCACGGCGTCGTACTGATCGATGCTTGCGCCCTGGAAAGTCTGGTCGACCTTGAAATCGTCCGCAGGTTTATCGTGGTTCCAGCCTTTGACGCTGCCGGTTTCGGCAGAGAGGATGTCAACCTGCGCTCCAGCCTGCTCGAGTGCGTTTTTGGGACCGGTCAGTTCAACTTGCTCGAAACCATCGGTTACCAGAAAAGCGACGCGCTTGCTGCCGAGAGAATTTGCCATCGTTAAGCTCCTGAGTCTGTTGGGATTACAGCCCGGGGACAGATCGAGAACTGTTCCGGGCACTACAGATTCCGAAGGCCGGGCAAAAGTGAAAGTTCCTGCGAATTGCCCACTGGTGTGTCGTGCGGCGGTTTTTAGAGGTTAGAATCGCCGCCTGTCCCAGAGTGTGTACTTATGTCCCAAGAGCTGACCACCGAACAGATTCAACAGTCCCTGCAAGGCATCAGCGTGCCCGCGCAGCCGCAGATCATGGTGGATCTGCAAATGGAGCAATACATGCCCGACCCGGACCTGGAGACGATCGCCAAGCTGATCTCCCAGGATCCCGGCCTTTCCGGCTCGCTGCTGAAAATCGTTAATTCGCCGTATTACGGCCTGAGCAACAAGATTACTTCGATCAAGCGCGCGGTGAACCTGTTGGGCAGCCGTTCGATCGTCAATCTGATCAACGCCATGTCGATCAAGGGCGAGATGAACGATGACACCATCGTCACCCTCAATCGTTTCTGGGACACCGCCCAGGACGTGGCCATGACCTGCCTGACCCTGGCCAAGCGCGTCGGCACCGAGGCGAGCGACGAGGCGTACGCGTTGGGCCTGTTCCATGACTGCGGCGTACCGCTGATGCTTCAGCGATTCCCGGATTACATGACGACGCTCGAAAAGGCCTACGCCAACGCGAGTGCCGAGCGCCGGGTCGTGGATACCGAGAACGATGTCTACAACACCAATCACTCGGTGGTCGGTTATTACACCGCCAAGTCCTGGCGCCTGCCGGAACATGTCAGCGCGGCCATCGCCAACCACCACAATGCCCTGGCGATCTTCAGCGACGAGACCTCGCGCAACAGTCAGATGAAGAACCTGCTGGCGATCCTGAAGATGGCCGAGCACATCTGTGCGTCGTACCGGGTGCTGGGCAACCAGACCGAAGACTTCGAATGGCAGGCTGTCGGGCCGCTGGTGCTTGAGTACATCGGCCTCTCGGATTACGACTTCGAAACGTTGAAGCAGACGATCCGCGAACTTGGCGCGCACTGATTAGAGAAGCTGATGATTCGAGGAATCCATGCCTGAACTGCCGGAAGTCGAAACCACCCGTCGCGGCATCGCCCCGCACCTGGAAGGCCAGCGCGTCAGCCGGGTGATCGTGCGGGACCGGCGGCTGCGCTGGCCGATTCCCGAAGACCTCGATGTGCGGCTGTCCGGGCAGCGCATCGTGCTGGTCGAGCGACGCGCCAAGTATCTGCTGATCAACGCCGAGGCCGGTACGCTGATCAGCCACTTGGGCATGTCCGGCAACTTGCGGCTGGTTGAGGTCGGGATGCCGGCGGCCAAGCATGAGCATGTCGATATCGAACTGGATTCCGGACTGGCCTTGCGCTACACCGATCCGCGACGTTTCGGCGCGATGCTGTGGAGCAATGACCCGCTCAATCACGAGTTGCTGATCCGTCTGGGCCCTGAGCCGTTGACCGATCTGTTCGATGGCGAGCGGTTGTATCAGCTGTCGCGCGGGCGCTCGATGGCGGTCAAACCGTTCATCATGGATAACGCGGTGGTGGTGGGGGTCGGCAATATCTACGCGACCGAAGCACTGTTCGCCGCCGGTATCGATCCGCGCCGTGAAGCCAAAGGCATTTCCCGGGCGCGGTATTTGAAGCTGGCGATCGAGATCAAGCGCATCCTCGCTGCTGCCATCGAGCGCGGCGGCACCACGTTGCGTGATTTCATCGGTGGCGACGGGCAGCCGGGGTATTTCCAGCAGGAACTGTTTGTTTACGGTCGCGGTGGCGAGCACTGCAAGATCTGCGGCACAGGCTTGCGGGAAATGAAGCTCGGCCAGCGCGCCAGCGTCTGGTGTCCGCGCTGCCAAAGCTGACAGGGCGTCCGAAAAACGCCTACGGTCTATAGTGAGTTGTCTCACTGTTCAGCCCGAAGGATCGTGCCATGAAGTCCTTGCAAACCCTCATCGTCGCCCTGCTGCTGTGCTTCAGCCTGACCATTCAGGCCGCGGAAGGCGGCAGCGGCGATCCTCGTTACGCCATCCAGAATCCACCGGCCTACGCCATGCTCGGCGATCTGCTGATTGCCCGTCCGTTACTGGTGGTGGCGACGGTGATCGGTGCCGGGGCGTTCGTTGTGTCGTTGCCGTTCACCGCGCTGGGTGGCGGGATTGGCGATGCGGGAGAGGCGCTGGTGGTGGCGCCGGCGAAAGCGGCGTTCGTGCGTTGCCTGGGCTGCACTGGAGAGGGATTCGAACAGCGTGAATGACGTGATCGCAGCCTGCTGCTGCGATCACGGTCAGAAACTCAGGCCTTGCCGGTGATCTTGCGGTACTTCTCCATCAACTGTTCTTCAGTCTCCGGATGGGCTTCGTCCAGTGGAATGCAATCCACCGGGCAGACCTGCTGGCACTGTGGCTCGTCGTAGTGGCCGACGCACTGGGTGCACAGGTTCGGGTCGATCACGTAGATCTCTTCGCCTTGAGAAATGGCGGCGTTCGGACACTCGGGTTCGCAGACGTCGCAGTTGATGCAATCGTCGGTGATGATCAGGGACATGCTAACTCCAGCCGGGGCGGGGAGCCCGGGCGCTATGAATCAATGCGCGCAATTGTGCCGCATTGGCGCCCGTAGTGCACGCGGGCGCCGTTTGAACGGTCGTTACTTCTTGAAGCGCAGGGTCAGGGCTTCGGCCACCGCCGGATGAACGAACTTGCTGATATCGCCGCCCAGGGCCGCGATTTCCCGCACCAGGGTCGAGGAAATGAACGAATAACGCTCGGACGGGGTGAGAAACAGGCTCTCCACATCCGGGGCCAACTGGCGGTTCATGTTGGCCAGCTGGAATTCGTATTCGAAGTCCGACACCGCGCGCAGGCCACGCAGGAACACGTTGGCGTTCTGCTCTTTGGCAAAATGCGCCAGCAGCGTCGAGAAGCCGACCACTTCCACGTTCGGCAGGTGTTTGGTGACCTCGCGGGCCAGCTCGACCCGTTGTTCCAGCGGGAACAGCGGATTCTTTTTGGGGCTGGCGGCGACGGCGATGATCACGTGGTCGAACAGGCGCGAGGCGCGTTCGACCAGATCGCCATGGCCCTTGGTAATAGGGTCGAAGGTACCTGGGTACAACACTCGGTTCATCGCGTCGTCCTGGCGGGAATCCGTTGGGGAGTCGGATGGTATCGCAGCCGTCCCGGTCGGGAAAGTCGCCTGTTGGGTAAGAAAGCACTATAGACGATCGGAATTTTCGTCTTTTTCACGGGTTTCTCAGCCGTTCGCCGAGGGATGTCGCCAGTTGCGCCGTCAGACCATACACCGACAACTGCGGGTTGGCGCCGATGCTTGTGGGGAACAGCGAGCCGTCGTGAATCGACAGATTGCGCAGTTGATGATGGCGGCCGAGGCTGTCGGTGACGGCGGTTTTCGGGTCTTCGCCCATCGCGCAGCCGCCCATGACGTGGGCACTGCCCAGGCGGGTGCGATACAACTGCAGACTCAGGCTGTCGATCAACGAGCGGGCCTCGGCCAGGCTGTTCACGTAGCGCGCATCAGCGTGCATCGGCATCACTGCTTTGGCGCCGCCGGCGAACTGGATCTCGGCCATGCTGTGGAAGGAGCGACGCAAACCCTCCCAGGCGTAAGGCGAAACCTGATAGTCGAGTACCGGCGAGCCGTCACCGCGCAGCTCGACGCTGCCGCCCTGGCTGTCCGGGTGAAAACCGTCTCGCAGCAGGGCCAGCATCGCGTGGGTGTGCGGCAGGTCCGCCATGTGTTGCGCACTTTCCTGACCGAACCCGCCGAGCAATGTGGCAGCCAGCGCCGGGTGCAGCGGCGGCACTTCAAGCTTGTAAGCCATCGGGCCGGTGGTGCCGTCCTTCCACTGGAAATGATCTGAATAGATCGACTGCGGCGCACCGTAGAACGGGTTTATCACCTCGTCGAAACGCCCGGCAGACATGTTCACCAGATGCAGGAAGGTGCGCTTGCCCAGGCGTTTGTGCGGATCCGGTGCATCCGAACGCATCAGCAGTGCCGGGCTGTTGATCCCGCCGCCGGCCAGCACGTAATGCCGCGCCTTGACGGTGATCGTGCGTCCGGTCGGCTCGACGCAGCGTTCGTCCATCGCCACGCACTGCAGCCCGGTGACCTTGTCGCCGTTGATCAACAGTTTTTCGGCCCGGGCCAGATAGAGCAGTTCGCCGCCCTTTTCCAGGGTTGCCGGAATGGTCGTGACCATCATCGACTGCTTGGCATTGGTCGGGCAGCCCATGCCGCAGTAACCGAGGTTCCAGCAGCCGCGCACGTTGCGCGGAATCACGTGCCAGCTGTAGCCGAGCTGTTCGCAGCCTTTGCGGATCACGTCGTTGTTGGCGTTGGGCGGCACCCTCCACGAGGCGACGCCGAGGCGCTGCTCCATTTTCTCGAACCACGGTGCTATGTCGGCGGGGCTGTGGCCTTTGACGTTGTGTTCTTTGGCCCAGTGTTCGAGGGTCGGCTCCGGCGTGCGAAAGCTCGATGTCCAGTTGATCAGGGTGGTGCCGCCAACCGCGCGGCCCTGAAGGATGGTAATCGCGCCGTCCTTGCTCATGCGGCCGATGCCTTCCTGATAGAGGCTGCTGTAGGCCTGGTCTTCCAGCAGTTTGAAATCGCTGCTGGTCTTGAGCGGACCCTCTTCGATCAACAGCACTTTGTAGCCGGCGGCACTGAGGATTTCCGCCGTGGTACCGCCGCCGGCGCCGCTGCCGATGATGGCGACATCGGTTTCCAGGGTCAGGTCATCGCTGAGTTGCGCGCCGTTGTAGGTTTTCCAGCCACGGGCAAGGCCTTCGCGAAACGGGTCGGGTACGGGCATCGATCAGGTTCTCTTATTATTGTTTTGCGTGGGGCGCCAGGCTCAAACGGCGGGCGGGCCGGGGTAACCGCAATGGGCCCAGGATTCGGCGCGGGTGTACCAGGCCATCATCACCAT
This sequence comes from Pseudomonas sp. B26(2017), assembly GCF_002113045.1. NCBI lineage: Bacteria > Pseudomonadati > Pseudomonadota > Gammaproteobacteria > Pseudomonadales > Pseudomonadaceae > Pseudomonas > Pseudomonas sp. B26(2017). Next base: position 278,997 of record NZ_NEJJ01000006.1, on the reverse strand, counting down.
TTGCAGCAATGAGCTGTGGCCCATGCGCAGCAGGCTCAGCGAGCTGTTTTCCCAGCGATCGAGGAAATGGCGGATCGCCTCGGGGCTGGCGTTTTCCCAACTGCCCCAGATTCCGGTCAATGGCCCGCGCGTCACCGCCATGCCCAGCACATCGAACAGTTGCCGGGTGAGCTTGAGCATTTCCGGCGACAGGTGATCGAGGCTGTAATCCAGCGACTTCAGGGTTCCATCGACAGCGGCGGGCATCTTTTCCACCGCGACGGCGCCATCGAGCATTACCGGAATCAGCGCGCGCAGAAACAGCAGGTCACCGCTGCGCAGCGTGGTGAATCCGTGGGCCGATACGCTCGATGAACAGCCGCTGAGGCTGGCACCAAGCCCGGCGGTGGCGAGGAACGCCGTGGCGCCCAGGCTGAATTTCAGCAGGCCACGGCGCGAGAGGGCAGGTGTTTCGGTCAGGCTTGGGTGCATTGTTGTTATTACCCGGCGGTGACGTTAGCGAATGAACAGTTTCTGGATCAGTTTCTGAATGGATTTGCCGTAGGGCGGGTAGATCAGTTTCGCCGCGTTGAAACGTTGTTTGACCAGCACGCCCTTGGCCTTGCTGAACGTCAGGAAACCTTCGTGCCCGTGGTAATGCCCCATGCCCGACGGGCCGATGCCACCGAACGGCATGTCGTCCTGCGCCACATGCAGCAGCGTGTCGTTGAGGCAGACGCCGCCGGAATGGGTTTCGCTGAGCACGCGCTTCTGTTCGCGTTTGTCGTAGCCGAAGTAGTAAAGAGCCAGAGGACGTGGCCGCTGATTGATGTAAGCAAATGCCTGATCCAGATCCTGATACGGCACGATCGGCAACAGCGGGCCGAAGATTTCGTCCTGCATCACCGTCATCTCGTCGCTGACATTCAGCAGCAGGCTGTGCGGCATGCGCCGGCCCTGGCCCTGCTCGAACAGCGGAATCAGCAGCGCGCCCTTGCTGGTGGCGTCGCTGAGGTAGCTGTTCAGTCGCGCCAGTTGGCGCTCGTTGATGATGGCGGTGTAGTCCGGATTGTCGGCGAGTGTCGGATAAAACCCGCGTACGGCCTGGCGATAGGCTTCGACGAAACCGCCGATGCTCGCTTCCGGCACCAGCACGTAATCCGGGGCCACGCAGGTCTGGCCGGCGTTGAGGGTCTTGCCGAAGGCGATGCGTTCGGCGGCGTCCTTGAGCGGCACGTCGTGGGAGACGATGGCCGGGGATTTGCCGCCCAGCTCCAGCGTCACCGGGGTCAGGTTTTCTGCCGCCGCGCGCATCACGTGCCTGCCGACGCTGGTGGAGCCGGTGAACAGCAGGTGATCGAAGCGCATCTTCGAAAACGCCACGCCGACATCGGCCTCGCCGAGCACCACGCACACCAGATCCTCGGGGAAGATTCGCGCCAGCAGTTGCTTGAGCAGCAGGCCGGTGGCCGGGGTCGATTCGCTGAGTTTCAGCATCACCCGATTACCGGCCGCGAGGGCGCCGGTCAACGGGCCGATGGCCAGAAACAGCGGGTAGTTCCACGGCACGATGACGCCCACCACTCCAAGCGGCTGGTACACGACTTTCGCCGATGCCGGCTGGAAGGCGACGCCGACTTTGCGCCGCGAAGGTTTCATCCACTGGCTGATGTGCCGGCTGGCGTAGTGAATGCCGTGCAGGCTCGGCATCAGTTCGGCGAGCAGGGTTTCATCGGCGCTGCGGTGGCTGAAGTCGGAGCTGATGGCGTCGATCAGGGCCTGCCGCTCGCTGCTCAACAAATCGCGCAGGGCCTTGAGCCATTGCTGACGCTGGGCCGCCGGCGGCATCGGGTTGGCGGCGTAGGCGGCACGCTGCGCATCGAACAGCCGATTGAGCTCTTCCAGCGGCTGTTGCAGCGTTTGCAGGTAGGCAATATCGGCAGTCATTGTCAGCTCCGGAGATGTTGTTGTGACGAACTTTTTAGAGTCTATGCTCTAGAAAGTCAAATGGCTTCCTTGCGCATCCTGGTTTTATCCGGTTCCGGTTAGGTCGTAAGATGCCCCCCAACGCACTCTGAATTAAAGCTCAAGCCATGGCCCCACGGATCAAAACCAGCGAGCGCATCGTGCAGAACAGCCTCGAGCTGTTCAATCAGCAGGGCGAGCGCAGCATCAGCACCAATCACATCGCCGCCCACATGGAGATTTCTCCGGGCAATCTGTACTACCACTTCCCCAACAAGCAGGCGATCATCGCCGTGCTGTTCAGTGAGTACGAAAGCCTGGTGGACAGCTTCCTGCGTCCGCCCCAGGGCCGGGCCGCGACGGTCGAAGACAAGCGTTTCTATCTCAAGGAATTGCTGTCGGCGATGTGGCGCTACCGTTTCCTGCACCGCGATCTCGAGCATCTGCTCGACAGCGATCCGGATCTGGCCGAGCGTTACCGGCGCTTCTCCCAGCGCTGCGTGATCCAGGGCGCGGCGATCTACGAAGGCTTCGTTGCCGCCGGGATCCTGAAGATGGACCGGGTGCAGATCGAATCCCTGACCCTCAACGCATGGATCATCCTCACCTCGTGGGTGCGCTTCCTGTGCACGACCCGAGAAAATTCCAATCACCTCAGCGAACAGGCCATTAAACGTGGCGTGTATCAGGTGCTGGTGCTGGAAGCGGGGTTCGTCACCGAGCAGGCCCGCGATGAGGTCAACGCCTTGTTCGAAGAGTTCTACGTGCCGCTGGCCCAGGCCCTCGAAGAGAGACCGTAATTCCATTTCCTCACTGGAGTCGTTCGCTATGCCGATTGCGCAACTGATCAGCCCGACCGCCCTGGATGCCCGCAAGGCGCAGCCGGGGCTGGTGATTCTCGATTGCCGTTTTGCCCTCGAAGACCCGGATTACGGCCAGCGCAGCTACGCCGAGGGGCACATTGCCGGGGCACATTTCGCCGATCTTGAGCGGGACCTCAGCGGCCCGGTGACCAAAGGCGTGACCGGTCGCCATCCGCTGCCGGAGCCGACGGCGCTTATTGATCGCCTGCAAGCCTTCGGCATCAACAACGACAGTGACGTGGTTCTGTATGACGACGGCCCGGGCGCCTATGCGGCGCGGGCCTGGTGGTTGCTGGCGTGGCTGGGCAAGCGCGACGGCGTGTTCATTCTCGATGGCGGGCTCAAGGCCTGGCATGCGGCGGGGCTGCCGCTGAGCCTCGATCCACCGTCAGCGGTCCGCGGCAACTTCAGCGGCCAGCCGGACATGAACCTGCTGCTCAGCGCCGAGCAATTGCAGCAGCGCCTCGGCCAACCGGCCCTGACCCTGCTCGATGCCCGCGCGTTGCCGCGCTTCAAGGGTGAAGTGGAACCGATCGACCCGATCGCCGGGCACATTCCCGGCGCGCAGTGCGCGGCGTTCACCGACAATCTGGGCAGCGACGGGCGTTTCCTGCCGGCCGATCAGCTCAAGCAGCGTTTCGCCGCGAAACTCGGCGAGCGTTCGCCGGCCGATCTGGTGGCTTACTGCGGCTCCGGGGTGACAGCGTGTCACAACCTGTTCGCCCTGTGTCTGGCGGGTTACCCGTTGGGTTCGCTGTATGCCGGATCGTGGAGCGAGTGGATCAACGAGCCGTCGCGCGGTATCGCGACGGGCGAATAAGCGCTCAGCGACCCAGCCGCGCGCTGCGATAGGCCGCCGGCCCCACACCATAAACCTGTTTGAACTGCCGGCTCAGATGGCTCTGGTCGGCAAATCCCAGCTGCGCGGCGACTTCCACCGGCACGCAGCCGCTCTGCAGTAAGCCCCGCGCACAGGCGATCCGCTGCTGCATCAGCCAGCTGTGCGGCGGCATGCCGGTGGCGCGGCGGAACACCCGGGCGAAGTGGAAGGGTGACAGGTTCACGGCCGCCGCCAGTTCTTCCAGCGAGGGCGGCGCCGCCAGTTGCGCGTGCAGCAACTCCTTGGCCATCGCCACCGCGCGATGCTCCTTGCCGGGGTTGCCGTTGATGTGCACCGCCGCGTGACGCTGCAACAGCCGCATCATCATTTCGCGCCACACCGTTTGCTGTTGCAGCGCGGTGGCGGGGCTTTCCAGCAAGCGGTGCAACTGACTGAAGCCGGTGACCAGATCCGGGTCGCGATACAGCGTTGCGCCAAAGGCCGGCATCGGCGCGGTCGGCAGTTCCAGTTCCTCAAGCAGCGAGACAATCTTGCCGGTGTCCGGGTAGAACGCACGGTACAGCCAGCCGTCCTCGGTGCCCTTGTGGCCGGTGTGCAATTCATCCGGATTGATCAGCACCAGCGTGCCGCTGCCCGCCAGGTGTTCGGCGCCGCGATAACGGTAGCGCTGGGCACCGGCCATGATCATGCCGATCACATAACCGTCGTGGACGTGCGGGGCGAAACGTTGCTCGATGTAGCGCGCGGTCAACAGCTCGACCCCGGCCAGAGGCGCGGCTTGCCAGAAACGGATCGACTCGCCCTGATCGCTCATGACCTCACCCGCGACCCGCGTCGGCCAGCCACTGCGGAATCCGTCGTTCCAGGTAATAGCCTGGCTGGCGGAGCGTGCCGTCGACGAAGCCGACATGCCCGCCCTTGTTCTGCAATTCGAACACGGTCGAGCTCGATAGCTCACTGGCTGAAGGCAAACTGTGGGGAAACACGAACGGATCGTCCGCCGCCTGAATGATCAGGGTCGGCGTACGAATCTCGCCAAGAAAGTAACGGCTCGATGCCCGGCGATAGTAATCCTCGGCATCGACGAAACCGTGCAGCGGCGCGGTCACCCGGCCATCGAAATCCCAGAAAGTGCGCATGTTTTCCAGCGAGCCGAGAGCGGCCAGTGCGGCAAGACCGTCCTCGCGCCCGTCGTGCTGGAACTGGCGCTGCTTGTTCTTGATGTAGGCCACCATCTCGCGCATGAAGTGCGCCTGATAGACCTTGGAGAAACCCTGGCCGATACGGTCGGCGCATTGATCGAGGCGAAACGGCACCGACACCGCCACGGCACCCAGTACGCCGCTGGCGCTGCCGGTTTCCCCCAGATGCTTGAGCAGCACATTGCCGCCGAGGGAATAGCCGACCGCATACAACGGCGCCAGTGGCCGCTTGGCTTTCAGATGGCGGATGGTCTCGGCGAGGTCTTCGCTGGCGCCGGAATGGTAGCTGCGCGGCAACAGGTTCGGCTCGCCGGAGCAGCCGCGCCAGTTCAGCGCAACACTGGCCCAGCCCTGTGCGGCGAGCGCTGCCTGGATTCCGGCCACATAAGGCGAATTGGAGGAGCCGGTCAGCCCGTGCAACACCAGCACCAGTGGCGCTTCGGCGCTGTGCGGGCCGTACCAGTCGAGGTCGAGAAAGTCGCCATCCTCCAGCCATAGCCGTTCGCGCTGACGGTCAAGGTGAACGGTCTTGCGCCACAGCGGCCCCCACAAGGTTTGCAGGTGCGGATTGCCAAGGCCGAAGGCGGGTGTGAAAAGAAAACCTGGTTCGGAAGGAGAAAGAAGTGCGCGCACGGTAAATCTCGACGGTGTCATGCATGAAGTGACAGTCATACAAGGGCTGTCACTTCAAGGGAGGTCTAACTTGCCACAAAGCCTGCATCGGCGCGACACGAATGCCCCGACGGCTCGACGGTCGGGACAATGGCCGGTTGCGGGAGCGGCACTTGGGGTACCGTCGGACCGACCGTCACTACCCGCCACTGATCGTCCGGCAGATGTTTGTCCATTGCCGTTCTGATCTGTTCAAGCGTCAGGCGCTGCACCTGTTGTGCGAAGAAGTCCAGGTCCAGTGGCAAGTGATGCCGGTTGATCTCGGCCAGGCGCCCGAGAATCTGCGCGTTGCTGGCGCTGCCAACGATGTTGGCGTTGGCCAGTCGGCGTTTGAAGTGAGCCAATTCCTCCTGTGTCGGGCCCTCACGCCGGAATTTGCTGAGCATCGATTTCACCAGGGCCACCGTTTCATTCGCGAATTGAGGGCTGGTCTGCAGGGTGATTGATGTCAGGCCGCTGCCCGCCCAGTCTTTGGTGCGAATGCTGGCGTCGTACACCAGGCCGCGTTTTTGCCGCAGTTCTGTCATCAGACGGGAGTTTGCTCCCCTGCCGAAAATCAGCGTCGCGGCATACAGCGCAACGAAGTCTTCGTGTTGGCGCGACAGGCTGGGTTGTCCCAGCAATACGTGAACCTGTTCCTGTGTGCGCTCGACATGGCGATGCATTTCAGTACCGAACGCTTTGAGCGGTTCGACGGTGGGCAATGCAACGAGGGGCGCGGGTAGCGCGTTGGCGATTTGCAGGCTGATGGCCTGTGCCTGTTCGACGGAAAGGTCTCCCACCAATGTAATTTGTGTCTGGCTTGCCGAGTGGGTCTGGCTGTGGAACGTTTGAACGGCCTGACGGATGAGCGAGGTCAGGCCGGCATCGGTTCCGTAGATCGAACGGGCGTATGGCGTGTCCGCAGCCAGCAGATCCAGCAGGCGCAGCAAGGCAATTTCCGCAGGTTGTTGCTGTTCTGCCAGCTGCAAGCCACGAAGCTCGCGCTTGACCCTGAGCAGAGCTTCTTCGGTAAGAGCGGGCTGCCCCAGCATTTGCGTAAACAGCTGCAGAGCCGGGCTGCTTTTGTCTGGATCGCTCAGGCTGCGTAACGTGAAAGTGGCACGTTCCTGATCCAGGTCCATCCCGAGCTTCGCTCCCAGCCCGTCGAACACTTCGGCGATCGCTGCATGATCGCTCATGTCGGCGACGCCTTCGTTGAACAGACTGAATGTCACCGCTGCCAGACCGGGTGTGTCGCCATCGTGCGCACTGCCGCCGGCGAAGCTGACGTGAACGTCGAACATTGGCAGATTCGTGGTGCGGATGAATAACGTTTTGATGCCTGTCGTGGTTTCCAGCCCTTGATGGTAAAGGGGCGTGGAGCCTGTTGTGTGGAGTCTGTTTCCAGCAACGATTGCAATCGAGTGTCGGGAAAGCCGGCTGGCGAGTTGGCGGCAGTAGCCGGGCTGGCTGACAGCCAACCGATGAGTGCGAAACAGGCCAGGACAGACTCAAAGACGCGCGCCGATTTATCCATGTTTTTTCTCCATGAGCACATGGGCGGTGCTGAGGCGTTCGCGGATCAGATATTTTTCAGCGGTCTGACGGATGTCCTCGGGCGTCACGTTCTTTAACTCGGCAATCTCCTGATCGAGCAATTGCCACGACAGGCCAATGCTCTCGAGGGCGACCAGCTGTTGGGCAGTGCTCTCGATAGAGTCTCGTGCAAAAACCCTTTGGGCGATCAACTGGGTTCGCGCGCGTTCCAGTTCATCGATGGAGGGAGGCGTTGTGCGCAGCTCCTCGAACAGATCCCAGACGCGTGATTGCGCCTTGTCAGGCGTGGCCGAGTGCGAATTGTCGAGCCGGGTGCGCACTATCAGGAGGGTGTCGCCACGGCTGTAAAGGTTGTAGCTGGCGTCGACTTGGCTGAGCAAATGCTCCTGGTGCAACAGGCGTTTTTGCAGGCGTGCGCTCTGGGAGCCTGCCAGCAACATTCTGATCAGCTGCAGTGCGTGTGCGGTCCGATCGGTGTCTGCCGTAGCCAGGCTGGGAACGTTGATTGCCATGATCAGTTGTGGGGCAGGAACCGGTTGATTGAGTGTGATTCGGCGTTCGCCCGGCTCCGGCAGTTCATGAGGTTTCACGGCTTGTGGAAAGGCGCGACCGGGCAGGCCGCCGAAATAACGCTGAGCCAAGGGCTGAACGTAATCGAGCGTGACGTCACCGACGACAACCAGCGTGGCATTGCCGGGGGAATAGCGTGACTCATACCAGCCCCGCAACTGAGTGGCGTTCAGACCGTGCAGGTCATTCATCCAGCCGATGACGGGCGTCCGGTAGCTGCTGGAGGGATAGGCCAGAGCTTCCAGGCGTTCCATTGCGGTGTCGAGAGGACTGTCTTCAACACTCCAGCGACGTTCTTCCTGAATGACGGCAATCTCGGGGGTGAAATCCTCAGGTCTGAGGTGAGCGGTCGACATCAGGTCGGCCATCAGCTCAAACGCGACGCCCAGATAAGGCTTGGGCAGCGTCTGGTAATAGGCCGTGACGTCCTTATTGGTAAAGGCATTTTCCGATGCGCCCAGGGATTCCAGAATGGCCGATGCCTCACCCGGACAAGTCTTGCTGCTGCCCTTGTAAAGCATGTGCTCCAGCGCGTGGGACAGTCCGGTCTGGCCCGGCGATTCGTCAGCCGAGCCGACTTTGAACCAGAGTTGTGAGGTGACCAGCGGGGCCCGGTGATCCTCGCGGACGACGACCTTCAGGCCATTGTCCAGCAGAAACTCATGGGTGGTCGGTGGTGGATCGGCCAGCGCCAGCAGCGGGGCGAGGGCCAGGCAAGGCAGCATCCTGCTGCACAAAGTGTCCATAAGTGATTCATCCTCAGTGGATTACGGAAATGGCGTAATCCACTGTGGAGATTTTGCAGGGGAGGCGTGCGGTAGTTATCTACCGCACGCCGGGCATTGCGTGGATCGACGGTGTCAGAGAGCGGGCAGGCTGCGCTGCCACAACGCGTAGTACACCCGCCCGGATTTCTGCTCGCGGTGCAGGCGCCAGTTGCCCGGCAGGCCGAGGGTCGATGGTGCGGTTTCGCTTTCAGTGTAGATCCACGAATCTTCGGCCAGCCATTGGCGCTCTTCCAGCAATGTGCACACCGACGGCAGCAGGTTCTGGTTGAACGGCGGGTCGAGGAACACCAGGTCGAACGGAGTCGCGGTCTGGGTTTCCAGGTAGCGCAGCGCATCGGCGGTCTGTACGTGGCCGTTGGTGCAGCGCAGCGTGCCGAGGTGTTCTTTCAGGCTGGAGACCGCAACATGGCTGGCGTCCAGGGCCTGACCCATTGCTGCGCCACGGGACAGCGCTTCCAGAAACAGTGCGCCGCTGCCGGCGAACGGATCGAGAACCTTGGCCCCGGCAACGTACGGCGCGAGCCAGTTGAACAGGGTTTCGCGTACCCGATCCGGCGTCGGACGCAGGCCCGGCGCATCAGGAAAGCTCAGTTTGCGGCTGCGCCATTCGCCGCCGATGATGCGCAACTGGTTCACCCCGTTGTGCAGTTTTTGTACAGGTTTCTTTGGACTGGCCATTAATGCTCCGGAACCCCGAGCGGCTGCTCGGCAGGTTTATCAGATGGGGCCGGTAACGGCTTTTGCGGCACGGTCGGGCCAGCGCTGACGATGACCAGTTTATCCGTGCTCAAGTGTTTGTTCAGAACGTCGCGAACCTGCTCGACCGTCAGGCTTTGGGACTGACGCATGAAGTCGTCCAGATAGCTCAGCGGCAGGTTGTAGAACCCCATGGCGCCGAGCTGACCGACGATATCGGCATTGCTCGCGGTGGACAGCGGAAAGCTGCCGGCCAGTTCGCGCTTGGCGTCGTCCAGTTCTTTCTGGGTCGGGCCGGTCTTGAGGTAGTCGGCGAGCACGTCCTGCACCAGTTTCAGGGTGCCTTCGCTCATTTCCGCGCGGGTCTGCAGGTTGATCATGAACGGGCCACGAGCCTGCATCGGGCTGAAGGCCGAATACACGCCGTAGGTCAGGCCGCGCTTTTCACGCACTTCGCTCATCAGTCGGGTGCCGAAACCGCCACCGCCGAGGATCTGGTTGCCCATCGACAGCGCGGCGTAGTCCGGGTCGTCACGGTCGATGCCCAGTTGCGCAATCATCAGATTGGTCTGCTTGGACGGGAATTCGATGTGGCCGACGCTGGCCTTCGGTTCGGTCGGTTGCTCGATTTTCGCCAGCGCCGGGCCTTTTGGCAGCGCAGCGGACACCTGATTGGCAATCGCCTCGGCTTCACTGCGGGACAGATCGCCCACCAGTGCGATCACCACGTTGCCCGCCGCATAGGCCTTGGCGTGGAACTCACGCAGTTGCGCCAGCGTGATTTTCGGCACGCTTTGCGCGTTGCCATCGCTGGAATGGGCGTATGGGTGATCGCCGTACAGACGCTTCATCAGCTCCAGGCTGGCGAGTTTGCCGGGGTTCTGTTTCTGGTACTCGAAACCGGCGAGCATCTGGTTCTTGATGCGCGTGAAGGAGTCGGCCGGGAAGGTCGGTTTGCCCACCACTTCCGAGAACAGTTTCAGCGCCGGCTCGCGTTTGTCGGCGGCGCTCAGGCTGCGCAGCGAGGCGATGGCCATGTCTTTATAGGCGCCGTTGCCAAAGTCCGCGCCCAGGCCTTCGAAACCTTGGGCGATGGCACCGACGTCCTTGCCCGCCACGCCTTCGTTGAGCATGGCGTTGGTCAGCAGGGCCAGGCCCGGCGCGTTACCGTCCTGGCTGCTGCCGGCGGCGAAAATCAGGCGCATGTCGAACATCGGCAATTCGCGGGCCTCGACGAACAGCACCTTGGCGCCTTCGGCGGTATTCCAGGTCTGCACGTCGAGCTTGCGGCTGGCCGGGGCCTTGCCGTCGAGTTCCGCCAGCGATTGCAGCTTCTGGCTGGACTTGGCGTTATCCAGCGCTTCGCTGGCCTTGGTGTTGTCGCTCGGCACCAGATAGAACGCAGCGGAGCCGATGACGGCCACGGCGATCAGGCCGAGCAGCAGGCGTGGGGTTTTGCGCTCACTCATGAGTCGTCTCCAATGGCAGGACGTGGGCGACGCTGAGACGTTCGCGGGTGAAATACAGCTTGGCGGCGTTCTGGATGTCTTGCGGGGTGACGCTTTCCAGATCGGCCAGTTCGGTGTCCATCAGTTTCCACGACAGACCGACGGTCTCCAGCTGGCCGATGGCGGTGGCCTGGCTGGTGATCGAATCGCGCTCGAAGACCAGGCCGGCGATAACCTGCGCACGCACGCGCTCCAGTTCTTCGGCGGACGGTGCGGTGGTTTTCAGCTGATCCAAAAGTTTCCACAGACCGGCTTCAGCCTGGGCCATGGTCTTTTTCTTCTGGGTGTTCGGCGTGGCCGATAGGGTGAACAGGCTGTCGCCGCGAGTGTAGGCGTCGTAACTCGACGAACCGCCGGACACCAGCTCTTCACCGCGCTCCAGCTGGGTCGGGATGCGGCCGCTGTAGCCGCCGTCCAGCAACGCCGAAATCAGGCGCAAGGCGTTGACCGAGCGTTTGTCTTCGGCGGTGGCGATGCTCGGAACGTTGAAACCGAGCATCAGGCTTGGCAGTTGGGTCTGCACGTGCAGGGTGATCTGGCGTTCACCCGGTTCCGCCAGCTCCAGCGGCTTTTTCGCCGGTGGCACGTCGCGTTTCGGGATCGGCCCGAAGTAGCGCTGGGCGAGGCTTTTCACCTCGTCCGGGGTCACGTCGCCGACCACCACCAATGTGGCGTTGTTCGGCACGTACCAGGACTGATACCAGTGACGCAGCTCTTCGACCTTCATCCGCTCAAGGTCGGCCATCCAGCCGATGGTCGGCGTGTGATAACCGCTGGCCGGGTAGGCCATGGCCTTGTAGCGCTCGTAGGCCTTGGACATCGGCTTGTCGTCGGTGCGCAGGCGGCGCTCTTCCTTGATGACTTCGATTTCCTTGGCGAACTCGTCGGCCGGCAGCCGCAGGCTGGCCATGCGGTCGGCTTCCAGTTCGAAGGCCACGCCCAGACGGTCGCGGGCCAGCACCTGGTAATAAGCGGTGAAGTCGTCGCTGGTGAAGGCGTTCTCTTCGGCGCCGAGGTCGCGCAGGATCAGCGAAGCTTCGCCGGGGCCGATTTTTTCGCTGCCCTTGAACATCATGTGCTCGAGGGCGTGGGACAGACCGGTCTGGCCCGGGGTTTCGTAGCTGGAACCGACCTTGTACCAGACCTGCGACACCACCACCGGCGCGCGATGGTCTTCGCGCACGACGACCTTCAGGCCGTTGTCGAGGGTAAATTCGTGAGTCGGTTGCGGATCGGCCGCCAGGGCCGAAAGGGGCAGGCAGACTGTGCTGAGCAGCAGGCCTGCGGCGCGGCGGGCTAGAGCATTCATTCGTTTTTAAACCTGTTGGGCTGCCCGCTTGGTCTTAGCGTCGGCGGGCGAGAGGGTGCTAGGATACTGATCCGTTTTACCGGCGACCACGCCTATCCGGTTTTGAAACCTGATCAGGTTGTATGGGTTTGCGGCAGAAGGCTTTGGTTTATCAGCTAAACTTCGCTTTTTCGCCGATTTTGCCGGCCAGTCCTTCATTAAAACGATTCCTTTGAGGTGCCGTTGGTGCCTCGACAAAATGTTGCGCGTGAACAAGCTGGGTGAAACACAGTCTGTTCTGCATCGAATATTTATTTGCCGGGGCGCCCCTGTGGCGCGTCGCTACCGTGAGATAGCCGTCCTCCATGTTTGGTTCCAACGACGACAAGAAGACCCCAGCTGCGGCTGGCGAGAAGAAAAGCCTGTTCGGATGGCTGCGCAAGAAACCGCAGGAACCCGTCATCGAACAGCCGACTGCCATTCCTGAGCCAGCCCCCGCGCCTGCTCCCGTAATAGAAGAAGCGCCGGCACCGGTTGTGCTGCCGATCGCCGAGCCGGTGTTGCAACCTGTGGCCGAGGCCGAGCCTGAAGCGCCGGCTGCCGCCGAATTGCCGCTGACCCCGGCCAGTGAGCCGTGGCTGACCTTGCCGGTGGCGGAAGAGCCGGTGGCGCTGGTGGAAGAGGCCGCGCCGCACGTTACGCCGCCGATTCCTGCGCCGGTTGCGTTTACGCCGGAACCTGCTCAGGCGCCAGTGGTGGAAGCCGCTCCTGTCATTCCAGAACCTGTGGTTGCTGCCCCGGTTGCCCCGATTGTTGAAACGCCCGAGCCTGCACCTGCACCTGCACCTGCACCTGCACCTGCACCTGCACCTGCACCTGCACCAGTCGCCGTAGCGCCAGTCGCTCTTGTGGAAACCCCGGTCGAGGCCCCGCGCACCGAGGAAACCAAGGCCGGCTTCTTCGCCCGCCTCAAGCAAGGCCTGTCCAAGACCAGCGCCAGTATTGGCGAAGGCATGGCCAGCCTGTTCCTCGGCAAGAAAGCCATTGATGACGATCTTCTCGACGATCTCGAAACCCGCCTGCTGACGGCCGACGTCGGCGTCGAGGCGACTTCGGTGATCATCCAGCGTCTGACCCAGAAGGTCGCACGTAAAGAGCTGGCCGATTCCGACGCCTTGTACAAATCCCTGCAGGCCGAGCTGGCCGCAATGCTCAAGCCGGTCGAACAGCCACTGAAAATCGCTTCCCAGAACAAGCCGTTCGTGATTCTGGTGGTCGGCGTCAACGGCGCGGGCAAAACCACCACCATCGGCAAGTTGGCGAAGAAGCTGCAGCTGGAAGGCAAGAAAGTCATGCTGGCCGCCGGTGACACTTTCCGTGCCGCAGCTGTCGAGCAATTGCAGGTCTGGGGCGAGCGCAACAAGATTCCGGTGATCGCCCAGCACACGGGCGCGGACTCGGCTTCGGTGATCTTCGACGCCGTGCAGGCCGCCAAGGCCCGTGGCATCGATGTGCTGATCGCCGACACCGCTGGTCGTCTGCACACCAAAGACAACCTGATGGAAGAACTGAAGAAGGTTCGCCGGGTGATCGGCAAGCTCGACGCCGATGCGCCGCACGAAGTGCTGCTGGTGCTCGACGCCGGCACCGGTCAGAACGCCATCAACCAGGCCAAGCAATTCAACCAGACCGTCGAACTGACCGGCCTGGCGCTGACCAAGCTCGACGGCACCGCCAAGGGCGGGGTGATTTTCGCCCTGGCCAAGCAATTCGGCCTGCCGATCCGCTACATCGGCGTCGGTGAAGGCATCGACGATCTGCGTACCTTTGAAGCCGAACCCTTTGTCCAGGCATTGTTCGCCGAGCGGGAGCGTTCATGATTCGTTTCGAACAGGTCGGTAAGCGCTACCCGAACGGTCACGTCGGCTTGCATGAGCTGAGCTTTCGAGTCCGTCGCGGCGAGTTCCTGTTTGTCACCGGCCACTCCGGTGCCGGTAAATCCACATTGTTGCGCCTGTTGTTGGCGATGGAGCGTCCGACCAGCGGCAAACTGCTGCTGGCCGGACAGGACCTGAGCACCATCAGCAATGCGCAGATTCCGTTCCTGCGCCGACAGATCGGTGTGGTGTTCCAGAACCATCAACTGTTGTTTGATCGCACGGTGTTCAACAACGTCGCGCTGCCGTTGCAGATTCTCGGGCTGTCCAAGGTTGAAATCGCCAAGCGCGTCGATTCGGCGCTGGAGCGTGTGGCGCTGTCGGACAAGGCCGAACTGTATCCGGGCGACCTCTCCACCGGTCAGCAACAGCGCGTCGGCATTGCCCGCGCCATCGTTCACCGTCCGGCTTTGCTGCTGGCGGACGAACCGACCGGTAACCTCGACCCGCGTCTGGCGGCCGAGATCATGGGCGTGTTCGAAGACATCAACCGTCTGGGCACCAGCGTGCTGATCGCCAGTCACGACCTGGCGCTGATCGCGCGCATGCGCCATCGCATGCTGACTCTGCAACGCGGCCGATTGATCGGCGACGGGGAGGCCGGCGTATGAGTGCAACACGTAGTCCGAAGGTTTCCGAGCGCGTGGCCCCGAAGGCAGCCGATCCGCAACCGCCAAAGAAGAAAAAGCACGACGATGACGACGGCCCGGATTTCGCCACATTGTTCCGTGCCTGGATCGAAAGCCATCGCGCCAGCTGGATCGACAGCCTGCGCCGTCTCGGCAAGCAGCCGATCGGCAGCTTCTTCACCTGCATGGTGATGGCGGTTGCCCTGAGCCTGCCGATGGGGCTTTCGCTGTTGCTGAGCAACGTCGAGCGCCTGGGCGGCTCGTGGCAGCGCGCGGCGCAGATTTCGCTGTACCTGGAGCTCGAGGCCAGTCCGTCTCAGGGCGAAGCGTTGCGCGACCAGATCAAAGGCATGCCCGGCGTAGCTGATGCTGAATATGTCGGCCGCGACCAGGCGCTGGAAGAATTCCAGCAGCAGTCGGGACTGGGCGAAGCCCTGCGCGAGCTGCCGGAAAACCCGCTGCCGGGCGTGGTGCTGGTGACGCCGAACGAGGTCGACAAGTCGACCCTGGAAGCATTAAGACAAAAACTTTCCGAGCTGCCGAAGGTACAACAGGCGCAACTTGATCTAGTCTGGGTCGAGCGTCTGGCTGCCATCCTCAAGCTCGGCGACCGTTTTGTGTTCGGTCTGACGGTGTTGCTGGTTTCCGCATTGCTTTTGGTGATAGGCAATACCATTCGTCTTCATATTGAAAACCGCCGCACCGAGATAGAAGTGATTAAACTCGTCGGCGGCACCGACAGCTATGTGCGTCGTCCTTTCCTTTATATGGGCGCGCTGTATGGCTTCGGTGCGGGGCTGCTGTCTTGGGGTGTATTGGCGTTCGGCCTGGACTGGCTGAATGACGCGGTGGTCGGGCTGGCCGGCTTGTACGGCAGTGACTTCGCACTGGCCGGCGTGCCAGTTGCCGACGGTCTGTCGCTCTTGCTTGGCGCGGTGCTGTTGGGTTATATCGGTGCATGGATTGCAGTCGCACGTCATCTCAGGGAGTTGGCGCCGAAGTAGAATCTTTTTTGCGCGTGATTGACCTTTCAGTGGTTAAGGAAACTTTCATTTGAGTTTCCGGTCAATTTTTCGCAATGCTGAAAAGCATGAGTATGTAAGTCGGAGGTTTTTCCGTATGTCCAATTCTTTGCAACCTGCGTATGCATTGGTTCCAGGCGCAAACCTGGAAGCCTACGTGCACACCGTCAACAGCATTCCATTGCTGACGCCGGAGCAGGAGCGTGAACTGGCCGAGAGTCTCTACTATGAGCAGGATCTGGGGGCGGCTCGGCAGATGGTGCTCGCCCACCTGCGGTTTGTCGTACACATCGCCCGTAGCTATTCCGGCTACGGTCTGGCTCAGGCTGACCTGATCCAGGAAGGTAACGTCGGCCTGATGAAGGCCGTTAAGCGTTTCAACCCGGAAATGGGCGTGCGTCTGGTGTCCTTCGCGGTGCACTGGATCAAGGCCGAGATTCACGAGTTCATCCTGCGCAACTGGCGGATCGTGAAAGTCGCGACCACCAAGGCCCAGCGCAAGCTGTTCTTCAACCTGCGCAGCCAGAAGAAGCGTCTGGCCTGGCTGAACAACGAGGAAGTCCACCGTGTGGCGGAAAGCCTCGGCGTCGAGCCGCGTGAAGTGCGTGAGATGGAAAGTCGCCTGACCGGCCATGACATGGCCTTCGACCCGGCTGCCGAAGCCGACGACGACAGTGCTTTCCAGTCGCCGGCCAACTACCTGGAAGACCACCGGTACGACCCGGCGCGTCAACTGGAAGATGCCGACTGGAGCGACAACTCCAATCACAATCTGCACGAAGCGCTGGAAGTGCTGGACGAACGCAGCCGCGACATTCTCTACCAGCGCTGGCTGGCAGAAGAGAAAGCCACGCTGCACGATCTGGCGCAGAAGTACAACGTGTCGGCCGAGCGGATCCGTCAGCTCGAGAAGAGCGCGATGAACAAGCTCAAGTTGTCGATTGCCGCATAACCGGTAGTCTGGCAATAAAAAACGCCCCGATCAGTGATGATCGGGGCGTTTTCGTGTGCGCTTCAGAAACTCATTGGGCCCAGGGTGCCCGACGTGACTCATCGAGTGTCAGCAGATAGCTGTCGCCACCCAGCTGGCTCATCTGCTGGCGAATCCATCCGGCGCGGCGCGACACGTAAGCAGTCGGATGACTGGCGCTCCACACCCGAGGATTCGGCAGTACGGCCGCCAGATAACTCGCCTGCTGCCGGGACAATGACTTGGCACCTACGCCGAAGTGATGCCGTGCCGCCGCTTCGGCGCCGAACACGCCGTCATCCCACTCGACGCTGTTCAGGTACACCTCGAGAATCCGCTGCTTGGGCCAGAACACTTCGATCAACGCGGTGAACCAGGCTTCCAGGCCTTTGCGCAGATAACTGCGGCCTGACCACAGGAACAGGTTCTTCGACACTTGCTGGCTCAACGTGCTGGCGCCGCGAATCGAGCCACCGAGTTCGTTGTGGGCCAGTGCAGCTTTGATTGCACTCAGGTCAAAACCCCAGTGCTCGGGGAATTTCTGGTCTTCGCCGGCAATCACCGCGACCTTCAGGTCATCGGAGATCTCGTCCCACGGCTTCCAGGTGCGTTGCAGATCGATCGGCTCGCCGTCGACCCAGGATTCGATCTTTCGCTCGACCATCAACGCCGTGCCCGGCGGCGGCACGAAGCGAAACACCAACACCAGCAATACACTGCCGCCCGCGAACCAGAGCAGGGCCTTCGTGAAACGACGGAGAAATAAACGCAGCATAGAGATGGCTTGGCCGAACCGGTTGAGCGGGCCATTATACAGACCCTGCCGATCGAGTCTGAGTGGAGTTCTACATGCTGCGTAGCTTTCTGATGCTGGCTGCCTTCTTTGGTTTCACGGGTGTCGGCCTTGGCGCATTCGCCGCCCATGGCCTGAAAAACCGCCTGACCCCGGATTACCTGGCGATCTTCCACACTGGCGTCACGTATCAGTTGGTACACGCATTGGCGCTGTTCGGCGTGGCGCTGCTGGCCACGCAGCTTCAGGGGCGTCTGGTCGCCTGGGCCGGCATCTCGTTCACCGTCGGTATCCTGCTGTTCTCCGGCAGCCTGTACCTGTTGACCACCCTCGGCATCGGCAAGCTCGGCATCATCACCCCATTCGGTGGCCTGGCATTCCTGATCGGCTGGCTGTGCCTCGGACTCGCCGCCTGGCGCCTGCAGCCAACCGCTTGACGCTTGGTGCTGACCTTTAGGTCATGATCGGGCTAGAATGCCACCCCCTAAAAAGTGATGGCGGCGTTGCGCATGCGCATTCAGTTGAACGGTGAATCCTTTGAACTGCCCGACGGTGAAACCGTTGCGGCCCTGCTGACCCGTCTGGATCTGACCGGACGCCGCGTCGCGGTCGAACTCAATCTGGATATCGTCCCGCGCAGCCAGCACGCCGACACCACGCTGAACGACGGCGACAATGTCGAAGTCGTGCACGCGATAGGCGGCGGCTAGTCGCCAGGCCTGCATGGGTCGACAATTCTGCAAGACCCTCACCCCAACAGAGGATTCCCCATGAGCATCGTTCGTAGCGACAAGCCTTTCGTTCTGGCCGGTCGTACTTACCAGTCGCGTTTGCTGGTCGGTACCGGCAAATACCGTGACATGGAAGAAACCCGCCTGGCCATCGAAGCCTCGGGTGCCGAGATCGTCACCTTCGCCGTGCGCCGCACCAACCTGGGCCAGATCGAAGGCGAGCCGAACCTGCTCGAAGTGCTGTCGCCGGATCGCTACACCTTCCTGCCGAACACCGCAGGCTGCTACGACGCGGTGGAAGCCGTGCGCACCTGCCGCCTGGCCCGTGAACTGCTCGATGGCCACAACCTGGTGAAGCTGGAAGTGCTGGCCGACCAGAAAACCCTGTTCCCCAACGTGATCGAAACCCTCAAGGCCGCCGAAGTGCTGGTCAAGGAAGGTTTCGACGTGATGGTCTACACCAGTGATGACCCGATCATCGCCCGGCAACTGGCGGAAATCGGCTGCATCGCGGTGATGCCGCTGGCCGGTCTGATCGGTTCGGGCCTGGGGATCTGCAATCCGTACAACCTGCAGATCATCCTCGAAGAAGCCAAGATCCCGGTGCTGGTGGATGCCGGTGTCGGCACTGCTTCCGACGCCACCATCTCGATGGAGCTGGGCTGTGACGCCGTGCTGATGAACTCGGCCATCGCCCATGCCCAGCAGCCGATCATGATGGCTGAAGCCATGAAACACGCGATCGTCGCGGGCCGCCTGGCCTACCTCGCCGGACGCATGCCGAAAAAACTCTATGCCAGCGCCTCTTCGCCGCTGGATGGTCTGATCAAGTAAGAGCTATTGATGACTGAATCGAACGACACGCCAATCCAGACGGAAGAAGGCGACGAGCGCCAACACCGCCGCATCAAGAGTTTTGTGATGCGTGCCGGGCGCATGACCGAAGGCCAGCAGCGCGGCCTGGATCAGGGCGCGCCGAAGTTCGTCCTGCCGCTGGCTGATGCGCCGGTGGATTACGACCAGGTGTTCGGCCGTTCCGCGCCGCGTTCGCTGGAGATCGGCTTCGGCATGGGCCACTCGCTGCTGGAAATGGCCGCCGCTGCGCCGGAACAGGATTTCATCGGTGTCGAAGTTCACCGTCCGGGTGTCGGCGCGCTGCTCAACGGCGTGCTGACCCAGGGCCTGACCAACCTGCGGGTCTACGATTGCGACGCGATCGAGGTGCTCAACCGTTGCATCGCCGACAACAGCCTCGATCGCCTGATGCTGTTTTTCCCGGACCCATGGCACAAGAGCCGTCACCACAAGCGTCGCATCGTTCAGGCGTCCTTCGCTGAGCTGGTGCGCAGCAAGCTGAAGGTTGGCGGCATTCTGCACATGGCCACCGACTGGGAGCCGTACGCCGAATACATGCTGGAAGTGATGAACGTCGCCCCGGGCTATCGCAACCTCGCCGAAGACGGCAAGTGCGTGCCGCGCCCGGCCGAACGCCCGATCACCAAGTTCGAACGCCGCGGCGAGCGTCTTGGGCATGGCGTGTGGGATCTGAAGTTCGAAAAGCTCGCTTAAGCATCACGCAATAAAAACTGTGGGAGCGAGCTTGCTCGCGATGAGGCCGTCACATTCAACATTTATGTCGTCTGTTACACCGCCATCGCGAGCAAGCTCGCTCCCACAGTTGTTTTGTGTGTGCTGAAGATCAGCGGCGGTCGGCGACCACGCCGATCAAAACGAGCACCACCAACAGCACCGGCGCCAGACTGTAGTTGTTGAACTGGCTCAGCCCCTTCACCACCCAGGGTGTGGCGTAAATCAGCGCCGCGCCGCTGCCGATCATGCACAGCAGGGCCATCAGCGGGACGCGCAGGGCGCCGGCGATGCTGCCCAGCCGTTGCTCGACCCAGCCCTTGAAGTCGGCGCCAAACAGCACCAGCAGACAGCCCACCAGCGCCAGAGCGATTTCTGAGAGGTTGCTGCGGCTCCAGCGGGACACGGTGGCGAGCAGGTCGAGTATCAAATCCATGCGGTTTCCTTAAGAGCGGTCAGCTCAGAAATTTCTGCAGCAAGTCATTGAGGAACAGCTGTCCGCGCTCGGTGGCCGCCAGACGTGACGGTTCGACCTGCAACAGACCGCTTTGTTCGGCCTCGCGCCGGTGTTCGTCGAGACTCTCCAGCGGCAGTCCGGTGCGTTCCGGGTATAGGCGCGATTCGACGCCGGCGGTCAGGCGCAGGGCGTTCATCAGGAACTCGAACGGCATCTCGTCGTTGGTGAGGGCTTTCTCGCCGGCCTGGAAGCTTTTGGCCGGGTTGAGGTAGTCCTTCGGCAGGCGCGTCTTCCAGGTGCGGACGATGCGCCCGTCCGGGTGACTGAGCTTGCCGTGGGCGCCGGCGCCGATACCGATGAAGTCGCCGAAGCTCCAGTAATTCAGGTTGTGCCGCGCCGGGCGACCCGGTTGCGCATAGGCCGAAACTTCATATTGCGCGTAACCGTGCTCGGCCAGCAGCGCCTGTCCGGCCTCTTGAATGTCCCACAGCGTGTCGTCTTCCGGCAGCACCGGCGGCTGGTTCCAGAACACGGTGTTCGGCTCCAGCGTCAGCTGATACCAGGAGATATGCGTCGGCTTCAGTTCGATCGCCTGGCGCAGATCGCTCAGGGCATCGTCCAGCGACTGGTCCGGCAAGCCGTGCATCAGGTCGAGGTTGAAGTTATCGAACCCGGCCTGACGCGCCATGCCGGCGGCGCGTACCGCTTCGTCGCCGTTGTGGATACGGCCGAGGGCCTTGAGTTTTTCCTGCTGGAAGCTCTGGATGCCGATCGACAGGCGATTGATCCCCAGTTTGCGGTAGGCGACGAACTTCTCTTGTTCGAAGGTTCCGGGGTTGGCTTCCAGGGTGATCTCGATGTCATCGGCAAACGGAATGCGCTGTTTCACGCCTTCCAGCAAGCGACCGAGTGCTTCAGCGCTGAACAGGCTCGGTGTGCCGCCGCCGAAGAAGATCGAACTCAACTCACGGCCATACACTGCGTGCAGATCCTGATCGAGGTCAGCCAGCAACGCATCGACGTATTCCTGCTCCGGCAGCACCGGGCTGGCGGTGTGGGAGTTGAAGTCGCAATAGGGGCATTTGCGCACACACCACGGGATGTGGATGTACAGCGCCAGGGGCGGCAGCGTCGGCAACGGCGTCCGAGGCGAGGAGGCGGCGCCACCGACGATCAGTGGCGACGCGGAAGAGTCACCGGTCATTTCAAGCCCAGACGCTGGCGCAGCAGATCCATTGCGCGGGCGCGGTGGCTGATCTGGTTCTTGTCGCTCGGGCTCAGCTCGGCGCTGGACAGGTTACGCTCCGGCACCCAGAACAGCGGGTCGTAGCCGAAACCGTGCTCACCGCTGGCAGCGGTCAGGATGCGCCCGTGCCAAAGGCCTTCGCAGAGGATTGGCAGCGGGTCGTCGGCGTGACGCACCAGCGCCAGCACGCAGACGAACTGTGCGCCGCGTTCGGCTTCAGGCACGTCCTTCAAGGCGTCGAGCAGCTTGGCATTGTTCGCCGCGTCGCCCTTGCCGTCGGCATAACGCGCCGAATAGATGCCCGGCGCACCGCCGAGGAAATCCACTGCCAGGCCCGAATCGTCGGCCAGCGCCGGCAGCCCGGAGATGCGCGCGGCATTGCGGGCCTTGAGGATCGCGTTCTCGACGAAAGACAGGCCGGTTTCTTCCGGCTCCACGCTGCTGAATTCGCCGATCGAGCGCAATTGCACCGAATCGCCGAGCATGGCCTGGAGTTCCTTGAGTTTGCCGGCGTTGTGGCTGGCCAGTACGAGTTGCTTGAGATTGATCATTGGCCAGGGAAAAGCTCTTGGTTGAAATTGATGGTGTTGATCTTGTCGCCCGTCTGCACCTTGATTTCAAAGGTGCGGGTTTCCTGCTGTTCCACCGGGTACTGGGCGATGTAATAGATCGCGCCCTGTTCGGTGATCTGGCGGAAGGTCAGCGGCACGCTCTGGCTGGTCAGATCTTTCACCGTACCGGTGACGTTGGCGATCAACGGCTTGCCGTCCTTGATCACCGAGACATTGATCACGCCCTGGTTCTTGCTGCGGACCAGTTCGGCAGCCTTGGCGATGTCCGGCGTCAGGTAGGTGGAATTGAAGGTGTTGTAATGCACGGTGACATCACCGAACACTTCCTTGCGCTCGCCCTTGATGGCATCGGCGGCAACGGCCGACAGGCTCAGGCAGGCGGCCAATAGCGCGGTAATCAAGCGTCCCATGTTCGTTCTCCTCGCAATGTCGTGGTTCAGACCGCGATTTTGTGATCCGCAAGCCCCGGGCTGCTGACGCGGTAGATACCGATCTCACCTAACAGATTAGGCCATAGCTTACTGGCCCACCCGTGGCGGTGCTGTTGATCCACGGCAAGCCGATCAATGACCTTCGCCTCACGTTCGCGACAAAGTTCTTCAAAGTCTTCGAAGGTGCAGAAGTGGATGTTCGGCGTGTTGTACCAGGTGTACGGCAGGAACTCGGACACTGGCATCCGGCCCTTGCTCGCCAGATACCAGCGGCAGCGCCAGTGGCCGAAGTTGGGGAACGTGATGATGCACTGGCGGCCGACCCGCAGCATTTCGTCGAGGATCTTGTCCGGGTAATGCACGGCTTGCAGGGCCTGGGTCATCACCACCACGTCGAAGCTGTTGCTGGCGAAGTTGCCCAGGCCTTTGTCCAGGTCCTGCTCGATGACGTTGATGCCTTTGGCCACGCACTCGGCGATGTTGTCCGGGTCGTTTTCCAGGCCGTAGCCGGTGACCTGCTTGTGGTCGCGCAGCCAGGTCAGCAACTCGCCATCACCGCAACCAAGGTCGAGCACGCGGCTGCCGGCGGGGATCCATTCCTGGATGATTTCCAGATCAGCTCTCATGGCTTTCTCACAACGTAATGCGGTTCATGTAATTGCCGAACGCCTGCAAATAACGCGGGATCGGAATCAGGAAGGCGTCGTGGCCCTGTGGCGCGTCGATTTCCAGGTAGCTGACGTCCTTGCGCGCCGCCATCAGCGCGTCCACCAGTTCCCGCGAGCGGGCCGGGGAGAAACGCCAGTCGGTGGTGAACGACATCACGCAGAACTTGGCTTTCGCACCTTCGAAGGTTTTCGCCAGGTTATCGTTGAAATTCGCCGCAGGATCGAAGTAGTCCAGCGCCTTGGTCATCAACAGATAGGTGTTGGCATCGAAGCGCCCGGAGAACTCTTCGCCCTGATAGCGCAGATAGCTTTCGACCTGGAACTCGACGCTGTGAAAGTCGTAGTTGAGCTTTTCACTCTTCAGGCCGCGACCGAATTTCTCGCCCATGGAGTCGTCGGACAGGTAGGTGATGTGCCCGACCATCCGCGCCAGCATCAAGCCGCGCTTGGGGATCACGCCCTGTTCCTGGAACGAACCGCCGTGGAATTCCGGGTCGGTGAGGATCGCCTGGCGCGCCACTTCGTTGAAAGCGATGTTCTGCGCCGACAGCTTGGGGGCCGAGGCGATGGCCAGGCAATGGCGCACGCGATCCGGGTAAGTGATGGTCCATTGCAGCGCCTGCATGCCGCCGAGGCTGCCACCGATCACCGCGGCCCACTGGCCGATGCCGAGCAGGTCGGCCAGGCGTGCCTGGCTGTGCACCCAGTCTTCTACAGTCAGCACCGGGAAGTCGGCGCCGAACGGCTTGCCGGTTTCCGGGTTGAGGCTGCTCGGGCCGGTGGAACCATTGCAACCGCCGAGGTTGTTCAGGCTGACCACGAAGAACTTGTTGGTGTCGATCGGTTTGCCGGGGCCGATGCAGCTGTCCCACCAACCGGGCTTGCGGTCTTCGACGCTGTGGTAGCCGGCGGCGTGGTGGTGGCCGGACAGGGCGTGACAGATCAGCACGGCGTTGCTCGCTTGCGCGTTCAGCGTGCCGTAGGTTTCGTAGATCAGGTCATAATCGGCCAGCGAACGGCCGCAGGCCAGGGCCAGCGGTTCGCTGAAGTGCGCCGTTTGCGGCGTCACCAGACCAACAGAATCGGGGGGAAAGGCAGCTGGCATCGACCCTGCTCTCGTTGAAATGAGGCGTAAGTCTAAAGACCGGTGGGGTTAGCGGCAAGCAACTACCTGCGCTCGTTCCCACGCTCTGCTTGGGATCGATCAGGGAAAAACCAAACCCGGCAAATCCGGCAACTTCTTTGGCGAGCAAATCTTCACCCGCTTCTGCCGGTTCAACTCGCCGCTGAGCAAACTGACCTGACTCCTGGAAACCCCAAAGGCCTTGGCCAGAAAGCCCATCAGATACGCATTGGCCTTGCCCTCGACCGGCGGCGCGGTCAGGCGGATCTTCAGGCGATCACCGTGCAGCCCGCAAAAGTCATCGCTGCGGGCGGCCGGCTGCAGGTGACATTCCAGAATCAGATCGTCACCGTCCCAACGAAACCAGCTCACATCAGCAGGCGCAGGATTTCCGGCATCATCGTCATCGCCGCAAGGTTGTTGATCACCAGCATGTCGATCAGCTTCAGCACGAGGAAAGCGAAGATCGGCGACAGGTCCAGGCCACCAAGGTTCGGAACGATGCGACGGAACGGCGCCAGGGCCGGTTCACAGATCTGGTTCACCAGCTCGGCGCCCGGATTGTGGCTGCCCGGTGCGACCCAGGACAGGATGATGCTGATGATCATGGCCCAGAAGAATATCTTCAGGAACAGCGCCGTCACGCCGATCAGCGACCAGATCAACAGTTGCAGCGGGTTACCGGTGGTGCCGTAAGTCAGCAGCAGGGTCAGCGCCATCAGTACCAGTTGCACGAGGATCGCCAGTACCAGCGACGACATGTCCAGGCCGAACAGGCTCGGGATGATCCGGCGCAGCGGCTTGAGCAACGGCTGGGTAGCCTTGACCACGAACTGGCACAGCGGGTTGTAGAAGTTCGCCCGCACCAGTTGCAGGACGAAGCGCAGCAGCACGATCAGCAGGTACAGGCTGCCGAGGGTTTGCAGCACGTAAACCGCTGCGGTGTTCAATCCGATCATGTAAGGCTCCTTATTTGCCCAGTTGTTCGGCCATTTCGGCCGAGCGGTGCGCGGCGGCGCCGAGTGCTTTTTCCACCAGGGCTTCGAAGCCGCCGGCCTGGAACGATTTGATCGCGGCTTCCGTGGTGCCGGCCGGTGAGGTCACGCGGCGGCGCAGCTCGGCAGCGTCGACGTCGCTGGAAACCGCCATGTGCGCGGCGCCCAGCGCGGTCTGCAAGGTCAGTTGCTCGGCGGTTTCCTTCGGCAGGCCGAGTTTGACGCCGGCGGCGGTCATGGCTTCGATCAGCAGGAAGAAGTACGCCGGGCCGGAGCCGGAGACGGCGGTGACTGCGTCCAGTTGCTGCTCTTCGTTCAGCCACAGGGCGATGCCCACGGCGGACAGCAGTTCTTCAGCCTGTTGGCGTTGTTCGGCGCTCACTGCGCTGGTGGCGTACAAACCGCTCACACCCTGACGCAGCAGCGCCGGGGTATTCGGCATGCAGCGCACGATCGGCTGCTCTCCCAGCCAGGCCGTCATGCTGGCGCAGGTGATGCCGGCGGCGATGGAGACCACCAGTTGATTCGGTTTCAGGCTCGGGCGGATGGCCTCGCACACGGCCTTCATGGCCTGCGGCTTGACTGCCAGCACGACGACGTCGGCGCCGTCGATGGCCTGGGCGTTGTCGGCGAAGGTTTCGATGCCGTGCTCGGCGCTGACCCGGTTGCGGGTTTCTTCACCCGGATCGCTGGCGCGAATCCGTGCAGCTTCCAGACCCTTGGCCCGCAGGCCGCCGATCAGGCTGGCGGCCATGTTGCCGGCACCGATAAAGGCAATACGTGTGTTGCTCATGTCAGGTCCTTATCTGGAAATGGTCAAGATTGGGAATAGTCGCGGGCGCCGAACAGGGCCGTACCGATACGGACCCAGGTCGCGCCCTGGGCAATGGCCGACTCGAGGTCGTGGCTCATGCCCATGGAAAGTGTGTCGAGCGGCAGATCGAGGCCGGCCTGCAATTTCTGGACGGCAGCGAATGCAGCATCCTGCTCGGCGCGATCTTCGGTCGGCTCGGGAATCGCCATCAATCCGCGCAGTTTCAGGTGCGGCAAGGTGCTGATGGCTTGGGCCAAGGCTGGCAGGTCTTGCGGGGTGCAGCCGGATTTACTGGCTTCACCGCTGACATTGACCTGAATGCAGATGTTCAGTGGCGGCAGATCCGCCGGGCGTTGTTCGGACAGGCGTTGGGCGATTTTCAGACGATCCACGGAGTGCACCCAGGCGAAATGCTCGGCAATCGAGCGGGTCTTGTTCGACTGAATGGGGCCGATGAAGTGCCAGATCAAGGGCAGGTCGGCCAGTTCGAGCTGTTTGCCCAAGGCCTCCTGCAGGTAGTTCTCGCCAAAGTCGCGCAGGCCGGCGGCGTACGCTTCGCGCAAGGCTTGGGCGGGTTTGGTCTTGCTCACGGCCAGCAGCCGGACGCTGTTTTCATCGCGGCCGGCGGCTTTGACGGCTGCCTTAATGCGCGAACTAACCTGGAGAATGTTGTCTGCTATCGTGGACATCAAGAGGCGCCAGCGGTCTGAAGGTTCGCGGCATTCTACTGGAATTGAGGGACGCTATGGATATCACTGAACTGCTGGCCTTCAGCGCCAAACAGGGCGCTTCCGACCTGCACCTGTCGGCCGGTCTGCCGCCGATGATCCGCGTGGATGGCGACGTGCGGCGGATCAATCTGCCGGCGCTGGATCACAAGCAAGTGCATGAACTGATCTACGACATCATGAACGACACCCAGCGGGTGGACTTCGAGAAACATCTGGAAACCGACTTTTCCTTCGAGGTGCCTGGCGTGGCGCGCTTCCGGGTCAATGCCTTCAACCAGAACCGCGGCGCTGGCGCGGTATTCCGGACCATCCCATCGAAAGTGCTGAGCATGGAAGACCTCGCCATGGGCGACGTCTTTCGCAAGATCACTGATGCGCCGCGCGGGCTGGTGCTGGTGACCGGACCGACCGGCTCCGGCAAGTCCACAACCCTGGCGGCAATGATCGATTACCTCAACACCCATCGCCATCACCACATCCTGACCATCGAAGATCCGATCGAATTCGTCCATGAATCGCGCAAATGCCTGATCAATCAGCGCGAAGTCCATCGCGATACCCGCAGTTTCGCCACTGCATTGCGTTCAGCGCTGCGTGAAGACCCGGATGTGATCCTGGTGGGCGAGATGCGGGACCTGGAAACCATTCGCCTGGCCCTGACCGCCGCCGAGACCGGGCACCTGGTGTTTGGCACGTTACACACCACGTCAGCGGCCAAAACCATCGACCGGGTGGTGGACGTGTTCCCCGGGGATGAAAAGTCCATGGTGCGCTCGATGCTCTCGGAGTCGTTGCTGGCGGTGGTGTCGCAGACGCTGATCAAGAAGATCGGCGGCGGCCGGGTGGCGGCGCACGAGATCATGCTGGGGACGTCGGCGATCCGTAACCTGATCCGCGAGGACAAGGTGGCGCAGATGTATTCGGCGATACAGACCGGCGGCTCACTGGGGATGCAGACACTCGACATGTGCCTGAAGGATCTGGTGACCAAGGGCTTGATCAGTCGCGAACATGCGCGGGAGAAGGCGCGTACGCCGGATAACTTCTAGGCAAAAAAAATCGCAGCCCGTGGGCTGCGATTTTTTTGTTCTGATCGTTCCCACGCGGACGGTTCGACGCCTCGACGTGGGAACGATCGGTATGGTGTTAGCGCTGAACGACGCGCATCTGCCCCTGTTCCTTCGGCAATACGCGTTTGGCCACCACGTAGTGTTTTTCCCAGTACGGCTTGTTCAGAGTGTCGATGCTCACCGACTTGCCGCGCCGTGGTGCGTGGATGAAACGATCGTTGCCCAGGTAGATGGCAACGTGATTGACCCGACGGCTCTTGATATTGAAGAAAATCAGGTCGCCCGGCTTCAGGTCCTTGCGTTCGACTTTCTCGCCGTGACCGCTGGCCATGGCATTCGAGGTGCGTGGCAGGTCGAACGTGGCGTCGTTGAACGCGTATTTCACCAGACCGCTGCAGTCGAAGCCTTTACTCGGGCTGCTGCCGCCCCAACGGTATGGCGTACCGAGGACGTTTACCGCACGACTCAGGACATTGCTGCTTTCCTTGGTCGCCATTGGTGGCACCAGCTTGCTGCGGCCGTTGCTGCTCAGCGTGGTGTGTTTGACCTGTTTGCCTTTGTTCGAAGGAGCAGAGGCATGGGATTTGGGGGTGAAACCGTTAACGTTTGGAAGACGTTGCTCACGATTGGTGGCGTGGGCGGCCAGTGGCATTAATAGGCAAATGGTTAGCCATGTCTTGAAAAATGGACGCATTAGGCAGGGCTCTTGGTGTGTTAGCGCGCAACTTTATAACAGCTTTTTTGTCACTTCCGAGGCCGTTGGTCGATTCAATCGGGCGCCAACGGAACCAAATAAGCGGCAAAAAAACGCAATTGTCGGACAGAAGTCCGGTGCTATAAGGGTTTGACGGGAGACACGGTAGCATTTGCCATACGTCGGCAACCTGTAAAAAAGTCACAAAGAATTAAAGAATATTTATCTATCGCGTGTATCGAGGTCTTAATGAACAGCTATCAGCTGCCCCGTGTGAAGGAAAAAGACACCCATAGCAAGGTGATCGGTTACCTGTTGTGGATTTTCGGTTTCACAGGCTCGCACCGCTTCTATTACGGCAAACCGGTGACCGGCACGATCTGGTTTTTCACCTTCGGGTTGCTGGGAATCGGCTGGCTGATCGACGTGTTCCTGATCCCGGCGATGGATCGCGAAGCCGACCTGCGTTTCGCCGCGGGCCCTATCGAGTACAACGTGGCGTGGATTCTCCTGACCTTCCTCGGCGCGCTCGGCGTGCACCGGATGTATCAGGGCAAGTGGATCAGCGGGGTGATTTATCTGCTGACCGGCGGGTTGTTCTTTCTGGGAGTGCTGTATGACTTCTGGACGCTGAACGATCAGGTGTCGGTGCGTAATGCCGAAGGGCGGGGTGCCTTTCAGTAAGTCATTGCTGGCAAGTCGAATCGTCGCACCGCCGCTCCCACAGGTTCTGTGTGTAACCTGGGATTTGTCACTGCACAAATCCTGTGGGAGCGAGCTTGCTCGCGATTAGGCTCGACTCGGTATCAAGCCTGATGGCTGATCCGGCCATCCACCAAGGTGTAACGCACCACACCCGGCAGGCTATGGCCGAGGAACGGGCAGTTCTCGCCCTTCGACAGCCAGGTTTCGCCAACCACGGTCGAAGCCTTCGGATCGAACAGCACGATATCCGCCGCGCCACCCACCGCCAGCTTGCCCGCCGGCAGGCGCAGGGCCTCGGCCGGGCCGGCGCTCAGGCGTGCCAGCAGGGTTGGCAGATCCAGAAGACCATCTTCCACCAACGTCATCGCCAGCGGCAGCAGCAGCTCGACGCTGCTGATGCCCGGCTCGGTCGCGCCGAACGGTGCCAGTTTGGCATCGCGCTCATGGGGCTGGTGATGGCTGGAGATCGCCGAGACCACCCCGGACTTCACCGCTTCACGCAGGCCGTCGCGATCCGCGCGGGTGCGCAGCGGTGGTTGTACGTGATACAGGCTGCTGAAATCGATCAGCGCTTCGTCCGTCAGGATCAACTGATACAGGGCGACATCCGCCGTGACTTTCAAACCACGAGCCTGGGCCTGAGCGATCAGGGCTACGCCACGAGCACTGGTCAACTGGCTGAAGTGCGCACGCACGCCGGTCTGTTCGACCAGCAGCAGGTCACGGGCCAGGGCCACGGTTTCAGCGGTTTCCGGAATGCCCGGCAGGCCGAGGAAACTGGCGGTAGCGCCTTCGTGGGCCAGGCCGCCGTCGGCCAGGTCGTGATCCTGGGAGTTGAAAATCACCGTCAGGTCAAAGGTCGCCGCGTACTCCAGCGCCCGGCACAGGGTACGGGTGTTGCGGAAGCTCTCCAGGCCGTTGCCGAACGCCACGCAACCGGCGTCGCGCAGTGCAACGAGTTCTGCAAGCTGTTCGCCATCCAGACCTTTGCTCAGCGCGCCGATCGGGAACACTTTGGTGTTGCCGGCCTCGCGGGCGCGGTCGAGGATCAGCTCGGCCACGGCGGAGGTGTCGAGTACCGGTCTGGTCTTCGGCGGGCAGCACAGGCTGGTCACGCCGCCGGCCGCAGCCGCGCGGGTTTCGCTGGCGATGGTGCCTTTGCGGCTGTAGCCCGGCTCGCGCAGGGCAACGTTCAGGTCTACAAGGCCGGGAGCGGCGACGAGGCCTTGGGCGTCGATGGTTTCGACGGCGCTGAAACCGGCCGGTGCAGCGCCCAGGGCGACGATCTTGCAGGCTTCAACGTGAATATCGGTGATTTGATCCAGGCCGCTGCTTGGATCGATGACGCGGGCGCCGAGAATGCTGAGCTTCACTGGGCGTTCTCCTGCTCGAATTGACGCTGCGCTGTTTGTCCGCTCATGGCCATCGACAGCACGGCCATACGGATCGCGATGCCGTAGGTGACTTGATTGAGGATCACCGAGTGCGGGCCGTCGGCCACCGCCGACTCGATCTCCACGCCACGGTTGATCGGCCCCGGGTGCATGACGATGCAATCGGGCTTGGCGCCGGCCAGGCGCGCGGTGGTCAGGCCGAACAGGCGATAGAACTCGCCTTCGCTCGGCAGCAGGCCACCGGTCATGCGCTCACGCTGCAGGCGCAGCATGATCACCACGTCGACGTCTTTCAGGCCTTCGGTCATGTCGGTGTAGACCTTCACGCCGTATTGCTCGATGCCGATCGGCAGCAGGGTCTTCGGCGCGATCACGCGGATGTCCGGGCAGCCGAGGGTCTTCAGGGCGAGCATGTTCGAGCGCGCCACCCGCGAGTGCAGGATGTCGCCGACGATGGCCACCGAAAGGTTCTCGAAGCCGCCCTTGTGGCGGCGGATGGTCAGCATGTCGAGCATGCCCTGGGTCGGGTGCGCGTGCCGGCCGTCGCCGCCGTTGATGATCGCCACCTGCGGGCAGACATGTTCGGCGATGAAGTGCGCAGCGCCGGAGTCACCGTGGCGCACGACGAACATGTCGGCGGCCATGGCTTCCAGGTTGCGCAGGGTATCGAGCAGGGTTTCGCCCTTGCTGGCCGACGAGGTCGACACGTTCAGGGTGATCACGTCCGCCGACAGTCGCTGGGCCGCCAGTTCGAAGGTGGTGCGGGTGCGTGTGGAGTTTTCGAAGAACACGTTGCACACGGTCTTGCCGCGCAGCAACGGGACCTTCTTCACGGCCCGGGCACCGACTTCCAGGAACGAGTCGGCAGTGTCGAGGATTTCCGTCAGCAACTCGCGGCGCAGGCCGTCGAGCGAGAGGAAGTGGCGCAGCTGGCCCTGATCATTGAGCTGCAGCGGGCGCTTGGTATCTAGAGGCGTCATCGCGAAGGGGACTCTCAATAGGGCGGATTAAAGGGCAAGGTCTTGCAGTTCGAGGGCCAGCTCCGGGCCGGACAGCTTGACCCGCTCGTGGGCGGCCAGCGACAGGGTCGCGCCGACCACGTTCGGGCGGATCGGCAGTTCGCCGGCGTCCAGGTCCAGCAGGCAGACCAGCGTCACGCTGGCCGGGCGGCCGTAGTCGAACAGTTCGTTCATGGCGGCGCGGATGGTCCGGCCGCTCATCAGTACGTCGTCGATCAGCACCAGATGCTGGCCTTCGATTTCGAAGGGCAGGGCGGACGGGCGCACTTGCGGGTGCAGGCCGTTCTGGCTGAAGTCGTCGCGGTAGAAGGAAACATCCAGCGTGCCCAATGGCGCATCGCTGCCCAGCTCTGCGAGCAGGGCCTGGGCGACCCAGACGCCGCCGGTGCGGATGCCGATGTAACGCGGTTCGCTGATATTACGCTGGGCAAGGTGCGCCTTGAGGCGGGTCGCCATCTGGCTGATCAGATCGGCGGGATTGGGCAGGCTCATGGTTGCTCCTTCTTGGGGTCGAGCCGGTTCTCGCGAACCGTGGCTCGGGTTGTAACCAAAAGAAAAGCGCCGTAGCGCTTGTCAGGATTCAAATAGTGCGGTGTTTTCGTCGAGCCAGCCTTGCAGCAGCAGGGCGGCGGCGATGGCGTCCACCGGGTTGTCGCGGTAGCTGCCTTTCTGCCCGCCGCGCACCAGTCGTTCGCCCTTGGCTTCGAAGGTCGTCAGGCGTTCGTCGTGGGTATAGAAAGGCAGGTTGAAGCGGCCGTTGAGGCGTCGGGCGAATTTCTCGGCGCGGGCGCACATTTCACTGGGCGTTCCGTCCATGTTCAGCGGCAGGCCGACCACCACGGCGTCGGGCTTCCATTCCTTTATCAGGGCTTCGACCTGATTCCAGTCCGGCACACCGTTTTGCGCCTTCAAGGTGCACAGTTCGCGGGCCTGGCCGGTAATCACCTGGCCGACCGCGACGCCGATCTGTTTGGTGCCGTAGTCGAAGCCGAGGAGCAGGCGCAGGGCCATCAGGCGTGTCCTGCCTGGCTGGTCAGCAGGCTGAGGTTGATCCCCAGGTGCCTGGCCGCCGCCTCCAGGCGCAGTTCACTGCTGGTGTTGAACAGGATGTCGGCGTCGTACGGGCAGGTCAGCCAGGCGTTGTCGGCCAGTTCGGCCTCCAGTTGTCCAGCTTCCCAGCCGGCATAGCCGAGGGTGATGACGCTTTTGGCCGGGCCCACGCCGTCGGCAATGGCGAACAGCACGTCCTGCGAGGTCGACAGGGCCAGGTCGCCGTCCAGCTCGACGGTGGCCTGGAAGGTCTGGCCCGCCGGATGCAGCACGAAACCGCGATCGGTCTGTACCGGGCCGCCGATGAAGATCGGTACATGCTGGCACAGCGCTGGCGGATCGATGTCCGGGCGCAGTTGTTCGAGGATGTCGGCCAGATTCAGCTCTTGCGGTCGGTTGACCACCAGCCCCATGGCCCCATTGGCCGTGTGCTCGACGATGTAGGTCAAGGTGTGGGCAAAGTTCGGGTCGGCCATGTGTGGCATGGCGATCAGGAAGTGATGCTTGAGGTAGCTGGGGCTGACGTTTTTCATGTGCGCTAGTGTGGCGTTCGGGGGGCGAACTGACAAGCTGGAGATGCTTGCAACACTGTTCCAATGTGGGAGCGAGCTTGCTCGCGAAAGCGGTGGATCAGTCACATCAATGTTGTATGACACACCGCATTCGCGAGCAAGCTCACTCCCACAGGGGTTCTTCGGTGTGTCAGTTGCTCGAGAGTTTGTCACCGCGGGCGAATTTCCAGGTGCGGATGATTTCCAGCCGGTCGATGTCCGACAGGTCGCCGGTAAACGGTGCAAACGGAGCTGCCAGTCGCACGATGCGCTGCGCCGCCTGATCCAGCAGCGGCTGGCCGGAGGACTCCAGCACCAGCACTTCATACAGCGAGCCGTCGCGGTTGATCGACACCATCAGGCGCAGATTGCCGTAGATCTGCTTGCGCCGGGCTTCCTCGGGGTAATTGAGGTTGCCGATGCGCTCGACCTTCTTGCGCCATTCGTCCTTGTACCAGGCACCCTTGTCGCGCATGGTCGATGCGGCGCTCAGGCGGTGGATGCGCGGGCGCTTGGCGTACAGCTGTTGTTCTTTGGCCAGTTCCGCTTCGAGGCTGGCGATATCGCTGGAGAGTTGCGAACTGTCGAAAGTCGGCGCATCGACCGTTGGTTTGATCTCGGTCCTGGCTTCTTCTTTCTTGGTCGGCGCCTTTTTCGGTTTCGGCGCGACGGTGGTCACGGCCGCCTTGGGCGCGGCTTCCTGCACTTGCGGCTTGGCGGCCGGCGGCGGGGTGACTTTCTTGACCTCGTTTGCCTGGAACGGCGCGACTTCGGTGGTCTTGGGGACCGCTTTCTTGTCGAGAGTGCCGCTGCCTTCCTGGTTTTCCTGGGCGAGGAAATCGGCCTTCGCCGGCTTCTTTTCGCTTTTGAAGGTGGCGAGGGTGATTTCCAGGGTTTTGCTGATCTGCTTGGGCTCGACCATGGTGAAGCCCACGCCGAGCAGCAGTGCCAAATGGATCAGCGCCGCGAGAAACAGGGTAAATCCGAGGCGATCGACCGGGCGCACGCCGCGGTGGGCGAGTTCAGCAGGCAGATCGGACGGAAGTGTCATGACAAGAAAACCAACATCGCGTTTTTCACAGGCCGCGCATGATAACGCAATGTTGGTTTTACGCCTTGGGCTTCAAGCATCAAGCGACAGGCTGCATGTGATGTACATCAACCTTGCAGCTTTTTCTCGATGGCATCCATCAGCATCCCGCCGATGTCGGTGCCGAAAGCGTTGTCGATTTCGCGGATGCAGGTCGGGCTGGTGACGTTGATTTCGGTCAGATGCTCGCCGATCACGTCCAGGCCGACGAACAGCAGGCCCTTCTCGCGCAAGGTCGGGCCGACCTGGGCGGCGATCCAGCGATCCTTGTCGGTCAGCGGACGGGCTTCGCCACGGCCGCCGGCGGCGAGGTTGCCACGGGTTTCGCCATGGGCCGGAATCCGCGCCAGGCAGTAATCCACCGGTTCGCCGTCGATCATCAGGATGCGCTTGTCGCCATCGACGATGGCCGGCAGATAACCCTGGATCATGATCTGTTGCTTGCCGTGCAGGGTCAGGGTTTCCAGAATCACCGACAGATTTGGATGGCCGGCGGTGTGACGGAAAATCGACGAGCCGCCCATGCCATCCAGCGGCTTGAGGATCACGTCACCGTGGTGGTCGGCGAATTCGCGCAACACGTCCGGACGGCGGCTGACAATGGTTGGCGGCGTGCACTGCGGAAAGAGCGTGGCGAACAGCTTTTCGTTGCAGTCGCGCAGGCTCTGCGGCTTGTTGACCACCAGCACGCCGGCGGTTTCGGCCTGTTCGAGCAAGTAGGTGGAGTAGACGAACTCCATGTCGAACGGTGGATCCTTGCGCATCAGGATCACGTTCAGGTCGCTGAGCAGTGAATCCTGCTCGGTGCCCAGTTCGAACCATTTTTCCGGGTTGGCGAAGACTTTCAGCGGCTTCATCCGCGCCCGTGCCTGGCCTTCACCCTGATAAAGGTCTTTCTGTTCCATATAGAACAGTTCCCAGCCGCGCTTCTGCGCCGCCAGCAGCATGGCCAGCGAGCTATCCTTTTTGTAGGAAATGCTGGCGATAGGGTCCATGACAATCCCGACGCGAACGCTCATTGGGTTTTCCTCGAAAATTGGCTACCGGATCGGTATGAAAAAAGTGCCGCCAGAGTGGCGCCGGGCGGGTTTTCGGTCAAGGAAAAACCCGTCGATAGATTGCGTCTGGAGACTGTGCTAAAAAGGCTGCCAGCCGTGCTGGCCCTTGAGCATCAAGGGTTTCCAGCCATCAGTCATCGCAAAACGGACAAATTGATTCGCAAAGGCGACGGTAGAGCCCCCTTATGGAACAGCAGTCCAGCGCCTTGAAGGTCATGGTGATCGACGACTCGAAAACGATTCGTCGCACCGCCGAGACCCTGTTGAAAAATGCAGGGTGCGAAGTCATCACCGCGATCGACGGTTTTGATGCCTTGGCGAAGATCGCCGACCACCATCCCGGGATCATCTTTGTCGACATCATGATGCCGCGTCTGGATGGTTATCAGACCTGCGCTTTAATCAAGAACAACAACGCGTTCAAGGGCACGCCGGTGATCATGCTGTCGTCCCGGGACGGGTTGTTCGACAAGGCCAAGGGGCGGATTGTCGGTTCCGATCAATTTTTGACCAAGCCTTTCAGCAAGGAAGAACTGCTCGACGCGATTTCGGCCCATGTTCCGGGCTTCGCTGCCGCTTTGCCGCAGTAAGACACGCACAGAGACGCTCGGCCAGCGGGCCCGGTGTCGACAAGAAAAATGGGGAAGACCATGGCACGTATCCTGATCGTCGATGATTCGCCGACCGAAATGTACAAACTGACCGGCATGCTGGAAAAGCACGGCCACGAAGTGTTGAAAGCCGAAAACGGCGCCGACGGCGTGGCCCTGGCCCGTCAGGAAAAACCCGACGCGGTGCTGATGGACATCGTCATGCCCGGCCTCAACGGCTTTCAGGCCACCCGTCAGCTGACCAAGGATGCGGAAACCAGCCACATCCCGGTGATCATCATCACCACCAAGGATCAGGAGACCGACAAGGTCTGGGGCACCCGCCAGGGCGCCAGGGACTACCTGACCAAACCGGTCGACGAAGACACGCTGATCAAGACCCTGAACAACGTGCTGGCCGGTTGATCGCGCCGTCATGAGCGAGTCGCTGAGCGCGTTCGAACTGTTGTGGCAGATCGACCAGCGCTGTCGCCTGCTGGCGGCGGACCTGCCGTCGCAAGCTGCGCGCCAGGATCGCTGGAGCGGCATCGGCTTTCGTCTGGGCGAGCACTGGTACGTCACGCCGATGGGCGAAGTCAGCGAAGTGCTGCCCGAACTGCGCGTCACCCAGCTGCCGGGCGTCAAGCCGTGGGTCAAGGGCGTGGCCAATCTGCGCGGTCGGCTGCTGCCGGTCATGGACCTGTGCGGATTCTTCGGCCATGAGCTGTCACCGATGCGCAAACAGCGGCGGGTATTGGTGGTAGAGCATCAGGACGTGTTTGCCGGGTTGCTGGTCGATGAAGTCTTCGGCCTGCAGCACTTCGAGCAGGACAGTTTCGAGTCGGTCTCGATCAGTAAACGGCAAGGTTCCAAGGGCGAGTTCATCAAGGGCTATTTCCGGCGCGAGCAGAACTGGCGGGTGTTCAGCCTGTTTGCGCTGGCGCAGTCACCGAGTTTCATGCACGTCGCGGTTTAACAGGCGAGGACCGATGATCAAAGCAAAAACAGGCAAGCCCGCAGAAGGCTCGCGCAGCCGCTCGCAGATCATCGTGCTGTTCATCGCACTGATCGTGTTCATCATGCTGCTGTTCGCCAACTTCGCTTACCTCAACACCCAGGCCAACTACGACAAGCAGTACATCGGCCACGCCGGCGAGCTGCGGGTGCTGTCGCAGCGGATCGCCAAGAACGCCACCGAAGCCGCCGCCGGCAAGGCCGCCGCGTTCAAGTTGTTGAGCGATGCGCGCAACGACTTCGCCCAGCGCTGGGGCTATTTGAAGAAAGGCGACCCGGCCACCGGCCTGCCACCCGCGCCGTCCACCGTGCGCCCGGAAATGCGCGCCGTTCAGCTGGATTGGGAACGCCTGCTGAAAAACACCGACGCAATTCTCTCCAGCGAACAGACCGTGCTGTCCCTGCATCAAGTGGCCGCGACCCTGGCCGAAACCGTGCCGCAGTTGCAGATCGAATACGAAAAAGTCGTCGAAATCCTCCTGCAACGCGGTGCCCCGGCGGGACAGGTGGCGATGGCCCAGCGTCAGTCGCTGCTGGCCGAGCGGATTCTCGGCGCGGTGAACACCGTGCTCTCCGGCGATGAAAACTCCCAGCAGGCCGCCGACGCCTTCGGTCGCGATGCCGCACGCTTCGGTCAGGTGCTTAACGGCATGCTGCAAGGCAACTCGACGCTGAAGATCAGCCAGGTCGAAGACCGCGACGCCCGAGCTCGCTTGAGCGATATTTCCGAGCTGTTCCAGTTCGTCTCCGGTTCGGTGGATGAAATCCTCGAAACCTCGCCTGAGCTGTTCAAGGTCCGTGAGTCGGCCACCAATATCTTCAGCCTGTCGCAGACCCTGCTCGACGAAGCCTCGCACCTGGCCACCGGTTTCGAAAACCTCGCCGGCGGACGCAGCACCGACACCATCGGCGGTTATGTGCTGGGCCTGCTGGCGCTGGCTTCGATCATCCTGATCGGCATGGTCATGGTCCGGGAAACCAACCGCCAGTTGCGCGAGACCGCCGAGAAGAACGAACGCAACCAGAACGCGATCATGCGCCTGCTCGACGAGATCGAAGACCTCGCCGACGGCGACCTGACCGTGACTGCCTCGGTGACCGAAGACTTCACCGGGACCATCGCCGACTCGATCAACTATTCCGTCGATCAGTTGCGCGATCTGGTGGCCACCATCAACCTCACCGCCGGCCAGGTCGCCGCGGCGGTGCAGGAGACCCAGGCCACTGCGATGCATCTGGCCCAGGCCTCGGAGCATCAGGCCCAGCAGATTTCCGAAGCCTCGACCGCGATCAGCGACATGGCCCAATCCATCGATCAGGTGTCGGCCAACGCCGCCGAATCGTCGGCGGTGGCCGAGCGATCGGTGGAGATCGCCAACAAGGGCAACGAGGTGGTGCACAACACCATCCACGGCATGGACAACATCCGCGAACAGATCCAGGACACCGCCAAACGCATCAAGCGTCTGGGCGAGTCGTCTCAGGAGATCGGCGATATCGTCAGCCTGATCGACGACATTGCCGACCAGACCAACATCCTCGCCCTCAATGCGGCGATTCAGGCCTCGATGGCCGGTGACGCCGGCCGTGGCTTCGCCGTGGTTGCCGACGAAGTGCAACGGCTGGCCGAACGTTCGTCTGCCGCGACCCGGCAGATTGAAACGTTGGTGCGGGCGATCCAGACCGACACCAACGAAGCCGTGATTTCCATGGAGCAGACCACCACCGAAGTGGTGCGCGGCGCGCGGCTGGCGCAGGATGCCGGTGTGGCCCTGGAAGAAATCGAAGGCGTGTCCAAGACCCTCGCGGCGCTGATCCAGAGCATTTCCAACGCGGCGCAGCAGCAAACATCTTCGGCCGGGCAGATTTCCCTGACGATGAACGTGATTCAGCAGATCACCTCGCAGACCTCGTCCGGTTCCACGGCCACCGCCGAGAGCATCGGCAACCTGGCGAAAATGGCCAGCCAGTTGCGTCGCTCGGTGTCCGGATTCACCTTGCCGGCGGCGCCTGCGCCCGTCGCGGACAAGGCGTGAGGCCTGCGGGCGAGGCCATGTCGAGCGGAGTGGTTATGGGTGACCGGCACGACTACGTGGCCCTCGAATGGGTCAAGGGTGAAATAGCCGAGACGCTGAGACAGGCGCATCAGGCCATTGAAGCCGTGCTCGACGATCCGCAGTCGGTGCCGGGGCTGGACGAGTGTCTGGCCTGCATCCATCAGGTGCATGGCAGCCTGCAGATGGTCGAGTTCTATGGCGCGGCATTGCTCGCCGAAGAAATGGAACACCTGGTCGAAGCGTTGCAGAACGACCGTGTCAGCCACCGCGACGAAGCGCTGCACTTGCTGTTGCAGGCGCTGGGCCAGTTGCCGACTTACCTCGACCGCGTGCAGGGCGCCCGCCGTGACCTGCCGCTGGTGGTGCTGCCGCTGATCAACGACTTGCGCAGCGCCCGAGGCGAAAGCCTGTTGTCGGAAACCAGCCTGTTCAGCCCGCAGTTGCCCGAACTGGCGCCTTTGAGCGAAGAAACACTGGCGCTGCTGGAACCGCCAGAGCTGGCGAATGTGCTGCGCAAGTTGCGCCAGATGCTGCAAATGGCGCTGGTCGGATTGCTCCGCGAGCAGGACGACCAGACGCATCTCGGTTATCTGGCCAAGGTTTTTACCCGACTTGAAGCACTCAGCGGTCACTCGCCGCTGAGCCCGTTGTGGCAGGTCGCCTCGGCGCTGGTCGAGGGCATGCGCGAAGGGCGAATCGCCAACAGCCCGGCCCTGCGCAGTCTGTTCAAGGACGCCGACAAGGAACTCAAGCGCCTGCTCGAACAGGGCATGCCCGGCCTCAACCAGCCGCCACCGCCTGAACTGCTGAAAAGCCTGCTGTTTTATATCGCCAAAGCCGAACATCCCACCGGGCAGATGCTGACCATGAAAGATCGCTACTCCCTGGACGACGCGCTGCCCGACAGCGCGATGGTCGACGAAGAACGCGCGCGCCTGGCCGGTCCCGACCGCGACGCCATGCGCTCGGTGCTCGCGGCGCTGTGCGAAGAGCTGGTACGGGTCAAGGAACGCCTCGATCTGTTCGTGCGCAGCGACCGCCAGCACGCCTCGGACCTGGACAGCCTGCTGGCGCCGCTGCGGCAGATCGCCGATACGCTGGCGGTGCTTGGTTTCGGTCAGCCGCGCAAGGTCATCATCGATCAACTGGCAGTGGTGCTCAGCCTTGCGCAGGGCCAGCGCGAACCGAACGATGCCACGCTGATGGACGTCGCCGGCGCCTTGCTCTACGTCGAAGCGACGCTGGCCGGGATGGTGGGTACGGTGGAGCCGGAGAGCCCGGAAGACTCGCGCCTGCCGACCACCGACCTGACGCAGATCCATCAGATCGTGATCAAGGAAGCGCGCATCTGCCTGCAACAGGCCAAGGACATGATCGTCGACTACATCGACGCCGACTGGGATCGCCAGCAACTGCAAAGCCTGCCGGCGCTGCTGACCCAGGTGCGCGGTGCACTGGCGATGATTCCGCTGGCGCGTGCGGCAAGCCTGCTCGAAGCCTGCAACGGGTTCATCCGCGAGCATCTGTTGCTCGACCCTCATGAGCCGGGCTGGCAGCAACTCGACAGCCTCGCCGACGCCATCAGCAGCCTTGAGTACTACCTTGAGCGCATGACCGATGACCCGCAGGCACCCAGCGAGCACTTGCTGGATATCGCGCAGAAAAGCCTCGCCAGTCTCGGTTTCTTTCCCGACGAACAGCCCGGCGAGCCGCATGTGCCGGTGCTCGACGATGTGCTCAGCCCCAGCGAAGCCCTGGTGATGCAGGATTTGCAGGAGCTGGATGATCCGCAGATCGTGCAGTCGTTGGCCGAAGTGCTGGCCAGCCCGGTGTCGGCGGTCAACCCGCCGGCACTGACCACGCCGGGCAGCCTGCTGCCGCCACCGGCTGATGAAGAACCGGTGGACGACGAGCTGCGCGAAGTGTTCCTCGAAGAGACCGGGGAAGTGCTCGAAGTACTGAGCGAATACCTGCCGCGCTGGTCTTCCGAGCCCGATGACCGCGCCGCCCTCAGTGAGCTGCGCCGAGCGTTCCACACCCTCAAGGGCAGCGGCCGGATGGTGCGTGCGCTGGTTATCGGCGAACTGGCCTGGGCGGTGGAAAACCTGCTCAACCGCGTGCTTGAGCACAGCGTCGAACCCGGCCCGGCGGTGCACCAGTTGCTTGCCGACACGCTGCTGCTGTTGCCCGATCTGATCGGCGAATTCGCCACCAACGGCCAGCGTCAGCGCCACGATGTCGATCAACTGGCGGCCCGTGCTCATGCGCTGGCCAAGGGCGACACACCGCTGCCGGCTGAAGACGTGGAAGACGTCGCGGCCCTCGATCCGCTGCTGCTGGAGATTTTTCGCAACGAAGCCGAAACCCATCTCGCCAGCCTCAACCGTTTTCTCGATCAGGCCGCCGAGCATGTGCCGTTGCAGGCCAGTGACGAATTGCAGCGTGCACTGCACACGCTCAAGGGCAGCGCCTCGATGGCGGGGGTTTCACCGATTGCTGAATTGGCGGCGCCGCTCGACAAGCTCGCCCGGGAATTCAAGGCCCATCAACTGGCGTTGGACCTGGACGAAGTGGAACTGCTGCTCGAAGCCGAGGGCCTGTTCCGCGTCGGTCTGCGTCAGCTCAAACACGATCCGCTGGCGCCGATTGTCGGCGCGCAGTCGCTGATCAAACGCACCGAAACCCTGCTCGGCGAGCGCCTGGAATCAATCCTCAGCGCGCCGAGCAGTGCGTTGCGGGTCAAGCGCGATCCGCAACTGATCAACAACTTCCTGGCCCAGGGCATGGACATCCTGCTCGACGCCGAAAACCTCCTGCAGCGCTGGCAACAACACCCCGGAGAACGTCAGGAACTCAGCGCGCTGCTGGATGAACTGACGACCCTGGGCGAGGGCGCGCACCTGGCGGATCTGCTGCCGGTGGACGTGCTGTGCGAAGCGTTGCTCGATCTGTACGGCGCCGTCGAAGAAAGCAGCCTGGCGGTCAGCGAGCGGTTTTTCCATGAGGCGCAGCAGGCCCATGAAGCCCTGATCAACATGCTCGACGAACTGGCCGCCGGCCAGGAAATCACCCCGCAACCGCAGCGCATCCGCGCCTTGCACGAACTGCTCGACGAAAGCCTCGACCCGTCGGCCATGGGCCTGATCCGCAGTGATGGCAGCCGTACCCCGAGCATTCGCGAACTGGGCAGCGCCACCGCCGAACTGCAACAACACAGCACCGACAGCGGGCCGGACGACGAGATCGTCGAGATCTTCCTCGAAGAGGCGGTCGACATTCTCGACAACGCCGGGCAAGCCTTGCAGCGCTGGCTGAAAGACCCGGAGAACGGCGCAACGCTGTCGTCGCTGCAACGGGATCTGCACACGCTCAAGGGCGGCGCACGGATGGCCGAGGTGGCGGCTGTCGGCGATCTGGCCCATGAGCTGGAAGGCCTTTACGAAGGGTTGGTGGATCGTCGTTACAGCCACAGCGAAGCCCTCGACCGATTGCTGCGCCAGAGCCACGAACGTCTGGCGCAGTTCCTCGAACAGTTGCACCTGCACCAGCCGCTGGATCCGGCGCAGGACCTGATCGAGGCGATCCGCCGTTTCCGTCAGGGCTCGACCGCCAATCCTGAAACACCGCCAACCAGCGTCACGCAGGACGGCCCCGGACACGATCCGGAGCTGCTGGAAATCTTCCTCGAAGAAGG
Source organism: Pseudomonas sp. B26(2017) (assembly GCF_002113045.1). Lineage (NCBI taxonomy): Bacteria > Pseudomonadati > Pseudomonadota > Gammaproteobacteria > Pseudomonadales > Pseudomonadaceae > Pseudomonas > Pseudomonas sp. B26(2017). The sequence goes on along the minus strand of NZ_NEJJ01000006.1, from coordinate 236,394 downwards.
TTTCGACATCATCGAAAACTCCGGTGCCGCGTTGCTGCGCTGGCAGGCCGAGCCCGGCAATCGCCAGGAAGTGGAAACCCTGTTGCGCGATCTGCACACCCTCAAGGGCGGCGCGCGGATGGTGGAGATCGGCCCGATCGGCGACCTCGCCCATGAGCTGGAATACCTTTACGAAAGCCTGTCCGCCGGTACCCTGCAGGGCAGTGCCGAACTGTTTGCCCTGTTGCAGCGTGGTCATGACCGGTTGGCCCAGATGCTCGATGCGGTGCGCGCCGGCCAGCCATGCCCACCGGCGGATCGGCTGATCAGCGCGATCCAGAATTTCAGCCATCCGGTGGTGCAAACTCCGGCGCCGGTGCCGCCGGTGGCGGTGAAGGTTGAGCCTGCTGCTCCGGCGCCCGAAGCCGGGGCGGACATGGTCAAGGTCTCCGCCGAGCTGCTGGATGAACTGGTCAACCTCGCCGGCGAAACCTCGATTTTCCGTGGGCGCATCGAACAGCAAGTCAGCGATGCGCAGACCGCTCTGCACGAGATGGAAACCACCATCGAGCGCATGCGCGACCAGTTGCGCCGGCTCGACACCGAAACCCAGGGGCGGATCCTCAGTCGTCAGCAAGTGGATGCCGAACGCCTCGGCTACGAAGATTTCGACCCGCTGGAAATGGACCGCCATTCGCAGTTGCAGCAGTTGTCCCGGGCGCTGTTCGAGTCCGCTTCCGACTTGCTGGATCTGAAGGAAACCCTCGACCGGCGCGCCCACGACGCCGAGAACCTGTTGCAGCAGCAGGGGCGGATCAACACCGAGTTGCAGGAAGGCCTGATGCGCACGCGCATGGTGCCTTTCGAGCGCATGTTGCCGCGTTTGAAACGCATCGTCCGACAGGTCGCCGAAGAGCTGGGCAAGGACGTCGCGTTTACCGTTGGCAACGCCGAAGGCGAGATGGACCGCAACGTACTCGAACGCATGGCCGCACCGCTGGAGCACATGCTGCGCAATGCCGTCGACCATGGTCTGGAGTCCGCCGAAGTCCGGCTGGCGGCGGGCAAACCGGCGCAGGGGCAGATCAGCCTCGACCTGTCCCGCGAGGGCGGCGACATCGTGTTCGACATCCGCGACGATGGCGCCGGCGTGCCGCTGGACGCTGTGCGGCGCAAGGCGATCAAGCGAGGATTGCTGGCACCTGACGCGCAGATCAGTGATCGCGATGTGCTGCAGTTCATTCTTCAGCCAGGTTTTTCCACGGCCGAGAAAATCACCCAGATTTCCGGGCGTGGCGTGGGCATGGACGTGGTGCACGAAGAAGTCCGGCAACTGGGCGGCACCATGAGCATCGACTCGGTGCCGGGGCAGGGCGTGCACTTCCGCATTCGCCTGCCGTTCACCGTGTCGGTCAACCGTGCGCTGATGGTGCAGTGTGGTGAGGATCAATACGCGATTCCGCTGAACACCATCGACGGCATCGTCCGTGTGCTGCCGAATGAACTGGACGGGCATTTCCGTCTCGACCCGCCGAGTTATCAATACGGCGGTCAGCGTTATGAACTGTGCTATTTGGGCGAGCTGCTGAAAACCGCGCCACGGCCGAAGCTGTCCGGCCAGAGCCTGCCGGTGCCGGTCTTGCTGGTGCAGTGCAACGACCGGCACATTGCGGTGCAGGTCGACACGATGGCCGGCACCCGCGAGATCGTGGTCAAGAGCCTCGGCCCGCAGTTCGCGTCGGTGCAGGGCGTGTCCGGGGCGACGATTCTCGGCGATGGCCGGGTGGTGCTGATTCTCGACCTGCTGGCGCCGATCCGCGCGATGCAGGCGCGGTTGCCGCAGCGGCCGGCCAGTCACGAAATCGAGAGCGAACCGCAAAAGCCGTTGCTGGTGATGGTGGTCGACGATTCGGTCACGGTGCGCAAGGTCACCAGTCGTTTGCTGGAACGCCACGGCATGAACGTGCTGACCGCCAAGGACGGGGTCGATGCGATGCTGCTGCTGGAAGAACACATGCCGGACCTGATGCTGCTCGACATCGAAATGCCGCGCATGGACGGCTTCGAAGTGGCGACCCAGGTGCGCCACGACGAGCGCCTGAAACACCTGCCGATCATCATGATCACCTCGCGCACCGGCCAGAAACACCGCGACCGCGCGATGGCCATCGGCGTCAACGACTACCTCGGCAAGCCGTACCAGGAATCGGTGCTGCTCGAAAGCATCGCGCTGTGGAGCAAAAAACATGCATGAACGCCGGGACAACCAACGCACCAGCCAACTCACCGGGCTGCTGCTGCCGCTGGCGGATCGCAACCTGATCCTGCCCAACGTCGCCGTTGCCGAGCTGATCGACTACCAGTCCAGTGCCTTCGATCTCGACACGCCGCCGTGGTATCTGGGCCGGGTGACCTGGCGCGAGCGGCAGATTCCGCTGCTGAGTTTCGAGTCGGCCTGCGGCAACAAGATCGTCATCGGCGAGCGGGCACGGATCGTCATCCTCAACGCCCTCGGCGGGCGGCCTGAGTTGAAGTTCATTGCGCTGTTGGTGCAGGGGATTCCGCGCTCGTACAAGCTCGACAGCCAGTTGAGTTATGTCGACGTGCCGCTGTGTGCGCTGGAGCAGGCAGCGGTGCAGGTCGGGGAGCAGGTGGCGAAGGTGCCGGATTTGTTGGCATTGGAGAAATTGTTGGTGGATGCCGGACTGGTTCACTGAACCAGGGCTTGCCAGCGATGAGGCCAGTATTCATTACGCTGACCGTAACGGTTTGCCACCGCGCTTGATTGATGCCCTCACCTGACACTCCTAAGGTAGCTCCAAGACAGCGAACCCGTGGAGTGAGCATGACAACAACAATATCCCCCGACTCGCGCTGGACGCGGCGGCGTGACGAGAAGCAGCGGCGCCTCGACAGGGTGCGCGGGCTGGCCGACGGTGCGGTGTTGCCCACCGACAGGATCGTCGCGGCGCTTGAGGCGCTGATCCTGCCCGGCGACCGTGTGGTGCTGGAGGGCAACAACCAGAAGCAGGCAGATTTCCTCTCGCGCTCTCTGGCCAGGGCCGATCCTGAAAAGCTCCACGACCTGCACATGATCATGCCCAGCGTCGGTCGCTCAGAGCATCTGGACCTGTTCGAACGCGGCATCGCCCGCAAACTCGATTTCTCCTTTGCCGGCACCCAGAGTCTGCGCATCAGCCAGTTGCTCGAAGACGGTCTGCTGGAAGTCGGCGCGATCCACACCTACATCGAACTCTACGCCCGGCTGGTGGTGGACCTGATTCCCAACGTCGTGCTCTCGGCCGGGTTCATGGCCGACCGTGCCGGCAACATCTACACCGGCCCGAGCACCGAAGACACCCCGGCGCTGATTGAGCCGGCAGCCTTCAGCGACGGCATCGTCATCGTCCAGGTCAACCAACTGGTGGACGACGTCAGCGAACTGCCTCGCGTGGACATCCCCGCATCGTGGGTCGATTTCGTGGTGGTGGCGGACAAGCCGTTCTACATCGAACCGCTGTTCACTCGGGACCCTCGCCACATCAAGCCTGTACACGTGCTGATGGCGATGATGGCGATCCGCGGCATCTACGAAAAACACAACGTGCAGTCGCTGAACCACGGCATCGGTTTCAACACCGCGGCCATCGAACTGATCCTGCCGACCTACGGCGAATCCCTTGGCCTCAAGGGCAAGATCTGCCGTAACTGGACGCTCAATCCGCACCCCACCTTGATCCCGGCGATTGAAAGTGGTTGGGTCGAAAGCGTTCATTGCTTCGGCACCGAGCTGGGCATGGAAAACTACATCGCCGCTCGCCCGGACGTGTTCTTCACCGGGCGCGACGGCTCGCTGCGTTCCAACCGGATGTTCTGCCAACTGGCTGGGCAATACGCGGTAGACCTGTTCATCGGCGCGACCCTGCAAGTCGATGGCGACGGCCATTCCTCCACCGTGACCCGTGGCCGTCTCGCCGGATTCGGCGGCGCGCCGAACATGGGTCACGACCCGCGCGGTCGCCGTCACGGCACTCCGGCATGGCTCGATATGCGGCATGACGATTCGCAGCAGCCGATGCTCGAGCGCGGCAAGAAACTCGTGGTGCAGATGGTCGAGACGTTCCAGGAGGGCGGCAAACCGACCTTCGTCGAAACCCTCGACGCGGTTGAGGTGGCGAAGAAAAGCGGCATGCCGCTGGCGCCGATCATGATCTATGGCGACGACGTCACTCACCTGCTGACCGAAGAGGGCATCGCCTACCTGTACAAGGCGCGCTCGCTGGAAGAGCGTCAGGCGATGATCGCTGCGGTCGCCGGCGTCACGGCCATCGGCCTGCGCCACAACCCGAAAGACACTGAACGCATGCGCCGCGAAGGCCTGATCGCCTTGCCCGAAGACCTTGGCATCCGTCGCACCGACGCCACCCGCGAATTGCTGGCGGCGAAAAGCGTGGCCGATCTGGTCGAGTGGTCCGGCGGCCTCTATAACCCGCCCGCCAAGTTCAGGAGCTGGTAATGCACGCACTCAACCTGCAACCGAAAACCATCACCCTCGCGGAACGGCTGGCGGACCTGGCAGTGGACGCGCTCATCGACGAAGCCGACCTGTCGCCGAAACCGGCGCTGGTGGACCGACGTGGCAACGGTGCGCACACCGATCTGCACTTGGGATTGATGCACGCCTCAGCGTTGGCGTTGTGGCCGGCGTTCAAGGAAATGGCCGAGGCCGCGCTCGAGTTCGGCGAGATCGGCTTGCCGCTGCGCGAAGCCATTGGCCGCATCGGCCGGGAAGGCGAGCAAGCGATGCTCGCCACCACCCACGGCGTGAACACCCATCGCGGGGCGATCTGGGCGCTGGGCCTGCTGGTCACGGCTGCTGCGCTGGACACCAGGTCCACCAGCGCTGGCGCCGTTACCCTGCGCGCTGCGCGCCTGGCATTGCTCGATGACCGTCATGCGCCGCGCCCGCTGAGCCATGGCGCGCAAGTCGCCCAACGCTACGGCGCTCGCGGTGCCCGGGAAGAAGCGCAGCTCGGTTTCCCGTCGGTGGTGCAGCGCGGTTTGCCGCAGCTCCAACGCAGCCGCGCCGCCGGCCATGGCGAACAGAACGCCCGGCTCGATGGCTTGCTGGCGATCATGACTGAGCTCGCCGACACCTGCGTCCTGTACCGCGCCGGCGAACAGGGCCTGCACGCCATGCAGCACGGCGCCCAGGCCGTGCTCGACGCCGGTGGCAGCGCCAGCCTCACCGGTCGCCGCCGCCTGCATGAACTGGATCAACAACTCATCGCATTGAATGCCTCGCCCGGTGGCGCCGCCGACTTGCTCGCCGCCAGCCTGCTGCTTGATCGAATCGAGCGCGACGGCATCCTTCAGGGAGCGTTTTGATGGAAACCTTATCCTTTGAATTCCCCGCCGGGCAGCCGCCGCGCGGTCGCGCGCTGGTCGGTTGTGTCGGCTCGGGCGATCTGGAAGTGCTGATCGAACCGGGCCTGGCCGGCAAGCTGACGATCAACGTGCAGACCTCGGTCAACGGCGCGCAGCAGCGCTGGCAGCACCTGTTCGCGCGGATGTTCGACGGCACCACGCCACCGGCGATGGCCATCGATATCCACGACTTCGGCGCGACCCCGGGCGTGGTGCGCCTGCGTCTGGAGCAAGGCTTCGAGGAGATCGGCCATGACTGACACCTCAACACTTTTGCACAAACACAGCTTCGTCGAACTCGGCGCACGGCAGCGGGCGAAAGCCTTGCTCGACGCCGGCACCTTCCGCGAACTGCTCGACCCGTTTCAACGCGTCATGTCGCCGTGGCTCGGGCGTCAGGGCGTGGTGCCGCAGGCGGATGACGGTGTGGTGATCGCCAAGGGCCGCCTCGACGGTTTGCCGGTGGTGATCGCGGCGATTGAAGGCGCGTTTCAGGGCGGCAGTCTCGGTGAGGTCGGCGGCGCGAAAATCGCCGGCGCGCTGGAACTGGCCGCCGAAGACAACCGCAAAGGCATCCCGACCCGCGCCATCCTGCTGCTGGAAACCGGCGGTGTGCGTCTGCAGGAAGCCAACCTTGGCTTGGCGGCGATTGCCGATATACACGCGGCGATTGTCGATCTGCAGCGTTACCAACCGGTGGTCGGCGTGGTGGCCGGCAGCGTCGGTTGCTTTGGCGGGATGTCGATTGCTGCCGCGCTGTGCAGCTATTTGCTGGTGACCCAGGAAGCACGCCTCGGCCTGAACGGTCCGCAGGTGATCGAGCAGGAAGCCGGGATCGAGGAATACGACTCCCGCGACCGGCCCTTCATCTGGAGCCTGACCGGTGGCGAGCAACGTTTCGCCAGTGGCCTGGTAGACCGTTATGCCGCTGATGACGTGGCGCAGATTCGCCATCAGGTCGGCGAGCTGCTGCACCAAGGCCTGCCGAAACAACCGCGCAGTCAACGGGCCGAGTGGTTCCTGCAACGCCTGACGAGCCTGGACACTGACAAGCAAATCGAGCCTTCGGTGGTTCGCGATCTGTATCAAGGAGAGCGCTCATGAGTGGTTATTCCGTGCGCGGTTTGAACTGGTTCAACGCCTTGAGTGCGGGCGCGAAGGCCGTTGAGGGTTTGCCGCCCTCGTTGAAGGTCGCCGATGGTGAGCTCGGGCGGTTTATCGCAGTGGTCGCCGATCCGCAAAACCGTTTCCCTCGCGCTCGCAACGGCGAAGTCGGGTTGCTCGAAGGCTGGGGTCTGGCCAAGGCTGTGGATGATGCGATCACCGCCGACCGTGACAAACCGCAAAAGCGTCCCTTGATCGCCATCGTCGATGTGCCGAGCCAGGCCTACGGTCGCCGCGAAGAAGCCCTCGGCATTCACCAGGCTCTGGCCGGTGCGGCGGACGCTTATGCTCGCGCGCGTCTGGCCGGGCACCCAGTGATAGCGCTGCTGGTGGGCAAGGCCATGTCAGGGGCGTTTCTCGCTCACGGTTATCAGGCCAATCGCTTGATCGCCCTGCGTGATCCGGGGGTGATGGTGCATGCGATGGGCAAGGCTTCGGCGGCGCGGGTGACCTTGCGCAGCGTCGAAGAACTGGAAACCCTGGCGTCCAGCGTGCCGCCGATGGCCTATGACATCGACAGCTATGCCAGTCTCGGGTTGCTCTGGGAAACCCTGTCGGTGCAGCAGATCGAGCAGCCGACGGCGGAGGATCTGGCGCGGGTCGGCGAATGCCTGAAGCAGGCGATCGGCGATATTGGCGCGACGGATTTGAGCAATCGTCTCGGTGCGAAAAATCGCGAAGCCTCCAGCCGCGTGCGTGAACTGTTGAGGGCGCAGTGGTGAACACGCCTCTGGCCCACGACCTGCTGTGGGGCATGATGCCGGCGCAACTGCCGGCGGATGCGCCGCAGTGGGCGATTGACTCGCTGGCTGCCGGGCAACCGGTGGTGGTGCGGCGGGCGTTGAGTGAGGAGGGATTCGTGGCGGTGGGTGTGCGCGGTCGCTTGCGTGAGCAGCGGTTGGCGGCATTCATGGCGCTCGATTCGATTGCTTGCCGGGTCAGCCCGGAAGCGCTTTGTCAGGTCGACAGCCAGCGTGATCTGCCGGTCATGCAGGCGCTTCGGCAACTGCGGTCGATGCTCGATGATTGCGGCTGGGTCTGGGGTGTCAGTGGCAGTGTCGGGTTTGAACTGGCGAGCGGTTTTGCGGCCATGCACGAAGCCAGTGATCTCGATTTGATCCTGCGTACACCGCAACTCATCACCCGTCACCAGGCACGCGAACTGGTGGCGGTTTTCGATCAGGCGATCTGCCGGGTCGACCTGCAGTTGCAGACGCCATTCGGTGCTGTCGCCCTGCGCGAGTGGGCCGGAAACACTTCGCGGGTGCTGCTGAAAAACGCCCATGAAGCCTGTCTGGTGAGCGATCCGTGGAACCCGCAGGAGCTGGCAGCGTGAGCAGCCTGCTGGTGTTTCCCGGTCAGGGCGCGCAGCAGCCCGGCATGCTCCAGCGTTTGCCTCGGGAAACGCTGATTGAGGCCAGCGATAGCCTCGGTGAAGACGTCTTGCGGCTGGATTCCGGCGAAGCATTACGCAGCACCCGGGCGGTTCAGCTCTGCCTGCTGATCGCCGGCGTCGCCGCCTCGCGGCAATTGTTGCAGGCCGGACTTACCGCCGATTACGTCGCCGGCCTGTCCATCGGTGCGTATCCGGCAGCGGTGGTCGCGGGAGCGTTGAGCTTCAGCGATGCGTTGCATCTGGTCAGCCTGCGCGGCGAGTTGATGCAGCAGGCTTTTCCACAGGGCTTCGGGATGACCGCGATCATCGGTCTGCAACTCTCCACAGTCGAAGATTTGCTGGCTCAGGTGCACAGCGCAGATACACCGGTGTACCTGGCCAACATCAACGCTGATAACCAGGTGGTGATTGCCGGCAGCGACAAGGCAATGCAGGCAGTGGCCGAGCTGGCGCGCAGTCGCGGCGCCGGGCTGGCAAAACGTCTGGCGGTCAGCGTGCCGTCCCACTGCCCGTTGCTGGATGAGCCTGCGCAAAGCCTCGCCGAGGCGTTCACCCAGGTAGAGCTGAAGGCACCAAAAATCGCTTACCTGAGCGGCAGTCGCGCAAGGCCTGTGACCAAGGTAGAAGCGCTGCGCGACGACCTCGCCTTCAACATGTGCCGCGTGGTGGACTGGCGCGGCACCGTGCAAAGCGCCTACGAGCGCGGCGTGCGACTACAGATCGAACTGCCGCCCGGTGCGGTGCTGACCGGGCTGGCGCGCCGGGTGTTCGAACAGGGGACCGTCACTGCCTTCGACAGTGCCCGGCTCGACACCTTGCAGGCGCTGTTGCGTGAAGAGGAGGGCCGACGACCCTAAATCACCGACTCAGGCTTCGAACAACAAAAACAACATTCGACGATGCACTTTGAGGACTACAACAATGATTATTTACGGTGTGGCGTTTCTCGCCTTTTGTACGCTGGTGGGTATCTGGGTCGGTGAACTGCTCGGCAAGTTGATCGGCGTGCCGGCCAATGTCGGCGGTGTCGGTATTGCGATGCTGCTGTTGATCGGGTTGGGCAGTTACTTGAACAAAAGTGGCTGGCTCAAGGGCAAGACCGAACAGGGCGTCGAGTTCTGGAGTGCGATCTACATTCCGATCGTGGTCGCCATGGCCGCGCAACAGAATGTTTACGGCGCGCTGAAGGGCGGGCCGATGGCGATCCTTGCGGGGACGCTCGCCGTGGTCATTGCCTTTGCCTTGGTGCCGGTGCTGGTGCGCCTGGGTCACAAGGAACCGGCGCCGATCACACCTGCCAAGACTGCGGGGTGAGCGCCATGTACGAATCAATGATGAAAGTCATCACCGGCTACGGGCTGATCAGCGGTTTCCTGATTGTCGGCCTGACCATGTGGGTGTCCTACTGGATGTCCAACACCTTCACCAAGGGCCGTCTGCACGGCTCGGCCATCGCCATTTTGCTCGGGTTGGTGCTGTCGTATATCGGCGGAGCCCTGACTGGCGGTCAGAAAGGGGTCGTGGATATTCCGTTGTTGTCGGGTATCGGTTTACTTGGCGGCGCCATGCTGCGGGACTTCGCGATTGTTGCCACGGCGTTTGGCGTCAGTGTCGATGAGCTGAAGCGGGCCGGGTTTGTTGGTGTGCTGGCGTTGTTTGTCGGCGTGGGCACGTCATTTGTTGCCGGGGTCGGGGTGGCGATGGCATTCGGTTATACCGATGCGGTGAGTCTGACGACCATTGGCGCAGGGGCGGTGACCTACATCGTCGGACCGGTAACCGGCGCGGCGATTGGCGCGAGTTCCGAGGTCATGGCGCTGTCTATCGCCGCAGGGTTGATCAAGGCGATTCTGGTGATGGTAATGACGCCGTTCGTGGCGCCGATGATCGGTCTGAACAACCCACGCAGTGCGGTGATTTTTGGCGGTTTGATGGGGACGTCCAGTGGTGTGGCCGGAGGGTTGGCGGCCACCGATCCGAAACTGGTGCCTTATGGTTGCCTGACGGCGGCGTTCTATACCGCACTTGGATGCTTGCTCGGGCCTTCGCTGTTGTTTCTGCTGATGCGTGGTTTGATGGGCTAGGACGATGATGGGTGATCGTTCCCACTCTGCGTGGGAACGATCATTGGGAGACCTGGCGATTGGCATACATCCGACACTCCGCCAGCAACGCCAGCAAATTCGGATCCCGCTCCTTGGCCTTCAAAAACACCACGCCGATGTGCTGCTGCAACCGGTACTTCTCCTGCAACGGAATCAGCTTCACCCGGTTCTCGTACACCGCCGCAATCCTCCCCGGCAGCAACGCATAACCGACCCCGGAGCTGACCATGCTCAGCAGGGTGAAGATGTCGTTGACCTGCATCGCCACCTTCGGTTCGAACCCCGCTTGCCTGAACACCCGGACGCCGTCCTGATGGGTGGCGAAGCCTTGGGTGAGGGTGATGAAGGTTTCGTCGCGCACCTGCGCCAGATCCACTTCGCTGCGTTGGGCGAAGCGGGAATCGGCCGGGGTGGCGAGGAAGATGTCGTCGGAAAACAGCGGAATCTGCTCGCAGTCCGGGTCGTTGACGGTGTCGTCCAGCGACACCAGGATCGCGTCGACTTCCATGTTTTTCAGTTTGTAGAGCAGGTCGATGTTCGAGCCGAGGATCAGGTCGATGTTGAGTTCGCTGCGGCGGATCTTCAAACCCATGATCAGCTGCGGCACGGTCTTCACCGTCAGCGAATACAGTGAGCCGAGCTTGAAACGCTCGGCCGAGAACCCGGCGGCTTCGCGGGTCAGGCGCACGCTTTCGACCACGTCCTGAATCAGCTTCTGCGCCCGCTCTTCGAGTACGAAGGCGCTTTCCAGCGGCGTCAGGTTGCGCCCTTCGTGCTTGAACAACGGGCAGCGCAGGGCGCTTTCCAGCGAATGGATTGCGCGGTGCACGCTGACGTTGCTGGTCTGCAACTCGGCGGCGGCGCGGGCGAGGTTGCCGGTGCGCATGAAGGCGAGGAACACCTCGAGTTTCTTCAGGGTCAATTCTTCGTCGATCAGCATGGCGCGGACTCTTCTTGGTATCGGTCGATTGTGCCCAAATATCAGGACAGGCGCAGGCCCGCGTTGAACGGAAACATTGCGCTTTTACGCTCAAGGCCCGAGCCTTGCGCGCTGCGGTAATGAAATCGAGGTGTGCGACACATGTATCACGGAGAAAAACTGAACGCCTGGACGCATCTGGTCGGGGCGGTAGCGGCGTTTGTCGGGGGCGTCTGGATGCTGGTGATCGCCAGCCTCGACGGCAGCCCGTGGAAGATCGTCAGCGTGGCGATTTACGCCTTCACCTTGCTGGTGCTCTACAGCGCATCCACCGTGTACCACAGCGTGCGCGGGCGCAAGAAAGCGATCATGAAGAAGGTCGATCACTTTTCGATCTACCTGCTGATCGCCGGGAGTTACACGCCATTCTGCCTGGTGACCCTGCGCGGGCCGTGGGGCTGGACGTTGTTCGGGATTGTCTGGGGCCTGGCGCTGATCGGCATCCTGCAAGAGATCAAACCGCGCTCCGAGGCGCGGATCCTGTCGATCGTGATTTACGCGGTGATGGGCTGGATCGTGCTGGTGGCGGTCAAGCCGCTGATTGCGGCGCTGGGGACTGCGGGGTTTGCCTGGCTGGCGTCGGGGGGCGTGCTGTATACCGTGGGGATCATCTTTTTCGCCCTCGACCATCGGTTACGGCATGCCCACGGGATCTGGCATCTGTTCGTGATCGCCGGGAGTCTGCTGCACTTTGGGGCGATTCTGTTTTACGTCCTGTAGATCACCCAAAACCTTGCGTGAGCGGGGTTGCCCGCGGTGACGGACTGTCAGTCACTCAGGTGTTGAAGGGGCCAGCGCAATCGCTGGCAAGCCCGCTCCCGCAGGGCCGAGGTTTTGCAGTTCTATCTGCGCGCGGCTGCTGAATATCTGCAACAGGTCGCCGAGGGTATGCGGCGGCGGTTCAGTGGCGCGAGTTACCGCGTACAGCGTGATCGGCAGCGGCGGGGCGAGAGGGCGGATCACAGTGCTGGTCGGCGAAGCACCGAGCGCCGTGAACGGATCGATCACCGCCACCCCGGCGCCGGACTCCACCATCGCTCGCGCCAGTGAGTAAGTCTGCACGGCAATCCGCACTCGAGGCGGTGGTTCGACGGCTTCCAGATAACTGTCGAGCCGGGCGGCCAGCGGATCGGCGCTGGACAGCCCGATCAGCGGCGCACCAGCCAGGGCCATCAGCGACAACGGCTGACCCGCGTCTTCCTCGGGCCAGTAACCTTTCGGTGCCAGCGCCACCAACACGCCCACTGCCAATGCCTGCGCCTTCAGCCCTGGATGATCCGGCAACTGCAACGTCAGGGCCACGTCCACTTCGCGCATCAGCAGGTTCTGCATCAGCTCGCGGCTGTGGGCGCTGGACAGTTCGCAGGCGATGTCCGGGAACTGCGCCGTCCATTGCCGGATCGCCGGCGGCAGCAATGACAGCGCCAGGGCAGGCGTCGCGCCGATCCGCAGGCTGTGGCCGGGCTCGCGGCGCAGGCTCTGGGCCAGACGCCGCACGCTTTGCAGGCTTTCGGTGACCTTGTCGACTTCGCGCTCCAGCTCCAGCGCTTCCGGGGTCGCCTGCAACTTGCCGCGCACCCGCAGGAACAATGGAAAACCCAGCTGCTGCTCGGCGTGCTGCAACACCTTGGTCACCGCCGGTTGCGAGACGTGCAGCAATTGCGCAGCGGCGCTGACCGAGCCGGTCTGGCGGATGGCCTGGAAAATCTCGATGTGGCGAAGGCGCATGGTGAGTCCATAACCTTGGTTTATAGGTCTGGCATCTTTATTCATTGTTCGGCGCCTGTCACCTCGCCCTAACCTCGGTCTCGTCTTCAAGAACGATTAAGGACGGACATGGCTCAGCGTGTGTGCATCATCGGCGGCGGCGTGATCGGGTTGGCAACGGCCTATGCGCTGGTGCGCGACGGCTTCGAAGTGACAGTGGTCGAGGCGCGGCAGTCGCTGGGCAGCGAAACCAGCTTCGCCAACGGCGGCCAGTTGTCCTATCGCTATGTTGCGCCGCTGGCCGATGCCGGTGTGCCGCTGCAGGCGATCGGCTGGATCCTGCGTGGCGATTCACCGCTGAAGCTGCGCCCGCGCCTGGACCCGACGCAGTGGCGCTGGATGGCGTCGTTTCTCGCCGCCTGCCGCACCTCGGTCAATCGTGAAAACGCCGCGCATCTGTTGCGTCTGGCGCTGTTCAGCCAGAGCACGCTGAAACGCTGGCGCGAGGACGACGGGCTGGCCGGTTTCAACTGGCGGCGCAACGGCAAACTGGTGACCTTCCGCAACGCCGCCAGCTTCGACCATGCGCGCAAGGGCCTGGCCGATCCGCGGCAACAGCAGGTGTTGTCCGCCACCGAATGTACGCAACTGGAACCGGCATTGGCCAAGGCGCCGTTTGTGGGCGCGATCTACACGCCGGATGAAGAGATCGGCGACTGTCACGGTTTCTGCCAACAGTTGGCGGCGCGATTGAACGCGTCGGGCCGCTGCGAGTTTCGCCTCGGTCAGGCAGTCACCGGCATCCGTCACAGCCACGGCGCCGTCACGGCCATCGAACTTGGCGAAGAAACCCTGCCGGTCGAACAACTGGTAATCGCCGCCGGCCATCGCAGCCCGTTGCTGGCGCTGCCCGGCCTGCGCCTGCCGCTGTATCCGCTGAAGGGCTACAGCCTGACCGTACCGATTGGCAGTGAACACCGGGCACCGGACGTCAGCATCACCGACTACGACCGCAAGATCGTCTACGCCCGCATCGGCGAACAGTTACGCGTGGCGGCGATGGTCGACATCGTCGGTTTCGACCCGGCGGTGGACCCCGAGCGACTGGCGCTGATCAAACGCCAGGCCCGCGACACCTTTCCCGACGCCGGCCACTATGACGCCGCCATTGAGTGGGCCGGCATGCGTCCGGCAACGCCCACCGGCGTTCCGCTGCTGGGCGCCACGGCGTATCGCAATCTGTGGCTCAACCTCGGCCACGGTGCGCTCGGTTTCACCCTGGCCTGCGGCAGCGGGCAGTTGCTCAGCGAACTGATCGGCCAGCAACGCACATCCATTGATCTGCACGGGTTCAATCCCCGTGCGGCGTGACGTTTTCTGCTAAAACACCCCACCCACAACGGAGAATAACAATGCAAAAAATCACGTTGCTCGGCTGCACACTGGCGCTGTTCATCGGCGCCCAGGCACAGGCCAATGAAGTGCCGCTGACCGGTACGCTCGGCAAGATCGCCAGCGCCAACAGCATCACCCTGGGTTATCGCGATGCGTCGGTGCCGTTCTCGTATGTGGGCGATCACACCGGGCAGCCAATGGGGTATTCGGTGGAACTGGCGGACAGGATCGTCGAGCGCATCAAACAGCAGTTGGCGCTGCCGGAGCTGAAGGTGAAGTACAACCTGGTGACCTCGCAGACGCGGATTCCGTTGGTGCAGAACGGCACGGTCGACCTTGAATGCGGCTCCACCGGAGTGACGGCCGAACGGCAGAAGCAGGTCGCGTTCTCCTACGGTTTCATCTACGTCAAAGGCCAGTTGTTGACCGCAAAGGACAGCGCAATCCACAGCTTCGATGACCTGCGCGGCAAGAACGTGGTGACCACCGCCGGCACCACCAACGAGCGCTATCTGAAGAGCTACAACCTCGATCACAAATTGAACATCTTCGTGATCAGTGCCAAGGATCACGGCGAGGCGTTCCAGATGCTGCAATCGGGGCGCGCGGCGGCGTTCTACATGGACGATGCGTTGCTCTACGGCGAACGGGCCAAGGCGCGCGACCCGCACAACTGGGTCGTGGTGGGGGAGGAGCAGTCGCGGGAAATCTACAGCTGCATGGTGCGCAAGGATGATCCGCAGTTCCTTGCACTGGTCAACGGTGTGTTGGCCGACCTGTACAGCTCGGGGGAGATCAACGGGATCTACCGCAAGTGGTTCGAACAGCCGATCCCGCCCAAAGGCTTGAACCTTGAGTTCCCGATGACCAGCGAACTCAAGGCAATCATTGCCAGACCGATCAGTGATCCGGTGCAGTGACGGGTTAGAAATCACCCCACAGTTGCTGCGCCACCGCCAGCGCCACAACTGGCGCGGTCTCGGTGCGCAGCACGCGCGGACCGAGGCGGGCGGCGTGGAAACCGTTGGCCTTGGCCTGCTCGACTTCGGCGTCGGACAAGCCGCCTTCGGGGCCGATCAGGAACGCCAGGGTCGATGGTTTGGCGTGGCTGATCAACGGCTCGGCGACCGGGTGCAGTACCAGTTTCAGCTCGGCTTCGGTCTGCTTCAGCCAGTCGGTGAGCAGCACCGGTGGGTGAATCACCGGCACTCGCGAACGACCGCATTGCTCGCAAGCGCTGATTGCCACCTGACGCCAGTGCAGCAGGCGTTTGTCGGCGCGTTCGTCCTTGAGGCGGACTTCGCAGCGCTCGCTGAAGATCGGGGTGATTTCGGTCACGCCCAGTTCGGTGGCTTTCTGGATCGCCCAGTCCATCCGCTCGCCCCGTGACAGGCCCTGGCCGAGGTGGATTTGCAGCGGCGATTCGACCTGACCTGCGAACTGCTCGTCGATCTGCACCACCACGCGTTTCTTGCCGACTTCCACCAGCGATCCGCGAAACTCGTGGCCGGAACCGTCGAACAACTGCACCGCATCGCCCTCGGCCATGCGCAGCACGCGGCTGATGTAATGCGCCTGGGCTTCCGGCAGTTCGTGTTCGCCGGTGCTCAGCGGGGCGTCGATAAAGAAGCGGGACAGTCTCATGGTGGTTCTCTGAAAAGATGTGAATCAGTTGGATCGGAGTCGACTTCATTCGCGAGCAAGCTCGCTCCCACATTTAGAATGCATTTCGCTGTGGGAGCGAGCTTGCTCGCGAAAGAGGCAGTCCAGGCACTGCAAATCTCAAGTAAGCCGAATCAACCCGGATCACGGAACCCGGGATGGAAATCCTTCGGTACCGCCACGCTGACATTCTCGCGGGTGGCGATGTCGATGCCTTCGCTGGCGACTTCGGCAAGGAAGTCGATCTGCTCCGGGGTGATTACGTACGGCGGCAGGAAATACACCACGCTGCCCAGCGGACGCAGCAATGCGCCACGCTCCAGCGCATGCTGGAACACCTTCAGGCCGCGGCGTTCCTGCCACGGATAAGCCTCTTTCGTGGCTTTGTCCTTGACCATCTCGATGGCCAGGACCATGCCGGTCTGACGGACTTCCGAGACATTCGGATGATCCACCAGATGCGCCGTCGCCGAGGCCATGCGTTGAGCCAACGCCCGGTTGCTCTCGATCACGTTGTCCTGCTCGAAAATGTCCAGGGTCGCCAGCGCTGCCGCGCACGCGAGCGGGTTGCCGGTATAGCTGTGCGAATGCAGGAAGGCGCGCAGGGTCGGGTAGTCGTCGTAGAACGCGCCGTAAACCTCGTCGGTGGTCAGGCACGCCGCCAACGGCAGGTAACCGCCGGTGAGGGCTTTCGACAGGCAGAGGAAGTCCGGTCGGATGCCGGCCTGTTCGCAGGCGAACATCGTCCCGGTGCGACCGAAACCGACGGCGATTTCGTCGTGGATCAGGTGCACGCCGTAACGGTCGCAAGCCTCGCGCAGCAGCTTGAGATAGACCGGGTGATACATGCGCATGCCGCCGGCGCCCTGGATCAGCGGCTCGACGATCACGGCCGCGACGCTGTCATGATTTTCCGCCAGTGTCTGCTCCATGGCCGCGAACATGTTGCGCGAGTGTTCTTCCCAGCTCATGCCCTGCGGACGCAGGTAGCAATCGGGGCTCGGCACCTTGAGGGTGTCCATCAGCAACGCTTTGTAGGTCTCGGTGAACAGCGGCACGTCGCCGACCGACATCGCCGCCATGGTTTCGCCGTGGTAGCTGTTGGTCAGGGTGACGAAGCGCTTCTTGTTCGGCTGGCCGCGGTTGAGCCAGTAGTGAAAGCTCATTTTCAGCGCGACTTCGATGCACGACGAACCGTTATCGGCGTAGAACACCCGGTTCAGGCCTTCCGGCGTCATCTTCACCAGACGCTCGGACAGTTCGATCACCGGCTGATGGCTGAAACCGGCCAGAATCACGTGCTCCAGCTGATCGACCTGATCCTTGATGCGCTGATTGATGCGCGGGTTGGCGTGGCCGAACACGTTGACCCACCAGGAGCTGACCGCATCCAGATAACGCTTGCCTTCGAAGTCTTCCAGCCAGACACCTTCACCGCGCTTGATCGGGATCAGCGGAAGCTGTTCGTGGTCTTTCATCTGGGTGCAGGGATGCCACAGCACCGCGAGATCGCGTTGCATCCACTGGTTGTTCAGGCCCATGTTCAGTCTCCTCGAGGCGGCTCGCGTCAGGCGCGGGCAAACAATCGCGCAAGCCTATGCAATGCATCGCGCCGGAACAACCCATTGTGTCGATTGAGCTACTTTGTACGGGCCGATAGACGTCGCTGGCGGCGTTTTGATGGCTGACGTATTCTTCGCGATTCTTTGGGTCGTATGACCCGCAAAACTGCATTTTCCTACGTGTTTTTCCGGAGTTCGCTGAATGTCTGTCGGTTGGCTGCGCGCCTGTGCGCTAGTGGTGTTGGGGCTGTTTAGCGTTACGGCGCTGGCCAAGGATAAAACCGCAATCGTGATCGGCGGCGGCCTGTCGGGCCTGACGGCGGCTTACGAACTGCAGAACAAGGGCTGGCAAGTCACGCTGCTCGAAGCCAAACCGAGCCTGGGCGGTCGCTCGGGCATGGCCACCAGCGAGTGGATCGGCAACGACAAGACTCAGCCGGTGCTGAACAAGTACGTGTCGACCTTCAAGCTGAACACCACGCCAGCCCCTGAATTCGTACGGACTCCGGGTTACCTGATCGACGGCGAATATTTCTCCGCCGCCGACCTGACCACCAAACAACCGGCCACGGCCGAAGCGCTCAAGCGCTACGAGAAAACCCGTGACGACCTGGCGCGCTCGATCGACGACCCGCAGAATCCGGCGGCGACCAACACCCTGCACGCCCTGGACCAGATCAACGTCTCGAGCTGGCTCGACAAGCAGAATCTGCCGGCCACTGCGCGTCAGCTGATCAACCAGGATATCCGCACCCACTACGACGAGCCTTCGCGTCTGTCGCTGCTGTATTTCGCGCAGCAGAGCCGGGTGTATCGCGGCGTGTCCGACCGTGACCTGCGCGCTTCGCGTCTGGTCGGCGGCAGCCCGGTGCTGGCCCAGGCCTTCGTCAAACAGCTGAAAACCATCAAGACCAACTCGCCGGTGTCCGCCATCACCCAGGACAAGGATGGCGTCACCGTCAAGGTCGGCAGCGTTGGCTACCAGGCGGATTACGTCGTGCTGGCGGTGCCGTTGCGCGCCCTCAACAAGATCCAGCTGACCCCGGCGCTGGATGCCCAGCACCTGGCCGCGATCAAGGGCACCAACTACGGCTGGCGCGACCAGATCATGTTGAAGTTCAAGACGCCGGTGTGGGAAAGCAAGGCGCGGATGTCCGGCGAGATCTACAGCAACACCGGCCTGGGCATGTTGTGGATCGAGCCAGCCCTGAAGGGCGGCGCCAACGTGGTGATCAACCTGTCCGGCGACAATGCCCGCGTCATGCAGGCCTTTGGCGACAAGCAGATGGTCGATCAGGTGCTGATCCGTCTTCACGCCTTTTATCCACAGGCCCGTGGCTCGTTCACCGGCTACGAAATCCGTCGTTACAGCACCGACCCGTCGACTGGCGGCTCTTACCTGGCCTTCGGTCCTGGCCAGATCAGCAAATTCTGGCGCCTGTGGGAACGTCCACTGCAACGCGTAGCGTTTGCCGGCGAACACACCGACACCTTGTACCCGGGCACCCTGGAAGGCGCGCTGCGCACCGGCCAGCGCGCGGCCAGTCAGGTTGAAGACCTGGCGGCAGGCAAATCCTTCGAACCGATCAAGGTCGGCCCGGCAGCGGCCACCGCAGCCGCGGCGGCAGGTGCAGCAGGTGCGGCCACGGCAGCGAAGAAAGGCAACTTCTTCACCAACCTGTTCGGTGGTTCGGACGACGACAAGAAGCCAGAGCCAGTAAAAGCGCCAGAGCCGGCACCTGCTCCAGCCGCTCCAGCCCCTGCACCGACCCCGGCGCCTGCGCCTGCCCCGGTAGAAGCACCGAAGCCAGCGGCTCCGGTGAAGGCCGAGCCGGCGAAGAAAGCGCCAGCCAAGCCAGCAGCGAAGAAACCGGCGGCCAAGACCGAAACGAAAAAACCTGCAGCCAAACCTGCGGTGAAAAAAGCTGAACCGGCGAAGAAGCCAGCGGCCAAACCGGCGGCAACCACTGATACGAAGGCTCAGTAAGCCTTTGCTTCAATAAAAAGCGCGGCCATACGGGCCGCGTTTTTTTTCGCGTTCATCCACTATCAGATGCTTGGTTATTACGTTTTTTTTGAGCAGTGCCGGTGATCTTTCAAAGCAATCGGAAACATCCCACAAATTATTCGGAAGGGATTGATTGCTTGCAGCTCGCGGTACGCCATAGGCTCCATAAAAACTTGGAGCATCTATGAAATTTACAATATTGTTGATCCTGTCAGTTGCACTTTCTGGGTGCGTATTGGGTGAGTGCAGAGACCCATTGAAAATCCCGATGATTCCCAGGAATGATTTCGAGTTAGCACATAAATGCAAGATTGATCCATTTAAACCGGAGTGCTCGGTAAATTAGCTGAATGCTCTTTGACTATTAATTGAAGCGCTCAGAGGGCGGATTTTATGGGAAATTCCATATGAATATTGGAATGCCTTCAGACAAGATCTTGAGAGGCCTTGGCTTAGGAAATCTGCCGGGGACAAACCCCCAGCGGGCCCAGCTAAGTTTCCCAGTCCGTCCGTCATAGATGACTAGATTTCCATCATCCTGCAGGATGAGGTGAGCGTTGTACCAAAGCGATTTATCAGTACTGTGGTTGCCTTCCGCGATCCATAAACGCCTTCGGGAAGGATCATATAGGAATCCGTTGTTACTAATGACGAATTGCAGAGGTTCGCGCATTCTCTTTTGATGGAGTGTTTTACTGTAAGCCTGATTGCTATCTGCAATTCAGATCACTGCTTCTCCATCTTTAATTACTAGATTTCCATCACTTTGTAATAGTAAACGGAATCGGCCGTTTTCGGATTGAAGATATTGCCCCGCTGTCATTGTTTGATTGGGAGGTAGTACCGATGATCCACTTGCTTGAAAAGGAATGTATCGTAGAGCCATGTTTTCACCTGTCAAATGAATGCCTGAGTTTTCATTTGAACATGGGCAAATTCGCAATCTGCAATACATATATATCGTTAATGTTTGTCCTACGTGGCCGTCTCTGCGAGCGGAGCGGCGAGGTCCATGCCTCGTATCACGCCGCAGAAATGGGGGGAGGGTCTGCCAGCCCTTTCTCAACCGCACCTGGGCAAAATCGCCTTTAATCTTTCCTTAACACGCCACTTCCAGACTCTTGATCGTATTTCTCGATATTTCAAAGCAAAATTTTCCGCTTTAATTCGATAGATAACTCGCTAGTCTTGGTTCGCAGTTCTCACAGGATTTGGGCAATGCAGCTACGTAACTCTTCTTCGCGCTACGGTTGGGTCAGCATCTTCATGCACTGGGGTGTGGCGCTGGCGGTCTTCGGGCTGTTTGCGCTGGGCTTGTGGATGGTGGGGCTGGATTACTACAGCACCTGGCGTAAAGACGCGCCGGATCTGCACAAGAGCATCGGTCTGGTGCTGCTGGGAGTGATGGTGTTGCGGGTGATGTGGCGCTTTGTCAGCCCGCCGCCGCCGTCGCTGGAAAGCTACAGCCGCATGACGCGCCTCGGCGCGAAGTTCGGCCACGCATTTCTGTACTTCGGTCTGTTTGCCGTGATGATTGCCGGTTACCTGATTTCCACCGCAGACGGTGTCGGGATCCCGGTGTTTGGCCTGTTTGAAGTTCCTGCACTGGTTTCCGGACTACCGGATCAGGCAGATACCGCCGGTGTGATTCATCTCTGGCTGGCGTGGGCGCTGGTAATTTTTTCCGGCCTTCATGCGTTGGCAGCATTGAAGCACCACTTTATCGATCGTGATGCGACCCTGACACGAATGCTGGGACGCAAAGCCTGATGTTCAACCTCGACTCCAAAGGAAAACAAAGCATGTTGAAAAAGACTCTGGCCGCTCTGGCAATCGGTTCTGCCGTTCTGTCCGCCAACGTGATGGCCGCTGACTACGTGGTTGATAAAGAAGGCCAGCACGCCTTCGTCGACTTCAAGATCAGCCACCTGGGCTACAGCTACATCACGGGTACCTTCAAGGACATCAGCGGCAAGTTCAGCTTCGACGCTGCCAAGCCTGAAGACAGCAAGATCGAATTCGACGTGAAGACCGCCAGCGTGTTCACCAACCACGCCGAGCGTGACAAGCACATCGCCAGCAAAGACTTCCTGGATGTGGGCAAATTCGCCGACGCCAAGTTCGTTTCCACCAGCGTCAAATCCACCGGCAAGAACGCCGCTGGCAAAGACACGGCTGACGTCACCGGCGACCTGACCCTGCACGGCGTGACCAAGCCGATCGTGGTCAAGGCCACTTTCCTGGGTGAAGGCAAGGATCCATGGGGCGGCTACCGTGCCGGCTTCGAAGGCACTACCAGCATCAAGCGCTCTGATTTCGGCAAGATGATGGATCTGGGTCCACAGTCCGACAACGTCGACCTGTACATCTCGTTTGAAGGTGTCAAAGCGAAGTAATTTTCGCCTGACACACAAAAACGCCCGCGGTCTTGCGACCGGGGGCGTTTTTTATTGCCTTCGGCAACGCTCGTCTCGGCGACGCACAAAAAAATGCCCCGGTTTTCAGGCCGGGGCATTTTTCATAGCAGTCGAAAACTCAGCGATTGCGGGTCAGCAAGGCCGGTTTTTCACCGCGTGGGCGGCTTGGCAGTTGATCCAGCTGCTCAGGCGTCGGGAAGCGGTCGGCTTTCGATTCCTTGTGCATGATCTTCGGCCCGCTGCTGCGCGGGTTCTGCACGGCCGGTTCAGCGCGTTGCTGATCGTCACGGGCCGGGCGGCGGTTGCGCGAGTTTTCATCGCGACGACCCTGGCCGTCACGCGGGGCGCCATTGCGCGGGCCGTTGCGTTTGCCTGGCGGGGTGCCGGTGCTCGAACCGTTGCTGTTGCGCGGGCCGTTCTGGCGGCCTTGCGACTGACCACCGCGTGGCGCGCCCGAACCTGCGCCCTGGCCCTGACCGCCAGGACGGCGACCACGGCCACCGGCCGGAGCCTGCTTCGGCACGTAGTCAACGCGGTTGCCGAAATTATCGATATCGTCGTCGAGGAATTCATCCGGAGCGCGATCTGCCGGGATGCGTGGCGGCTGGCTCGGCTGGCGTTGTTCGCGAGCCTGGGTGCCTTCGCGCGGCTTTTGTTGACGGGCAGGACGCTCGCCACGCTCACCGCGTTCGCCGGCCGGTTTTTCCTTGCCCTTGTCTTTGCCTTTGTCTTTACGACCGCCGCCGCCACCGCCACCATTCGGGCCGTCGCCGCGTGGGCCACGGGCGTTGCGCGGGTTGCGCATGTCCGGACGTTCACGGGCTTCCGGCTTTTCGGCCTCAATGGTGCTGGCATCGAAGCCCATCAGGTCGCCGTCGGCGATTTTCTGCTTGGTCATGCGTTCGATGCTTTTCAGCAGCTTTTCTTCGTCCGGCGCGACCAGCGAGATCGCCTCGCCCGAACGGCCGGCACGGCCGGTACGGCCGATGCGGTGCACGTAGTCCTCATCGACGTTCGGCAGTTCGTAGTTGACCACGTGTGGCAACTGGTCGATGTCCAGACCGCGAGCCGCGATGTCGGTCGCTACCAGGATGCGCACCTGATTCGCCTTGAAGTCGGCCAGGGCTTTGGTGCGAGCGTTCTGGCTTTTGTTGCCGTGGATCGCCACAGCCGGCAGGCCGTGTTTGTCCAGATATTCGGCCAGACGGTTGGCGCCGTGCTTGGTGCGGGTGAACACCAGCACCTGTTCCCACGCGCCGGCGGTGATCAGGTGGGCCAGCAGTGCACGCTTGTGGCTGGCTGGCAGACGGAAGACGCGTTGTTCGATGCGCTCGACTGTGGTGTTCGGCGGCGTCACTTCGATGCGTTCCGGGTTGTGCAGCAGCTTGCCGGCAAGGTCAGTGATGTCTTTGGAGAAGGTCGCCGAGAACAGCAGGTTTTGGCGTTTGGCCGGCAGGCGCGCGAGGACTTTCTTCACGTCATGGACGAAGCCCATGTCGAGCATGCGGTCGGCTTCGTCGAGCACGAGAATTTCAACGTGGGACAGATCGACGCTGCCCTGGCCGCACAGGTCGAGCAAACGACCCGGGCAGGCAACGAGGACGTCCACGCCGCGGGACATGGCCTGAACCTGCGGGTTCATGCCGACGCCGCCGAAGATGCACGCGCTGACGAATTTCAGGTCACGGGCGTAGATCTTGAAGCTGTCGTGAACCTGGGCCGCGAGTTCGCGGGTCGGGGTCAGGACCAGCACGCGCGGTTGGCGCGGGCCGTGACGCTGGGATTTGTCCGGGTGGCCGTTGGGGAACAGCCGCTCGAGGATCGGCAGGGCGAAACCGCCGGTTTTACCGGTACCTGTCTGTGCCGCAACCATCAGGTCGCGACCTTGCAACACGGCGGGGATGGCCCGCTGTTGCACCGGAGTAGGCTCGGTATAGCCCGCATCTTCGATAGCGCGGACCAAAGCCTCGGAGAGACCGAGGGAAGCAAAGGACATGAGTAATCCTGTTTCAGTTAGGGCTTGGCCCAATGGGAGTCTTGCCTGGCGCGAATGGCGTTTAAGAGGACGCAATCCCGTCCGGTCCTGCTGCGGTTCCGAAGGCACGTCCGGAGTGCTCGCGCGGGCTGAAAAGCTGCGCTGTAGCGGGTCGGGAGGCCTGTTACGGTTCCGGGCGTCCGGGCGTGAGCCTGGCGGGAACGCCGGAGTATAACAGAGCAATCACTGCGCGCCGCTTTCCTGCTGCTCAACGGTTTTGCCGCTGGCGGTGGCGTTGCCCAGCGGCGCCGCCAGGGCGGGGGCCGCGCCGTAGCGGGCGCTGAGCTCGGCGTAGGCCGGTTCGCGCTTGAAACGCTTGAGCTCGGCGCCGAAGCGCTGCACCAGCAGATCCATCCCGGCATTGCGCCGCACGGCCAGAAACTGGCTCTGGCGGCTGATGACGGTCGGATTTTCGGTAATTTTGTCGCGAATGCCCAACTCATCGAGCAAATGCTGGCCCACCCGGCGATCCGTGATCAGCAGGTCGATACGCCCGCGCACCAGTTTGCCGAAGTTGGCTTCGTGGGTCGGGGCCGGCTCGCGGGTGAACAGGGTCGATTCGCGAAAGTCGGAGCTGTAGAGATAGCCCGGCGAGGTGCCGACGGTCAGGCCCTTGAGGTCTTCAAGGCTGTGAAAAGGGTGCGGCCGGTCGTTGGCATAGAACATCACGAACTCGACGTCCGACAGTGGTTCGCTCGGGTAAAGCAGGGTGGCGTCGCGTTCGTCGCTGTGGAAGATGTCCAGCGCGCCGTCGGCCTGGCCGGTTTCGAGCATCGACAGGCAGCGTTTCCAGGGCAGGAACTGCCATTCGACTTCGATGCCCAGGCGCTTGAACACAATGGCGGTGGTTTCGTAGTCCAGTCCGAGGTTCTTGCCGCCCTGTTCATAGACGTACGGCGCCCACGGTTCGGTGACGATACGCAGCTTCTCGCCCCGAGCCGCAAAGCTCAGGCAAGCAAAAACCAGCACGGCGAATAACTGCGTGATCAAAGGCATGGCTTGAGATTACGACGAGAAACGGCAAAGAGCCAGAAACTGGCCGCAGAAGCTCTGTTTCGGGCGTTAAAAGCAAAAGATCGCATCGGCGAAAACGCTGAAAGCGCTGTCGCGACTGCGATCTCCTGGTCCTGCGGTTACGTCTTTTTAGCGCGGCAACTTCAGGTTGTTCCAGATTGCCAGGCTCGGTTCGGCCTGGTTCATGGAATAGAAGTGCAGGCCAGGCGCGCCGCCTTGCAGCAGGCGTTCGCACATCTCGGTGACGACCTGTTCGCCAAAGCGCTGAATGCTTTGGCTGTCATCGCCGTAGGCTTCCAGCTGCTTGCGGATCCAGCGCGGGATTTCCGCACCGCAGGCATCGGAGAAGCGCGCGAGTTTGCTGTAGTTGGTAATTGGCATGATCCCCGGCACGACCGGGATGTCCACGCCCAGCGCCTGCAAACGGTCGACGAAGTAGAAGTAACTGTCGGCGTTGAAGAAGTACTGGGTGATCGCGCTGTCGGCGCCGGCGCGGGCCTTGCGCACGAAGTTGGCGAGATCGTCTTCGTAGTTGCGCGCTTGCGGATGCATCTCCGGATAAGCGGCGACTTCGATGTGGAAATGATTGCCGGTTTCTTCACGAATGAATTCAACCAGTTCATTGGCGTGACGCAGCTCGCCGCTGGTCATGCCCATGCCGGACGGCAGGTCGCCACGCAGGGCGACGATGCGCTTGATGCCGGCAGCCTTGTACTCGTTCAGCAGGCCGCGCAGGTCGTCCTTGCTGTCGCCGACGCACGACAGGTGCGGGGCGGCGGGGATTTTGACTTCGCTTTCCAGCTGCAGCACGGTGTTCAGCGTGCGGTCACGGGTCGAACCGCCCGCGCCGTAGGTGCAGGAAAAGAAATCAGGGTTGTAGGTGGCCAGCTGACGGGCAGTGGCGAGCAGTTTTTCATGCCCAGCATCGGTCTTGGTCGGGAAGAACTCGAAGCTGTAGCGGCGTTCTTGGGACATGGAGGGAGCCTCCAGTTACGAGCGGCAAGTTACACGCTGCGAAAGAAGCGGAGGTGCGCTGATCTCTCGTGCGTGAAACCTGCTGCCTGAAACTGTTTTGAAATAGGGGCAGAGCTCTCAAGCTTCGTACGGCAAGTCCGGCTTTTGACCTTGCTTGCCGCTTGAAGCTTGTAGCTCGCAGCTGCTCTTGTCTTAGTAGCGGTATGCGTGCGGCTTGAACGGGCCTTCGACGGTCACGCCGATGTAGTCAGCCTGTTGCTTGGTCAGTTTGGTGACCACGCCGCCGAAGCCGCGAACCATTTCCAGGGCTACTTCTTCGTCGAGTTTCTTCGGCAGTACTTCAACGGTCAGACGCTCGGCTTTCTGGGCTGGCGACAGGTCGGCGTACTTCTGGCCGAACAGGAAGATCTGCGCCAGAACCTGGTTGGCGAACGAACCGTCCATGATGCGGCTCGGGTGACCGGTGGCGTTGCCCAGGTTCACCAGACGGCCTTCGGCCAGCAGGATCAGGTAGTCGTCGTTCTGAGCGTCGAAAGCGCCCGGGCCGGTACGGTGGATCTTGTGTACCTGTGGCTTCACTTCTTCCCATGCCCAGTTCTTGCGCATGAAAGCGGTGTCGATTTCGTTGTCGAAGTGACCGATGTTGCAGACAACGGCGCGCTTCTTCAGGGCTTTGAGCATGTTTGCGTCGCAAACGTTGACGTTACCGGTGGTGGTCACGATCAGGTCGATCTTGCCCAGCAGCGCTTTGTCGATGCTCGCTTCGGTGCCGTCGTTGATACCGTCGATGAACGGCGAAACCAGTTCGAAACCGTCCATGCAGGCCTGCATGGCGCAGATCGGGTCGACCTCGGAGACTTTAACGATCATGCCTTCCTGACGCAGGGACTGGGCCGAGCCCTTGCCCACGTCACCGTAACCGATGACCAGCGCTTGCTTGCCGGACAGCAGGTGGTCGGTGCCACGCTTGATGGCGTCGTTCAGGCTGTGACGGCAGCCGTACTTGTTGTCGTTCTTGGACTTGGTCACCGAGTCGTTGACGTTGATCGCCGGGATTTTCAGCTCGCCCTTGGCCAGCATGTCCAGCAGACGGTGTACGCCGGTGGTGGTTTCTTCGGTCACGCCGTGAACGCGGTCCAGAACCTGTGGGTATTTCTTGTGCAGCAGCTCGGTCAGGTCGCCGCCGTCGTCGAGGATCATGTTGGCGTCCCATGGCTGGCCATCCTTCAGGATGGTTTGCTCCAGGCACCACTCGTACTCTTCTTCAGTCTCGCCTTTCCAGGCGAAAACCGGGATGCCGGCAGCGGCGATGGAAGCAGCGGCCTGATCCTGAGTCGAGAAGATGTTGCAGGACGACCAGCGCACTTCGGCACCCAGGGCAACCAGGGTTTCGATCAGCACGGCGGTCTGAATGGTCATGTGGATGCAGCCGAGGATTTTTGCGCCTTTCAAAGGCTGCTCGGAAGCGTACTTGCGGCGCAGACCCATCAGGGCCGGCATTTCCGACTCGGCGATGATGGTTTCGCGACGGCCCCAGGCAGCCAGGGACATGTCGGCAACTTTGTAATCGTTAAAATCTGCAGGCGTGATAACAGCGCTCATGAAGAGCCTCCATTCGTAATGTATGCGAATGGGCGCCGTTGTGCGTTTAGTGTCCGGCGCAAGCCGGCCAACGCCCCATCCGAGCCTGACAGGTTGAACCTGCTGCAGCGCCCCTCGGACAGGTGGCGGGAAAACGGTATCAAGTGAAGGTTACCGTTTTGAAACGGGGGCGATTATAGCCGTCTAGACTGATCTTCCAAAGGGTTTCTGTCGGCCGGATGAAGATCGCCAATCGCGACCATAGTAGAAGCCTCATGGAGCATGACCACTCAGTCTGCCAAGATGGCGCCATCATTCGGCAAGACGCTCAGGAGTGAAGATGAATTTCCACACCCGCAAGTGGGTAAAACCCGAAGACCTCAACCCCAACGGCACCCTGTTCGGCGGCAGCCTGCTGCGCTGGATCGACGAAGAAGCGGCGATCTACGCGATCGTTCAACTGGGCAACCAGCGTGTGGTGACCAAGTACATTTCCGAAATCAACTTCGTCAGCGCTTCGCGCCAGGGCGACATCATCGAACTGGGCATCACCGCCACCGAGTTCGGCCGTACCTCGATCACCCTGACCTGCGAAGTGCGCAACAAGATCACCCGCAAAAGCATCCTGACCGTCGAGAAAATGGTCTTCGTCAACCTCGGCGAAGACGGTCTGCCGGCGCCGCACGGGCGGACCGAAATCAGATACGTCAAAGACCAGTTCAAGGATGACGTGCCCGTTACCGAGTAATCGCGTCTGACCGGCGAACGGAAGCCGAGCGGCGCGTGTCGTAGCCTTATGACTCCGCCACCGGTTTCCCGCCATGACCACACCAACAGACGGCAAGACCCCCGACCTCTCGGCCAAGGAACAACACGAAGTCGAGAAAAGCCAGCCGCCCCGCGCGGCGGTTCTGCATGAAATCATCCGCAAACAGGGCGACCAGGAACTGGAGCGCAGCATTGCCGCGCTGTGGTGGTCGGCGCTGGCCGCCGGGCTGACCATGGGCCTGTCGCTGATGGGCATGGGCCTGCTCAATTCGCGTCTGCCCGAGGGCGACGAATTCAAGGTGATCGCCAGCTTCGGCTACTGCGCAGGCTTTCTCGCAGTGATCCTCGCCCGCCAGCAACTGTTTACCGAAAACACCCTGACCGCCGTGCTGCCGGTGATGACCAAACCGACGTTCGGCAATTTCGGCCGATTGATCCGGCTCTGGACTGTCGTGCTGTTCGGCAACCTGTGCGGCACGATTCTGGTGGCGTACGTGATGCTCGAACTGCCGATCTTCGATAGCAAGACCGACGAGGCCTTTCTCGAAATCGGCCGCAAGGTCATGGAGAACCACGCGAGTCAGATGTTCGCCAAGGGCATCGTTTCTGGCTGGATGATCGCCACCATGGTCTGGATGATTCCGTCCATGGAGAGCGCGAAGATGTGGATCATCATCCTCATCACCTATCTCATGGCGCTGGGCGATTTCACGCACATCGTGGTGGGTTCGGCCGAGGTGTCCTATCTGGTGTTTGCCGGCGAGCTGCCGTGGAGTGATTTCTGGGCGGTGTTTGCCGGGCCGACCCTGGCGGGGAACATCATCGGCGGCAGTTTCATCTTCGCCCTGATCAGTCATGCGCAGATCCGCAGTGAAAGCGGTGCGCCGAAAGAGACGGCTGCGCTGAAAGAGACGGCTGCGCTGAAAGAGACGGCTGCGCCAAAAGAGTAAGCGGATCAGGCCAAAAAGCCCGATCCGCAGCAGATCAAAAAATGATCAGTGGTGCGCGAGCTCGGCAGCGGTTGCCGGCTCGTCGCGCGTTGCATGCTTGACCAGTTTGCCGATGGTCAGGCCCTGCAACAGGATCGACGACAGCACCACGATGTAGGTGATGCTCAGCAGCAGATCGCGCTCCGGGCCCAGCGGCAGGGCCAGGGCCAGTGCCACCGAAACACCGCCGCGCAAACCACCCCAGGTCAGGATCCGGATCGTGCCGCGCGGCACCGTGCGCCAGCGCCGTAGCAAGACGATGGCCGGGGCCACGGTGAGCAGGCGCGACAGCAGAATCGCCAGCGCCAGCAGAGTCGCCGCCGCCACGTGCAGCCAGTTGAACGGCAGCAGCAACAGCTCCATCCCGATCAGCGCGAACAGCAGGGCGTTGAGCATGTCGTCGAGCAATTCCCAGAACCCGTCGAGGTATTTGCGCGTCATGTCGTTCATCGCCAGGTTGCGGCCGAGGTTACCGATGATCAAACCGGCAACCACCATCGCAATCGGCGCCGAGACGTGCAGCTCGGTGGCCATCGCCGAACCGCCGATCACCAGCGCCAGGGTCAGCATGACTTCGATCTGGTGCTGCTCGATGCTCTTGATCATCAGGTACACCAGATAACCGATCAGCCCGCCGAACAGCACGCCACCGATGGCCTCATGGGCAAACAGCATGGCCGTGGCGCCGACGGTCGGGGTTTCGCCCAATTGCGCGATGCCCAGCAACACGGTGAACACCACCACGGCGGTGCCGTCGTTGAACAGCGATTCGCCGACGATCGTGGTTTTCAACGGCTTCGAGGCGTTGGCCGTACGCAGCACGCCGAGTACCGCGATCGGGTCGGTCGGGGAAATCAGTGCGCCGAACAACAGGCAGTAGAGGAAGCTCACGTGCCAGCCGAACAGGGCAAAAATGTAATAGGCGAGGCTGCCGATCACGGCAGTGGCGATCAGTACGCCGAAGGTCGCCAGCAGACCAATGGGCCAGCGGTAGCTGCGCAAGTCGCTCAGGTTGACGTGCAAGGCGCCGGCGAACAGCAGGAACGAGAGCATCCAGTTCATCAGCAGATCGCCGAAGTCGATCTGGCCGATCAGCTGCTGCACGCGCTCTTCGAGACCGGGGTAACCGAGCAGGCTCAGGCCTTGCAGCAACAGGGAAAACATCAGTGCAGTCACCATCACGCCGATGGTTGGGGGCAGGCCGATGAAACGGAAATTGACGAAGGTGAGGAGGGTGGTCAGGCAGATGAAAGCGGCAACGAGTTCAAGCATCCGGAGTCCTTTGGATGGGGGGTGAAAGACAGCGCGCCCGCTCAAGGACGCAAGGGTTGGATGGGCTGACGCCGGGTGGGGACACAATGGTGTCCCCGGGGAAATCAGCCGGACACATTGACCGCAGCAACACCCCGACGTTGCAGGTAGATGAAAAACAGCGCCGTCAGCACGGTCAGCACACCCATCAGCGCGCCGGTCCACGGCAAGTCGGCCAGGTCCGCACCGCTGGCGACCACCAGCCCGCCGATCCACGCGCCGGCGGCATTGCCGAGGTTGAACGCGCTCTGGTTCAGGGTCGAACCGAGGTTCGGTGCTTCATGCGCCTGATCGATGATCAGCAGTTGCAGGATCGGGCACAGGGCGAAGGCAAAAATCCCCCACAGCACCAGCGTGACCGCCGCCGGAACCACCGCTCGACTGGTCTGGCTGAACGCCGCCAGAATCACCACCACCGCCAGCGCGACACCCACCAGCGACGGCAGCAGGCGACTGTCGGCCAGGCGACCGCCGAGCATGCTGCCGCCGGTCAGGCCGACGCCGAACAACAACAGCATCACAGTCACGCCGTGGGGGCTGACGCCGGTGATGTCCTGCAGAATCGGCGCGATGTAGGTGAACACGCTGAACAGGCTGGTGGAGGCCAGCACGCTCATGCCCAGCGCCAGCAACACGTTGACCTTGCCCAGCACTTTGAATTCGCTGGCGAGGTTGGCCTTGTCCATCGGGATATGTTTCGGCAACCACAGCCACTGGGCGAGGGCGGCGATCACACCGATCACCGAGACCGCCCAGAAGGTCGAGCGCCAGCCTGCGTACTGGCCGAGCGCAGTGCCCAGCGGTACACCGAGGACGTTGGCCAGAGTCAGGCCGGTGAACATCATTGCAATTGCCTGCGCCCGTTTGTTCGGCGCGACCAGCCCGGCGGCCACCACCGAACCGATGCCGAAGAACGCCCCGTGGCACAACGCAGTGACCACCCGCGCCGCCATCAGTGTCGCGTAGTTCGGCGCCAGTGCGCACAGCACGTTGCCGAGGATGAACATCAGCGTCATGCCCAGCAGTGTGGCCTTGCGCGGCATGTTGGCGGTGCCGATCGCCAGGATCGGCGCACCGAACACCACGCCCAGGGCGTAGCCGGTGATCAACAGGCCGGCGTGGGGAATGCTCACCGCGAGGTCGCGGGCGACATCGGGCAGCAGGCCCATGATGACGAATTCAGTGGTGCCGATGCCGAAAGCGGCAACAGCGAGTGCAAGCAAGGCGAGTGGCATGCGCAAGGTCTCTGTCGTTAGTCTTGACGCTTTGATCAGGCATACGCAGGCCGGCGACCGCTCTCGGACGAGAACGGGGCAGGCAGGAATTATTGGAATTTGTCTGTGCGCAACTGAGTGCGGCGTGGTCGCTTGCAGTATAAACAGCTGCTGACACATCGCGAATCAATAATCTGACTAATTGGCTCAGGCTCAATAACAAGAAGCAAGGAGTGGCACGTGCTGGCGACAGCTCTGGTGTTGGTGGCGGCGCTGTTGCACGCAGCGTGGAATACGTTGATCAAATTCAGTGCCGAGCGGCTGCTGGTGGTGGCCTGCATGGACACCGTGGCACTGTTGTTCGTCGCGCTGGCATTCCCTTTCATCAGCCTGCCGCCGCCGGAGATCTGGCCGTGGATTCTGGCGTCGGCGGCGTTCGAGCTGCTTTATCGCTACCTGTTGATCCAGGCCTATCGGGTCGGCGACCTGGGGCTGGTCTATCCATTGATGCGCGGATTGTCGCCGCTGGTCGTGCTGGCGCTGACCCTGATCTTCGCCGGCGAAGTGCTGACCACCCAGCAGATCTTCGGGATCCTGTTGATCCCGCTGGGCATGGCCTGCCTGCTTTGGCAGGGCGGCGGCGGGAAACACCTGCCGTGGTCGATGCTGCCGGTAGTGGCGCTGATCGGCTTGTGCATCGGCTGCTACACCTACATCGATGGCCAGGCGTTGCGGCGCTGGTCGCATCCGCTGGATTACCTGGTCTGGGTCACACTGCTCAGTGCCTGGCCGTTTCCGTTGCTGGCGTGGGTGGCCAAACGTCCGGCGTTCAGGCTGTTCTGGCGCGAGCA
This sequence comes from Pseudomonas sp. B26(2017), assembly GCF_002113045.1. Lineage (NCBI taxonomy): Bacteria > Pseudomonadati > Pseudomonadota > Gammaproteobacteria > Pseudomonadales > Pseudomonadaceae > Pseudomonas > Pseudomonas sp. B26(2017). Next base: position 203,855 of record NZ_NEJJ01000006.1, on the reverse strand, counting down.
ATGGAGGCTGGGTCTGGCGGTCGGGTTCTGCGTGTTGTTCAGCTACGCTCTGGTGCTGTGGGCGATGCAGTTGGGTTCGATTGCCGAAGCGGCGGCATTGCGTGAAATCAGCGTGATCCTGGTGGTGCTGTTCGGCATGCGATACCTGAAAGAACCTTTCGGCCGGCCACGGCTCTTAGCCTGTGGGCTGGTGCTGGTCGGCATGCTGGTGATGAAGCTCTGACCGCCCGGCAACTCTAAAACTCGAAAGAAGGACGGCGTTATGACGGTGGCTCTGTGGTGTGTGTTGATCGCGATCTTTCTGCCCTATCTGTGCACCGTCGTGGCCAAGGCCTCGGGTGGTTTCAGGCTGCGGGACAATCATGATCCCCGGGACTTTCTGGACAGCGTGGATGGCGTGGCGCGCCGTGCCCATGCGGCGCAACTGAACAGTTTTGAAGTGACCCCGGCGTTTGCGACGGCGGTGATCGTCGCGCACCTGGTGGGCACTGCGGAGCTGGTAACGGTCAATGTGCTGGCGGTGCTGTTCATCACCAGTCGCCTGCTCTACATCATTTGCTATCTGGCGGACTGGGCGATGCTGCGGTCGCTGGTGTGGTTCGTCGGGATGGGGCTGATTGCCAGTTTCTTCTTCGTGTCGGTCTGAACCCTGAAAGATCGCAGGCTGACGAGGCCTGCGATCTTTTGCATTGTGCCTACGGCTTGTCGGCCACCTGCGGCACTTGCGGCAGCGCCGCGCCTTTTGGCCAGAGCATCCAGATCTGCCCTTGCTGCTTCATGTCGCCGGCCAGTTGTCCGGCGGCATCGCCGGTGCCCCAGAACAGATCCGCGCGAACTTCGCCGGCAATCGCGCCGCCGGTGTCCTGCGCGGCCACCGGGCGCACCAGCGGCGTGCCGTCCGGGCGAGTGGTCGACAGCCACAACAGGCTGCCCAGCGGAATCACCTTGCGATCCACTGCCGCGCTGTAACCGGCGGTCAGCGGCACATTCAGCGAGCCGCGCGGGCCTTCGTTGCTGTCCGGGTTGCGGGTGAAGAACACGTAGCTCGGGTTGCTCGCCAGCAGTTCCGGAATGCGCGACGGGTTGGCCTTGGCCCAGTCGCTGATTGCGCCCATGGTCACTTCTTCTTTTTTCAGCTCGCCCTGTTCCACCAACCAGCGGCCGATCGGCCGGTACGGGTGACCGTTCTGGTCAGCGTAGGCGATACGCAGTTGGCGGCCGTCATCGGTCTGAATCCGCCCCGAACCCTGAATCTGCAGGAATTGCAGGTTCATCGGGTCGGTCAACCAAGCCACGACCGGCGCCTTGACGCCCTGGCTTTCGATGGTCGCCGCGTCGTCGTAAGGCTTGAGCACGCGACCTTCGAGGCGGCCGCGCAGGCGCTTGCCTTTCAGTTCCGGGTAAATGCTGTCCAGCGACACAATGATCATGTCCTCGGGCACGCCATACACCGGCACGTTGGCGGTGGCGGTCTGCGTCAGGCTGCCGGGATAGACCGGTTCGTAGTAGCCGGTGATCAGGCCGTTGGGGTTGTCGTTCTCGGCGCGCAGGCCGAAGACGTCGAGGTTCTGCTTGAGGAAGGCGCGGATGTCGCCGGCGCTTTGCGGCACATTGGCGGCTGCCGCGCAGGTCGCGCCCCAGACCGGATCAGCCTTGAGCCGGGTGCAGGCGCTGCGCCAGGAACCGAAACCGGCCACCAGATCGCTGTCGGACACTGCCGGCAATGCGTCCCAGGTGGCACTGGAGTAGGTGGCCAAGGCGTGGGTTTTCGGCTTGGCGCTGTCGCCACCGGTGCAGCCGGCGAGGACCGCCAAGAGCGGGAGGGCAGCGATAAGCGGATGACGCCAGGCCTTGAAACGGCTGTTCATGGAGAATTTCCTGTGCCGGTTGCAGAAGTGCTCCATGCGCTCAAGCAACCCTTATTGTTAATAGGGCTATTGGTGTTTGGCGGTGACCCGAGGATACTGGCCGCCGATTTCCGTGACCTGAAGCCACCATGACTCTTAAAAGAATTTCTGTTGTATTGCTGGCCTGCCTGACCTTGTCCGCCTGTGGCGGTGTCGACCCGAATTCCCCGCTGGGTCAGCGCAAGGCGATCTTCAAACAGATGCTCAAGACCAGCGAAGACCTGGGTGGCATGCTGCGCGGACGCATTGCCTTCGACGGGCCGAAATTTGCGGAAGGTGCGGTCAAGCTCGATGCGTTGTCCCATGAACCGTGGAAACATTTCCCGCAGGTGCGCGAGGAAGATCACACCAGCGCCAAGGACGATGTCTGGCAAAAACAGGCCCGCTTCCAGGAAATGGCCCGCACCCTTGAAGCGGCTACCGGTGAACTGGTGATCGCCAGTAAGGTTCAACCCTACAAGGCCAGTAACCTGGGGCCGGCCGTGCAGAAAGTCGAAGATGCCTGCAGTGCCTGCCATAAAGAATTTCGGGACCATTGATTTCTGTTGTTTGAGTGAACGCCTTCGCGAACAGGCCCGCTCCCACACTTGACCGTATTCACCTGAGCAACCCGGTCTGATGTGGGAGCGGGCTTGCTCGCGAAGAGGGCATCACATTCAACGCATTGGCGGTTACTTGTCGAGTTCGTCCAGCGCGTCCTGCAATTCCTTGCGCGATTCGGCGAGCTTGTTCTTGCGCTTGTCGATCTTCTCCGGATCGCCTTTCTTCATGGCCTTGTCCAGATCGGCCTGGCGCTTGCTCACTTCGTGCTTGGCATCGAGTACCTTGTTTTCGCGTTCTTTCTTCAGACCGGCGTCGGTGCAGTGTTCGGTGACTTCGCGCAGGGCGGTTTCGAGGCCGGCCTGCTGGTCGGTGTTGCCGCGCGACTTGGCCTGTTCGATCTGGTTGATGATGCCCTGCTTCTTGGCGGCACAACCGGTCAGGCCCGGCGCGTCTTCGTCGGCCATCACGGGAGCGGCGAGGACTGCGCAGAAAGACAGCAGGGCGAGCGGTGCGAGAAATTTCATAAAAGCTCCATGTGCAAAGGCAATCGGGTCGGTAAAGCACTGCGCTGTTGGAGCGCTCCGGCGGACATTGGGTTCCCGGCGGGCCGGGGATTGCATGTTCAGAAGCCGTCGACGCCGGCGGCTTGCAGGGTTTCACTCAGGGCCAGTACCTGCGGGTCGCGAAAAAAGGCGCTCAATTGCGCCGCGCGGCCCGGGCCGATCCCGGCTTCTGCCTGCCATTGTTCGGTGTTGCGTTGTGCCAGCGCCTGCCACGAATCGGCGAGTGTTGCCTGACCGGTCGGTGGCAATCCCAGGGCTTTGAGCCACTGTAGAAACGGCCGTTGGCGGGCGCTGTGAAAACTGTGCAGCAGGCGGGCACTGCTGCGCTCGCCGAGACCGGCAATGTTAGCAAGCTCCGGCCCGTCGAGGGTCAACCAATCCAGCAGGCTGTTCAGGCGGCCTGTTTCGAGAAGTTTCTCCCAGGTACCGCGACCGACATGGGGCAGGGCCAGCCCCTGTTTCCCGCTGAGCCAGGTCAGGCGCGCGAGGAACTGGCTTTCGCAGCCTGGCGTCGGTTGCCAGCAGCTCAGGGCATGAAAGTCGCTGGCCAGCGGAACGTTCAGATCGGCGCGTTCCTTGCTGCGCAGCACTACGCTGTCGAGTCGCGGAATCGTCAGCCCGGCCAGGCTGATTGCCACCTGATCGCCGGGGCGAATGTCCAGATCCTGCCAGCGCCTGAGCGAACTGACGCTGACCCGTTTGATCTGCCGGTCATCGAGCGTTACCGGCGACAGTTCAAGCACCGGCGTGATGCGCCCGGTGCGGCCGATCTTGAAATTCACCTTGCGTACATCTGCCAGCGCCTGGGCAAAAGGGTATTTCCAGGCGACAGCCCAGTAGGGCGGACGAGCCTGCCAGCGTTCGGCGGGCGGTCGCTGGCTCTGGCGCAGAACCACGCCGTCCGTGGCGAATGGCAATGGCGAGCGATACCAGTGATCGCGCCAGCGTTGCGCGTCGTTCAGGCTGGCGACGGCCTGGGTGTAGGGTTCGGTGGGGGGAAAGCCGAATTGCGCCAGGGCCGCGATTCGCTCTGGCAAGTCCTCAGGCCCTTGCGGCCAGTCCCAGACAAACAGCCCGATGCCGGCGGCATGTTCCGCGTCGAGATCCTTGCGCCCCAGCAGACCGGCCACGGTGGCGCGGGCATTGGCGCCGCCGGCGCGTGCCTGCATGTGTCCGTTCAAGCGCCAGTAGAGTTCGCCTTGCACCAGCAGATCCTGTGGTTGCGTCAGCTGTTGCGGAATGGCTCCGATCTTTTTGGCCGAAGCCGTCCAGTCCTGCCCGCGAATGCCATCCCCGCGACTGATTGCCTGATGCAACCGGCCGTCGCGATAGATCAGGGTGACCGCCACGCCATCGACCTTGGGTTGTATCCAGACGTTTTGGCGGTTGCGCAGCCAGATCGCGATGTCCGCAGCGTCATGAAGTTTGTCCAGGCCGGTGTGGGCGACAGGGTGCGCCACCGGGCCTGATGCAGTGCGCAACGGCTCGGGTGGCGAAGGAAGTTTGAAGCATCGGCGCCATTGGTTCAGGCGCAGGCGTGACTGATCGTACAGCTCATCGGCGATCACTGATCGGCCTTCGCGATGGTAGGCGTCGTCCCAACGGTCGATCTGTTGTTGCAGGGCGGCGACTTCGCTCGATGCCCGGTCGGCGGGCCAGTCCGGGCAGGTGGCAGCGAAGGTATTGAGGTGGAAAACCGGCAGGAAAAACAAAAACAGGCGCAGTGTGGCAAGCATCGTGAGCGTCCTTGCTCAGGTAGATGCTTGAAGGCTAGGCGAGGATTTGTTGTTGAGAGAGATGGGTGTTTTGCGAGCTGTTTCCAGTCCGAATGTGATGTCGCTGATTCGGGCCTCTTCGCGAGCAAGCTCGCTCCCACGGAGTACGAATGAAAAAGCCCCGCACGGCGAACCGTGCGGGGCTTCCTGTACCGCCAGGAAAATTACAGGCCGGCAGCGGAACGCAGAGCGTCGGCGCGGTCGGTTTTTTCCCAGGTGAACGTGGAGAAGGTGTCTTCGCCAACAGTCTTGGTCTGCGGAGCACGACCGAAGTGGCCGTAGGCTGCGGTTTCCTGGTACATCGGGTGCAGCAGGTCGAGCATGGTGGTGATCGCGTATGGACGCAGGTCAAACACTTCGCGGACCAGTTTGATGATCTTGTCATCGCTGATCTTGCCGGTGCCGAAGGTGTTCAGCGAGATCGAGGTAGGCTGGGCCACGCCGATCGCGTAGGAAACCTGAATCTCGCAACGCTCGGCCAGGCCGGCAGCCACGATGTTCTTGGCAACATAACGGCCAGCGTAGGCAGCCGAACGGTCAACCTTGGATGGATCTTTACCGGAGAACGCGCCGCCGCCATGACGAGCCATGCCGCCGTAGCTGTCGACGATGATCTTGCGACCGGTCAGGCCGCAGTCACCCACCGGACCGCCAATGATGAACTGGCCGGTCGGGTTGATGTGGAACTGGGTGTCCTTGCTCAGCAGTTCGGCAGGCAGCACGTGCTTGACGATCAGCTCCATCACGCCTTCGCGCAGGTCGTTGTACGACACTTCAGGATTGTGCTGGGTCGACAGCACCACGGCGTCGATGCCGACAACCTTGCCGCCTTCGTAACGGCAGGTCACTTGCGACTTGGCGTCCGGGCGCAGCCAAGGCAGCAGACCCGACTTGCGGGCTTCGGCCTGACGCTGCACCAGTTGGTGCGAGAAGGTGATCGGTGCTGGCATCAGCACGTCGGTTTCGTTGCTGGCGTAGCCGAACATCAGGCCCTGGTCGCCGGCGCCCTGATCTTCAGGCTTGGCACGATCAACACCCTGGTTGATGTCAGGGGACTGCTTGCCGATGATGTTCATCACGCCGCAGGTCGCGCCGTCGAAGCCAACGTCGGAGCTGGTGTAGCCGATGTCGCAAATCACGTCACGAACGATCTGCTCCAGGTCGACCCAGGCGCTGGTGGTCACTTCACCGGCAACGATGGCCACGCCAGTCTTGACCAGGGTTTCCACCGCAACGCGTGCGTGCTTGTCCTGGGCGATGATGGCGTCCAGCACTGCATCGGAAATCTGGTCGGCGATTTTGTCCGGATGTCCTTCAGACACGGACTCGGAGGTGAAGAGGGAGTATTCGCTCATCTCGATGTTTTCCTGAATTTACCGATGGTGAGTGTCGCCAGCCGGTCGCTGAAAATGGCGGACCTGAATCTGGAAACCATTACGTAAGCCTACATAGAGGCTTTCCCCGGGAACGAGTCCCGCAGCGGTGGCCCAACGGGCCAGATCGTCCTGTTCAAACCCCAACCACAGATCACCGCAGGCCTCCCTGGCCCAACTCTGGTTGTGGCTACATAACTCTGTCACGAGCAGGCTACCGCCCGGTTGCAGCAGGCTGGCCATGTGCTTGAGCGCTTCGGCCGGCGCGGCGAAATGGTGCAACACCATGTTCAACACCACGCAATCGGCCTGAAGGCTCACGCCATTCAATGCATCGGCCAATTGCAGGCTGACGTTAGCCAGCTGTTCACGTTCACATACCTGACGGGCCAGTTCGAGCATCGCCGCGCTGTTGTCCAGTGCGGTTACGGTGCCGAAGCGGCGCGCCAGTTCCGGCAGGAATGCACCATCGCCGGGGCCGACTTCAATGGCCGTGGCTGCGCCATTGAAATTCAGTTTGTCGAGCAGGGCCAGCACGCTTTCACGGTACTGCGGCAGGCCGGCAATCAAATCCTGCTGGGCGCGGAATTTCTCCGCGACCCGGGCAAAAAAGTCCTGGCTGTTGGCAGCGCGTTGCCCGTGAACCTTTGCGATCCGGGTTTCCACGTCGGCCGGCAGCGCCAGATTGTCGACTTCTTCTAACAATGCAGTGTGCAACTTGCCGCCCAGCAACTCGGTGTGGGGCAGGGCGCGGCGATAGAAAACCGCATTGCCTTCGCGGCGAGTCGCCACCAGATCCGCCTGCGCCAGCACTTTAAGGTGATGGCTCATGCCGGACTGGCCGATATCGAAAATCTGCGCCAGTTCCAGAACGCCGAACGAGTCGTTGGCCAGGGCGCGCAATACATTCAGCCGCAGTGGATCGCCGCCGGCCTTGCACAGGGCCGCCAGCTCGTCGCAATCGTCATGGCGAATGGAAGGCACACGTAAGTTCATAGGGCTGGCAGTCTAGTGACGGTCGGAAGGCATCGCAAGGTCTATATCAAAAAGTTTTGATATTGCTCGATGGATGGCGCATTCGATTGCACTTCTCGCCGTCCGGTCAACTCTACAAACGAACAGCGGAAAGGTTTCACCTGCCGAAACCGATGTTATCCATTGGAAAAACGCCTCCGGATGACTATCTGTCATTGCCCCGAGGCGCTCGGGTGAGGGAAAATGCCCTCCTTTTTTCCGTTTCAATCTATTCACACCCAGGAGATCAGCGATGCCTAGCCGTCGTGAGCGTGCCAACGCCATTCGTGCCCTCAGCATGGATGCCGTGCAAAAAGCCAACAGCGGCCATCCCGGTGCCCCCATGGGTATGGCAGATATCGCCGAAGTGCTTTGGCGCGACTACCTCAAGCACAACCCGAGCAATCCATCGTTCGCCGACCGTGACCGCTTCGTGCTGTCCAACGGCCACGGCTCGATGTTGATCTACTCGCTGCTGCACCTGACCGGTTACGACCTGTCGATCGACGACCTGAAACAGTTCCGTCAATTGCACAGCCGCACCCCGGGCCACCCGGAATTCGGTTACACCCCGGGCGTTGAAACCACCACCGGCCCGTTGGGTCAGGGTCTGGCCAACGCCGTGGGCTTCGCCCTGGCAGAAAAGGTACTGGGCGCCCAGTTCAACCGTCCCGGCCACAACATCGTCGACCACCACACCTACGTGTTCCTGGGTGATGGCTGCATGATGGAAGGCATTTCCCACGAAGTCGCTTCCCTGGCCGGCACTCTGGGCCTGGGCAAGCTGATCGCCTTCTACGATGACAACGGCATCTCCATCGACGGCGAAGTCGAAGGCTGGTTCACCGATGACACGCCGAAGCGTTTCGAAGCCTACAACTGGCAGGTGATCCGCAATGTCGACGGTCACGATCCGGAAGAGATCAAGACCGCCATCGAGACCGCTCGCAAGAGCCCGCTGCCGACCCTGATCTGCTGCAAGACCACCATCGGTTTCGGTTCGCCGAACAAGCAAGGCAAGGAAGATTGCCACGGCGCCCCGCTGGGTGACGCGGAAATCGCCCTGACCCGTCAGGCGCTGAACTGGAACCACGGCCCGTTCGAAATCCCGGCCGACATCTATGCCGAGTGGGACGCCAAGGAAAAAGGCCGCGCTGTCGAAGCCGAGTGGGATCAGCGTTTCGCTGCTTACTCCGCCGCATTCCCGACCGAAGCCAATGAACTGATCCGTCGCCTGAGCGGCGAGCTGCCGGCCGACTTCTCCGAGAAGGCTGACGCCTACATCGCCGACGTTGCGGCCAAAGGCGAAACCATCGCCAGCCGTAAAGCCAGCCAGAACACCTTGAACGCGTTCGGCCCGCTGCTGCCGGAAGTGCTGGGCGGTTCGGCCGACCTGGCCGGTTCCAACCTGACCCTGTGGAAAGGCTGCAAAGGCGTCAGCGCCGAAGACGCCAGCGGCAACTACATGTACTACGGCGTGCGCGAATTCGGCATGACCGCCATCATGAACGGCGTTGCCCTGCACGGCGGTCTGGTGCCTTACGGCGCGACCTTCCTGATGTTCATGGAGTACGCCCGCAACGCGGTGCGCATGTCCGCTCTGATGAAGCAGCGTGTCATCCACGTCTACACCCACGACTCCATCGGTCTGGGCGAAGACGGCCCGACGCACCAGCCGATCGAGCAACTGACCAGCCTGCGCAGCACGCCGAACCTCGACACCTGGCGTCCGGCCGATGCCGTTGAATCGGCCGTGGCCTGGAAAAACGCCCTGGAGCGCAAGGACGGCCCGTCGGCGCTGATCTTCTCGCGTCAGAACCTGCAGCACCAAACCCGTGATGCTGGCCAGATCGCCAACATCAGCCGTGGCGGTTATGTACTGAAGGACTGTGCAGGCGAGCCTGAGCTGATCCTGATCGCCACCGGTTCGGAAGTCGGTCTGGCCGTTCAGGCCTACGACAAACTGACCGAGCAAGGCCGCAAGGTGCGCGTGGTTTCCATGCCATGCACCAGCGCGTTCGATGCTCAGGACGCCAGCTACAAGCAATCGGTCCTGCCGTTGCAGGTTGGCGCGCGTATCGCGATCGAAGCGGCCCACGCCGACTTCTGGTTCAAGTACGTGGGTCTGGAAGGTCGCGTGATCGGCATGACCACCTACGGCGAATCGGCTCCGGCTTCGGCACTGTTCGAAGAGTTCGGCTTCACCCTGGAAAACATCCTGGGTCAGGCTGAAGAGCTGCTGGAAGACTGATCCAGAATAGGTGTCGCCTGAACTGACGCCATCGCGAGCAAGCTCGCTCCCGCAGGGGATTTGTTGTGTGACACAAATAGTGTTTGCAACATAGGCCCCATGTGGGAGCGAGCTTGCTCGCGATAGCGATGGTTCAGGCGCCATCGCATCAACGGATACACCACGGTAATCGAGAACCCCATGCCTCAACCGCGTCCCTACAAAGTTGCACTCAACGGCTACGGCCGGATTGGTCGTTGCGTTTTGCGTGCGTTGTTCGAGCGAGGCGAGAAGGCAGGGTTTGAAATTGTCGCGATCAACGACCTGGCCGACATGGCCAGCATCGAATACCTGACACGCTTCGACTCCACTCACGGCCGGTTTCCCGGCGAAGTGAGGGTCGACGGCGATTGTCTGCATATTAATGGCGGCTGCGTGAAGGTCCTGCGCAGTGCCACCCCCGAAGGCATCGATTGGGCGTCGCTGGGCGTCGATCTGGTGCTCGAATGCTCCGGCGCCTGGCACACCCGCGCAGACGGCCAGCGTTTCCTCGACGCTGGCGCGCCGCGTGTGCTGTTTTCGCAGCCGATGGCCAGCGAGGCGGATGTCGACGCCACCATCGTCTACGGCGTCAATCAGGATTGCCTGACCGGCGATGAATTGCTGGTGTCCAACGCCTCCTGCACCACCAACTGTGGCGTGCCGCTATTGCGTCTGCTGGATCAGGCAGTCGGCCTGGATTATGTGTCGATCACCACGATTCACTCGGCGATGAACGATCAGCCGGTGATCGATGCCTATCACCACGAAGACCTGCGCCGCACCCGTTCGGCGTTCCAGTCGGTGATCCCGGTTTCCACAGGGCTGGCGCGAGGTATCGAGCGCCTGCTGCCGGAACTTGCCGGGCGAATCCAGGCCAAAGCCGTACGCGTGCCGACGGTCAACGTGTCCTGCCTCGACATCACGATGCAGACCGCGAGCGATACCGACGCCGGCGAGGTCAACCGGATCCTGCGCGAGGCTGCCACCAGCGGCCCGCTCAAAGGTCTGTTGGCCTACACCGAACTGCCCCACGCAAGTTGTGATTTCAATCATGACCCACATTCGGCCATCGTCGATGCCAGTCAGACCCGCGTTTCCGGCCCTCGGCTGGTGAACATCCTGGCCTGGTTCGACAACGAATGGGGTTTTGCCAACCGAATGCTGGATGTTGCAGAACACTATCTGCAGACAGCGACTTCAAAAAAACCGTAGGAAGTGCGACCCATGACCGTGTTGAAGATGTCCGACCTCGATCTGCAAGGTAAGCGCGTATTGATCCGCGAAGACCTCAACGTCCCAGTCAAGGACGGTGTTGTCACCAGCGATGCGCGTATCCTGGCTTCGCTGCCGACCATCAAGCTGGCCCTGGAAAAAGGCGCGGCCGTGATGGTCTGCTCGCACCTGGGTCGTCCGACCGAAGGCGAGTTCTCCGCCGAGAACAGCCTCAAGCCTGTCGCCGATTACTTGAGCAAGGCCCTGGGCCGCGAAGTGCCGCTGGTGACGGACTACCTGGGCGGCGTTGACGTCAAGGCCGGCGACATCGTGCTGTTCGAAAACGTGCGCTTCAACAAGGGCGAGAAAAAGAACACCGACGAACTGGCCCAGCAATACGCCGCCCTGTGCGACGTGTTCGTGATGGACGCTTTCGGCACGGCTCACCGCGCCGAAGGTTCGACCCACGGTGTGGCCAAGTTCGCCAAAGTCGCTGCTGCCGGCCCGCTGCTGGCCGCTGAACTGGATGCACTGGGCAAAGCCCTGGGCGCCCCGGCCAAGCCGATGGCGGCCATCGTTGCCGGTTCCAAGGTCTCGACCAAACTCGACGTGCTGAACAGCCTGAGCCAGATCTGCGATCAACTGATCGTCGGCGGCGGCATCGCCAACACCTTTCTCGCTGCGGCCGGTCACCCGGTCGGCAAGTCGCTGTACGAGCCGGACCTGCTGGACACCGCTCGCGCCATTGCCGCCAAGGTCAGCGTGCCGCTGCCGGTGGACGTTGTGGTTGCCAAGGAATTCGCTGAAAGCGCTGAAGCGACCGTGAAGCTGATCGCTGACGTCGCTGCCGACGACATGATTCTGGACATCGGCCCGCAAACCGCTGCCAACTTCGCCGAACTGCTGAAGTCGTCGAAAACCATCCTGTGGAACGGCCCGGTCGGCGTGTTCGAATTCGACCAGTTCGGTAACGGCACCAAAGTGCTGGCCGAAGCCATCGCCGAAAGCGCGGCGTTCTCGATTGCCGGCGGTGGCGACACCCTGGCCGCCATCGATAAATATGGCGTGGCAGAAAAGATCTCCTACATTTCCACCGGTGGTGGCGCGTTCCTCGAATTCGTCGAAGGCAAGGTGCTGCCGGCCGTTGAAGTCCTGGAAAGCCGGGCCAAGGCCTGAGGCCGCCCGTTTGGCCAGGCAAAGGAGTGTTCAGATGGTCAAGTCGTTAGCGCTGTTGTTGCTGACCGGTACATTGGCAGCCTGCGGGAGTAACCCGAAGGCTGCGCCGGAGCCGGCACCCGGCGAGGCACAGAAGGGCTGCTACCAGGCCGACTGGCAGGCCGAAACCAACCCGGTGCTGAACAAGCGCTCGGGGCCGGACGGTCTGGACAAATACGAGACGCAAACCCCGGCCAAGGAACATGGTTGTCCTTGACCGGTCTGACTCTTTACTCAAGTCCGGCGGCGTGCGCTGCCGGTCGAGGAACACGGATGAAAGGTTTGATCGCCGTTGCGGCACTGGGCTTGTTGGGTGGTTGTGCGCAGTGGAACCCGTTCCAGTCGTCCGCTCCTGTGGATAACTGGACCACCTGGACCTGCGACAGCCAGGCCAAGGTGCTGTGGCGTTACACCGACGCCGGCCAGAAGGCAGTCGATGTGCGACTGGGCGGTGGCGATCAGGTCTATCGCCTGAAAGAAGAGCCGGGCGCCTCGGGCACGTTGTACAGCGACGACATGCTGGCGTTTCACATCAAAGGTAATGAAGGCCTGGTCTACTGGGTCGCTACCAATGATCTGATCGGCCGGGGCTGCAAAGCCCAATAACACAGAATTTGCTTTATCGAATCACCAGGCCGGGCCTCAACCCCCGATCTGCAATCACTTGAATAGCCGCCGCCGCTCCGGCAGGCTGGCACGATTAACGACCCAAACCGGGAGAGAGACACACAATGGCACTTATCAGCATGCGCCAGATGCTGGACCACGCAGCCGAGTTCGGCTACGGCGTTCCAGCCTTCAACGTCAACAACCTTGAGCAGATGCGCGCCATCATGGAAGCCGCTGACAAGACTGACTCCCCGGTGATCGTCCAGGCTTCGGCCGGCGCTCGCAAATACGCCGGCGCCCCGTTCCTGCGTCACCTGATCCTGGCCGCGATCGAAGAATTCCCGCACATCCCGGTGTGCATGCACCAGGACCACGGCACCAGCCCTGACGTCTGCCAGCGCTCGATCCAGCTGGGCTTCAGCTCGGTGATGATGGACGGCTCCCTCGGCGAAGACGGCAAGACTCCGACCGACTACGAATACAACGTCCGCGTGACCCAACAAACTGTCGCCATGGCTCACGCCTGCGGCGTTTCGGTTGAGGGCGAGCTGGGCTGCCTGGGTTCGCTGGAAACCGGCATGGCCGGTGAAGAAGACGGCATCGGCGCCGAAGGCGTTCTGGATCACAGCCAGATGCTGACCGACCCGGAAGAAGCCGCTGACTTCGTCAAGAAGACCCAAGTTGATGCCCTGGCCATCGCTATCGGCACCAGCCACGGCGCCTACAAGTTCACCAAGCCGCCTACCGGTGACGTGCTGGCGATCGACCGCATCAAGGAAATCCACAAGCGCATTCCGAACACCCACCTGGTGATGCACGGTTCCTCGTCGGTTCCGCAAGAGTGGCTGGCGATCATCAACCAGTACGGCGGCGACATCAAAGAAACCTACGGCGTACCGGTTGAAGAAATCGTCGAAGGCATCAAGCACGGCGTGCGCAAGGTCAACATCGACACCGACCTGCGTCTGGCATCCACCGGCGCCATGCGTCGCCTGATGGCCACCAACCCGAGCGAATTCGACCCGCGTAAATTCTTCGGCGAAACCGTGAAGGCGATGCGCGACGTATGTATCGCTCGTTACGAAGCTTTCGGTACTGCCGGCAATGCTTCGAAGATCAAGCCGATCTCGCTGGAAAGCATGTATCAGCGTTATCTGAAGGGTGAGTTGAACGCCAAGGTCAATTGAGACTGGGTGTTGAGCTGATTGAATAAAAAATCCGCCGAGAGGCGGATTTTTTATGGGCGACGATATTCTTGGGCCATGAGGTTATCCAAAAGTAAGAGCAAACGGCGCTGCTGTTTGCTCAATGGCATGATAAATAAATCTGTCCCCATAAGTTCTTGTTTCGCTGTCCCCATAAGCTCTTCATAGTTCTCTAGAGCTCTTGGAGTCGTCGGTTGGCTTATGCAGGGCGGTATGTATATCTTTTTACCTTGACGGTTTCAGTTGACTCCTCAATTGTTTCTTGCGCTTCGAAGGTAAATTTCAATGCATAAGTAGTTGAGTCGCTTCTAACATAGCCTTGTTGTAATTGTTGTCCGTTTGAACCCTCCACGTACCCGGGATTATTGTAGCGATCCCAAATCCACGGAGTGCTATCAGGTTCAGGAGGGATATAGGGTTTAACAGTAATTGGTTTTGGGTCGGCGGGTGGGAAACTAGGTATGCTTACGGTTTCTGCGATTCCCGGATAGATATTTGGGGAGTCAGGCTGCGGGTTGAAAGCTGCTGGCTTTGAGCCAACATAATCAAGTATATGATAATCAAAATTGTCTAGCTGCAGTGCAGTGATATCAGTCTTTCTAATAGTTTCTAATATGCCTGCTGTATTCTTTACTTTTACGCTTGCGCCGTCTATCGATTCGATGGTGCCGTCGACCAATTTGTTTTTTTTTGTGATCGCGGTGAATTTGTCGCCAGTGCGCAGGTGCACCTGGCGTTGTACGTTTTGTGTTGTACTCATGTCAGTTACTCCAGGTTTCTTGGTGTGATGGTGTTAAAGTGACCGATAACAGATTTATTTATTCTGCAGATGAACTCATTGGTTTGGTGTGTATGGCAAATTTATAAATTACGCCCCCTCAATTTTTCACTTTGGTATTCAATGATCCGGTTTTCTAAGGTTTCTGGATCGTGAAGAAAAGAGACTGCATGACATAAACAGTGTTGTTCACTGCGTCTGTCACAGAGCCATAGCACTCGATCAGGCCGTTATCCAGTTTGTCCATGGCTGGAATGCCCATGAAAATCCTTACATCGGTATTGTTGAAGTTGCTGGGTAGTGTCAGCTGGTTGATGAATGAGTTTGCAGTTATGCCTGTGGTTGTGTTGTCTGCATAAAAGTCTACGACCATGCCGGGTATGAAAGGAATGGATGTTGGAAGCAAAAAATTACAGCCGCCCAGAAATTGATACTTGCCGTAAGGTTTGTTGTACAAGGTATAGGCGACGTTATTGGTGTCTCTTGGTTTTACACCCATGATGGGTTCCGCTCTTTCAGTTGTTGTGTCTGAATAGAAATGGGCAAATGGTTCTTTAACTACAACGTATTGGGTGGCCATGGAGAGCTTCCTTTTTTAGTTAAGGTGGTCACGCTGTCTTTCAATGCTTGAGGAAAGATGAGGGGCTTTTTATGGGGGCGGATTCATATGTTAAATAAATCTGTCCCCTTAAAGTCACTTAAAGTCATTTTGCCGAAACAAGCTATACGGTTTGTTGTAGAGCGTGTAGGCAACATTGTTCATATCCTTGGGGTCGAAACCTATTTTTCGTTCTGCTGGAATATTGCTATCGGAGTAAAAAACTAGAGGTGCAGGAGAAACGATGTACTTAGCCATGTGAAGTGCCTCCGTTGGCTGGTGAGTATTTTGCGGTGTATAAAAATCGAATGGTCTACATGGAAGGAAAAAGGGGAAGATTTATTTGTTGATAAATAAATCCGTCCCCTTTTTCTCCCCTTTTTTCTATTTTTTTAAGCTCACCTTTCTGATCTTTCAAGGTTTCACTGGGTCACCGTACCTATAATCTCCCCATGGCGTTGCAGGATGACCAAGAGAAGCAGTGGCAGCAGCGTAAATCGCCTGACACCTCCAGCAAACGCAAAGGTTCGAGTGCCAACTTGTTTGTTGCCCAGGATAATCAGGGACATTCCAAGCGTGCTCTGGGCGTGGAACTAAGGGTGGCTCACCGTCATCCCAATTAGTGCTCCCGGCACCGGGCGTTCCCCAAAATGCAATCAAGCCGCCTGAGACTGCACCATTACCATTCCTTGGATAAGCAGTGAGCGTTTGCGTACCAACTGAAAGTTGGTTTTTAGGCGGTTCTTTGAAACTTATTTTTGTAAGGAGTGTTGTATTCCTGAATAGGTAGGGTTTCAGTTTGCTTGGAGCACTATTAGGTGCGGCAATTAAAGAGGTTGCGGTCTGGTCGATTCCAATTATTCGCATGTCGAAAAGTGCTGACCCGTCGTGGGTGAAGTTGATAGTGTCGCCAATTTTGTATTGCAAACCTTCGCCCTGGGAGTGAAAGATAGTCATTCTGTTCTCCATCATCTTTTGATGTTTTAAAAAGTTAACTCGCTATTTTTTTGTGGCTGCTTGCCACTCAACGTAGCTCTCTCGGTATAGTTCAATGTCAGAGATTTCCTCGGTAATACTTGTTCCGTCGAGACGTGTGGCGTAAATTTTTCTGTTAATCATATCTATGTTGTCTAATACGACTGTTTCGCTTGTGCCGTCAGGTCTTCTAATCCAGCATTTCGCGCCCCTACCTATAGAGTCGAATGGGAAAAGCACAAATGGAACTGACCGCTGGGTTGATATTGTTGGTGTGGAAGTGCTCATGGTTTGATTCTCCGTTTGGTTGTTGGGGGGATATAGCTTGATAGGGAAGATTTGTGATTTTGTATATGGCGGTTTTTATATGCTCTGCGATCGTGTGTGTCTTATCCTACTAGTTAAAAATTTCTGTCTGGCCCAACTTGGTACGTTTCGTTGTTCTTGGGTTATGGCTGTTGTATGGTAATGATCGCTGGAGAGGATTATGTAAATCCTGTTGTTCGCTGTATCAGTCACCGAGCCGTAGCATTCAATATCTCCAGTGTCCAGTATTCTCATGGCCGGCATTCCAGCAAAAACTTTAAGCGGTTGAGGTCCTAATATTTGACGGTTATGTGAGAACGAATTGGCAGGGTTGTTGGTCATGATGTTGTCACCATATGCATCGGGTGTTTGGCCAACTTGTAAAGGGATTGAAGGGTCAATAGCCAAGTTGAATTCACCTAGCCTCTGGAATTGCCCATAGGGTTTTCCATATAGTGTATAAGCGGCGTTTTGGGGAAACTTAGTGTCAATGCCGATAGTTTTTTCGGCAGGAATTGTAGAGTCCGAATAAAAAAACGTTGTAGCTGAAGTCACTATGTATGTCGGTTGTGCCATGATTTATGGCTCCTAAACTATTAAGCTTCATGCGGGCGTACCTATTGAGTCGCGCCGCTGTCGAGTGGAAAATGGTGCGTAGGGTTTTTATGATTGTCTGGATATATTTTTCCATTGTTACGTTGTCGATATAGAGAGACAAGTCCCCAGCCATTGGTGTGTTGGCGGGGAGTTTTATGCTGATACCGGATAGGCGCTGGTAAGACGCATAAGGTAGTCCGTGAATCTGGTAGACAACATTTTGAGGGTCTTTCATATTAACCCCGAATGGTGACTTTAGTGGGTGCTGTACAGCGTCGCTGTAATAAAGAGTTACTCCTGGAAGTACGACGTACTTGGCCATGATGCTCTCTCTTGGTTACTCGAGGTTTGTTGGCTTTGGTGTCAATAGTGTGAGTTGTTTTTCTGGTTTTTCTAACTGTCAAATATGACAGTTTTTTATATCAATTACTTATTTGTTCAAAATCGAATAGTTATATGTCGATACTGGTTTTTTGCGACGTATTAAGAAGGTGACGGATTTATTGTTGGCAGTTTTTCGGTACTGCGCGAAGAAAACCCGCCTATGGCGGGTTCTGTGGTAGATGAGTTACCTCAGCCAGTTGCTGATTAAGTTTTTGGCTCCACGTGGTCCAGCGCCTGATTCACCGCCAGTTCTCCAAGCATCACCAGTTGCGCAATGCCTATCGCGGTTTTGCGGTCGGCGGGAGGGAGGGTGGCGGCGAAGTTGTTGAGCATTTCGCTGGCGGAGCCGAGGGTTTCGCTGGCGTTGGCCAGCAGTGATTCGGTGTTGTAGGCGGGGTTGGCGAAGTACATGGGGTCGGGTTCGTTGACCGTGGCCATGATACGGGCGCCGGGGCAGAGGTAGTGGTCGAGGGCGCGTTCGGCGGCTTCGTTGAGTTTTTTGGGGTCGAGGGAATCGTAGGGGGAGGCCGGATCGGTTTCTGGCGGGTTAGGCGTAGGTTTGAACATAAGCTGAAAACTCCTGTAAGGAGCTGCCGGTCCTTCCCTACTAAAAGAAGGGTGGCAGCTGTGCGCAGGTTAGTAGACCGGGGAGTATTCAGCATTAACCGGCGCGCCGAAGCGCCCTGCGCACAGCCACCATCACAGTCAGACTGGAATGTCTGATGGACAGCGCGTTGCACGTAGCTGAAAACACCACAGGCTACTAAACCCGATCACTGCGAATCAGTGACCCGAATCAAGTTACCGACGGCCCTCCAGGCGCACAAGCCGGCGGATTCTGGCGTACCGGTAGGCCGCGACGCAAGCCGTTGTAGGCTTCAGGAAGTAACGCGAACCGTCTTTAAACAGCAGCCTTAAACGAGCGCGCCGTCGCTATTTATCGTGATCGATATCCAGCTTGCTGAACGTCACCTGCCCACCCTCGCTGGTGTACCCGGTGTTGTCCTGTACGTAAACGCCCGCCTTGAAGTACAGCGGTTTGTTGCGCCACGTCGCGCTGATCTGCGAATCCCACTGATACCCGGCCGCACTCACGCCCAGCGCGCCGCCGGGGCTCAGGTGAATGAGGTAGTTGAACTCGCGATTGAGTTTGATCCCGGTGGCGAGGGTGATGACGCGGCTTTCGTCCTGATCCGGATGGGTGCGCAGTTTGATCACCAGGTTGCCGGTTTCGGTTTTGTCCTTGTACTGGTACTCAAGCTTGAGCATCGGCTTCTGGCTTTCATAGGCATGGATCTGCCCGATGACGATCTTGCCGGAGCTGGGCACCTTGTTGACCGAGAGGGTCGCGCGCAGCAGGTTGTCGGCGTCCGGGTAATACCAGTTGCGCAGGGTGCCGTTGCTGTAGGTTTCACGAAGTTCGGTACGCGGGTAGATGGCGTTTTCGGTTTTCGAGCCGGTCACCGGGGACCAGAAGAACAGGGTGCCGGTGTCGGAATGGAAGTACTGATCCTTGAAGCCGTTCACCAGTCTGGAGGTTTCGACGGTGTAGGGCGGGCTGCCAACGGGAACGCTGAGGTTCCAGGTTGCGAGGTCGATCATGTCGGTTCTTCCACTCTTTTGCAGTTGTACGCGCGTGCCAGATGCTCTACCCCGCGGTTCTTGGGGGCGGCCTTTATAAGCGTAGTGGGATTTTTTGTTAACGGCCGTCTGGCGGATGATTGGCGTCAACAACCTGTCGAAATGCCATGTTTCCCGGTTTTCGAGGGCTTCAGCGGTGACCGTTAGTCGGCTGCCTATCGGTTTGGTTAAATGATGGCTGGATGACAGCTATTGCTTTTACAGATCCCGGACTAGAGTGAACGCTCAGTGACTGTACGGTTTTCACGAGAAAACGCCGGAACACTGATCCGAGATGCCCCGACACAAGATGTCCCGACAAGAGAAGCAGCATGGAATGCGCGCAACCCCAGCCAGGTGAAGGCAGCTCAGTCCTTTTGATCGTTGATGATTACCCTGAAAATCTGATCAGCATGCGCGCATTGTTGCAGCGCCAGGACTGGCAGGTTATGACCGCAGCTTCCGGTTTCGAAGCCCTCAGTTTGCTGCTCGAACACGACGTCGATCTGGTGCTGCTGGATGTGCAGATGCCGGGCATGGACGGTTTTGAAGTCGCGCGTCTGATGCGCGGCAGCCAGCGCACGCGCCTGACCCCGATCATCTTTCTCACCGCCAACGAGCAGTCCCAGGACGCCGTGATCAAGGGCTATGCCAGCGGTGCGGTGGATTACCTGTTCAAACCGTTCGATCCGCAGATTCTCAAACCCAAAGTCCAGGCGTTGCTGGAACATCAACGCAATCGCCGGGCGTTGCAGCGCCTGAGTCAGGATCTGGAGTCGGCGCGGGCCTTCAATGCGTCGGTGCTGGATAACGCTGCCGAAGGGATTCTGGTACTGGGCGAGGAGGGTCTGATCCGCTTCGCCAACCCGGCGATTTCCCGGCTGCTCAATGCACCGGTAAAGGAATTGGAAGGGCAGGAGTTTCTCGATTTCCTGCAGAAACCGCACATTCCGCTGTGGGTCGATTCCGAGTTTTATGCCAGTTACAAACGCGGCGAGACGTTGCGCTTACACGACGCGTTGCTGCGTACCGCACCAGGCCAGCAGGTGCCGGTGGCCTTGTCCTGCGCAGCGTTGCCGAGTGAACAGCACGCGATGGTGGTGACGGTCCTGGACATGTCGGTGGTGCGTCATCTGCATCAACAGCTGGAATTTCAAGCGGTCACTGATCCGCTGACCGGGCTGCTCAATCGTCGGGGTTTCTACCAGACTGTGGAAAACCTGTTGCTGCGCGGCGAGCGCACGGACAGCAGCTGGGTGCTGATGTACCTCGATCTCGACGGCTTCAAAAGGGTCAACGATTCCCTCGGGCATGATGCCGGGGACCGGGTGTTGCGCTGGGTCTCCGAACAACTGAAAGCCTGCCTGCGGCCGTTCGACATTCTGGCGCGGATGGGTGGCGATGAATTCACCGCGCTGCTGGATCTGGAATTCCCCGAACAAGCGGCGAAGATCGCCGAGAAACTCATCGAGCGGGTGTCGATCTGTCAGCAGATCGAAGGCCTCGATATTGCTTTGGGTGCGAGCATCGGCATCGCCACCTACCCGGATTGCGGCAACAACCTCGACGGTTTGATGCGCGCCTCGGACATCGCCATGTACGAGGCCAAGCGTGCCGGGCGTCAGCAATATCGCTTTTACGATCATGAAATGAACGGCCGCGCGCGCTCGCGGCTGATGCTGGAAGAGAGCGTGCGCAACGCCATCGAAAACCGCGATTTCAATCTGGTGTACCAGCCGCAGGTGGCGATTGGCGATGGCCGGATTCGCGGTTTCGAGGCGTTGCTGCGCTGGCAGCACCCGAGCGTCGGCGACGTGCCGCCGGGGTTGTTCCTGCCGTTGCTGGAAGAGGCGACGCTGATCAGCCGGCTCGGCAGCTGGATCTATCATCGCAGCGCCGGGCAGCGTAAGGCGTGGGAGGCCGAGTTCTCAGGAGATCTGGTGATCGGCGTGAGCCTGAGCAACACCCAGTTCGGCCTGCCGAATCTGGTCACCGAATTGCGTCAGGTGCTGGAGCGCCATGGTTTGCAGCCGCACCAGATGGAAGTGGAAGTGACCGAAGAGGCGCTGACGATCAACCCGGACGAGACCCGCAAACAGCTGAAGCTGCTGCGCAATCTCGGGGTGCGGGTGGCGCTGGACGATTTCGGTTCCGGGTCCTGCTCGCTGGCGCATCTGCGCGATCTGGAACTGGATACCCTCAAACTCGATCGGCACCTGATCGCCCGATTGCCGGACTCGTCTCGCGACGCTTCGCTGGTGCGCACGGTCATCGACTTATGCAAGGAATACGGCTTGCTGGTGATTGCCGAAGGCGTGGAAACCGTCGAGCAATATCAGTGGCTGCAAGCTCATGGTTGCGAGTACGTGCAGGGCTTCCTGGTGGCGCGGCCGTTGGTCGCCGAGGACACCGCACGCTTTACCGAGCCGTTCGACTGGAGCGCGTTGGCCGATTGAATTCGCTACACTGGCGGCCTTTTCATGATCTGTGCCGCCCCATGACTGCGTTGAAATACCTCCAGGCCTATCCCGCGAATCTGCAGGATCAGGTGCGCCAATTGATCGCTGACAACCGCCTTGGTGATTACCTGAGCCAACGCTATCCGGGCCGTCACGACGTGCAGAGCGACAAGGCGTTGTACGGTTACGCGCTGGACTTGAAGCAGGAATACCTGCGCAACGCCCCGGCCATCGACAAGGTGCTGTTCGACAACCGCCTCGACCTGACCCACCGCGCCCTCGGCCTGCACACCACGGTCTCGCGGGTGCAGGGCGGCAAGCTCAAGGCCAAGAAAGAGATTCGCATCGCCTCGCTGTTCAAGGAGGCCGCGCCTGAGTTTTTGAAGATGATCGTCGTGCACGAACTGGCGCACTTCAAGGAGTCGGATCACAACAAGGCGTTCTATAAATTATGTGAGCACATGCTGCCGGGCTATCACCAGATCGAGTTCGATCTGCGGGTGTACCTGACGTGGCTGGACATGCAATAAGACATCAAACACCGGAGCGCATGCATGGACGTAAGCAAGACCAAGAGCAGTTTCTACCGGCGCTTGTACGTGGCGTACCTGATCGACAGCGGCCTGGCCAGCAGCGTGCCGGCGCTGACCGAGATCACCGGCATGCCCCGGCGTACGGCGCAGGACACCATTGCGGCGCTGGCGGATCTGGATATCGTCTGCGAGTTCGAACAGGAAGAGGGCGCGCGCAATCATGCGGGGCGTTATCGGATTCGGGAGTGGGGGGCGATTGATCGGGGGTGGATCGAGCGCAATCTGCGGCAGATCAAGGCTGTTCTCGAGTATCCCTGAGTCTTGTGGCGTCAGGGCTGACGCCTTCGCGAGCAAGCTCGCTCCCACATTGAAATGTGTTCCCCCTGTGGGAGCGAGCTTGCTCGCGAGGGCGTTCCGACGAAGAGACCTTCAGGACCGGCGCATCCCGATGTGCGGAATGTCATCCTCAAGATATTCCTCACCCGCCACCACAAACCCGTACCGCCCGTAATACCCCTGCAAATGCGCCTGGGCCGACAGGTAGATCGGCACTTCAGGCCAACGCTTCTCGGCCTGTTTCAGCGCCTGTTCCATCATTTCATGGCCCAACCCCTTGCCACGCCCGGCCGGCGCCGTGAGCACGCGGCCGATCACCACGTCGCCGCCCTGGGATTCCGGGTCCAGCAGGCGCAGGTACGCCACCAGTTGATTACCGTCCCAGCCCATCAAATGGCAGGTGTCACCGTCCAGATCCTGTCCGTCCGGATCCAGGTACGCGCAACGCTGTTCGACCACGAACACTTCCGAGCGCAATTTCAAAATGGCGTACAGCTGCTCCAGTCCCAGATCGCTGTGATGTTTGCAGACCCACTCGATTGTCATCTTCCGATTCCTTGAACTACGTCGCCCGATACTAAGCGCAGCGCCGAAATAAGTCTGTATGGCTGAGAAATCTGTGACAAAGGCCAAAATGCCATCATTCCAATATCGCGGCCCGCCGTACTTTGTGTAATCTGCTGGGAAGCGCTGTGCGATGGCTTCAATGAGCTAATGTTAGGGCCTGGGATTCGCCGGTAAGGGGCCTTGGGGTTTTGACTGAAAACACGCCGGGCGGCCCGCCCGCTAAGGATTTTCAAGCATGCCGCGATTGCATCGAGCCTTTGCTTTGATCGGGTTGCTGTTGCTGGGTCAAAGCGCTGCAGCGGAGAAACTGCGTCTGGTATTCGACGTCTGGCCGCCTTTTACCGATGACACGCTGGTCAACGGTGGGCTGGCAACCGACATCGTCAGCACGGCCCTGGCCCGTGCCGGTTATGCCAGCGCCTATGAGCAGGTGCCCTGGGCGCGGGCGTTGATGGGGGTTGGCGAAGGGCGTTACGACGTGCTGGTAAACGCCTGGTACAACGACGAGCGCACGAAGCTGGGGCAGTTTTCTGCCGAGTATCTGCTCAATCGCGTGCGTTTTCTCAAGCGCAAAGACTCGCCCATCGAATACAACAACCTGCAGGAATTGCACACCTATCCGATTGCGGTCGTGCGCGGCTACGCCTATTCGGCGCCGTTCGATGCCGACGCCGCGTTACAGAAAGTCCCTGTGCATAACTTCGCGATGGCCGTGCGCATGCTGGCGGCGGACCGGGTCAAGCTGACCCTGGAAGACGAATACGTCGCCCGCTATTACCTGGCTCGGGAGTCACCGAAAGTACGCAACGCAGTGGAGTTTCTGCCCAAGCCGCTGAGCGAGAACAGCCTGCACATTCTGGTCAGCCTGAAGAACCCGCAGCACGAACAGATCGTGGCCGGGTTCGACAAGGCGATTGCGTCGATGAAGGCCGATGGCAGCTATGACAAGCTGCTCAGGCAACACGGAATGTAGCCTGAAAGATTTTTAGTGCACGAACGGGCCTCTTCGCGGGCAAGCCCGCTCCCACAGGTACAGCGGCAGTTCACATATTTTGTGTACCACACCGACACTGTGGGAGCTGGCTTGCCAGCGATGAGGCCTGTGCGGCCAACTCAGTCTTCGGCTGTGTCTTTGATCAGGTGCGCCGCCAGCGTGCGCAACGGGCCAAGCTGGCGGCAGATCAACGCCAGTTGCGTCTGCACCAGTCGCTGGCCTTCGTCGATCTCGTCTGCCATTTGCTCAAGCTCATTGGCCAGCGCCTCTTCCTCATCGCTCTGGATCGCGATCGGCGTTTTGCTCGCCAGGCCCTGGGCGATCTCGTCGATGCTGCTGGCCAGTTTCACTCCCGCACCATCGATCAGATGCTCACGCACCTCGGCCGGCAGTTGGGTTTCCCGGTGTGCGCCAAGCCCTGACAGATAGCTGAGCAAGGTGTGCGACAGCACCAGGAAGCGGAAACCGACGTCGGCTTCCTTCCGGAAATGCCCCGGCTCCATCAGCATGTTCGCCAGCGTCGTGGAGAGTGCCGCGTCGGCGTTGTGCGCGTTGCGCCGGGCCAGTCGATAGGCGAGGTCGTCGCTCTTGCCGGCGGCGTATTGCTGCATGATCTGGCGCAGGTAAATGCTGTTGCAGGTGAGGGTGTTGGCCAGCACTTTGTTCAGGCGCCGACCCTGCCAGTCCGGCAGGAACAGGAACACCGCAAGCCCGGCAATCAGGCTGCCGAGCAAGGTGTCGAACAGTCTTGGCACAAACAGGCCATAGCCGTCACCGACCTGGTTGAAGCAGAACAGCACCATGATCGTGATCGCGGCGGTCGCCACGGTGTAGCGGGTGGTGCGGTTGGTAAAGAACACCACGCCGGCGGCGATGGCGAAGCACGATTGCACCAGCGGGCTCGGGAACAGATCGAACAGCGCCCAGGCAATCGTCAGGCCGATCGCCGTGCCGAAAATCCGCTGGCCGAGTTTGCGCCGGGTCGCGCCATAGTTCGGCTGGCAGACAAACAGCGTGGTGAGGATGATCCAGTAACCCTGCGACGGGTGGATCAGGTGCACCATGCCGTAGCCGATGCTCAGTGCCAGCGGCAAGCGCAGGGCGTGACGGAACAGCAGCGAGGTCGGCGTCAGCTGCGTGCGCAGACGAATCCACACATCCTTTAAGTTGCGCGGCGAGCGGTCGAGCAGGCTGCTGTCGGTGGCATCCGCCAGCGCATCGGGGTTGCTCGCGTCGCTGAGCAACCGGTCGAGGGTGCCGAGGTTGGCGGCGAGTGCGCGCAACGAACGCAGGAGTCCGCGCCAGGCCGGGTTGCTCTGGATGCGCAGGTGTTCGAGGGAAGCGTGCAGGTCGCTCAGGGCTTCGGCGAAACTCGCGTCGTAAATGAATGGCTGGCGCATCTGGATCGATTCGGCCAGCGCCCGACAGACCTTGCCTTGCTGGCGCAGCAGGCGCTGGCAGCGGAACAGGACATCGCTGTGGAAAAACGCATCGGCCAGGGCGTTGTAGGGATAGTGCGAAGAACTGGCGCGTTCGTGAATGTCTTGCGCCAGGAAGTACAGCTTCAGGTAACGGCTGACTTTCGAGCCGGGCCGACCGTTGCCGACCCGGTGCAGGATGATTTCCTTGGCGCTGTTCAGCGCTGCGACCACCCGACCGTTTTGTTGGGCCAGTTCCAGGCGCCGCGCTTCGACGTCCAGCTGACGGATCGGCTCGAACAGCGAGGCTTTCAGCTTCAGGTAAAAGCCCAGTTCACGGAACAGCCGCGCCAGGCTCTGTTGCACCGGCTGGTTGGAAAACATCGCCTGCCACAGCACCGACAGCAGGCCGTACCATGCGGCGCCGGCCACCAGCAGCATAGGCTCATGCCAGAAATCCGTGACCGCGCCGCCGCGCTGATCCACGCCGATCATGGTGTAGACGGAAAGAATCAGGGTCGCCGAAGCAATCGCGCCATAACGCTCGCCGAGCGCACCGAGCATGGTCAGGCCGAAACTGGCCAGTGCCAGCGCAATGACGAAAACGATGGGGTAGGGAAACAGCAATTCCACGGACAGCGCCGCGACGCTGAAACACACCAGCGTCACCGCCAGCGCGTTGAGGCGGCCCTGCCAACTGTCGTCGGTCTCGGCCAGGGCGCTGGCGATGATCCCCAGGAACAGCGGAATCAGCAGCCCCATTTCATCCTGATACCAGCACAGCGCCATGCTGCCGGTCAGGGCGATGAACACCCGCACGCTGTAGCTGAATTTATCCAGCGCCCACAGGCGCCGCAAAGACTGACGAAACGAGGTCGAGGACATGAAGTGCGAAGGCCTTCCGAGGCGATGCCGCTAAATTGAGCCAGTAATGACGCCGACGCAATGGCGCCGATCACATCTGACAGCAAAAAGTGTTCCTTTCATGCACCACATACCACTGTGGGAGCGAGCTCGCTCCCACAGGGTTTTGTATATGGCTTTGGATCAGACGTACTGCGCGGCGGCGTAGCCAGAGGCCCAGGCCCACTGGAAGTTGAAACCGCCCAGATGCCCGGTGACGTCGAGCACTTCGCCGACGAAATACAGACCCGGGCTTTTCAGCGATTCCATGGTCTTGGACGAGACTTCGCGGGTGTCGACGCCACCCAGCGTTACCTCGGCAGTGCGGTAGCCTTCGGTGCCGGCCGGGACGACTTTCCAGCTGCCGAGTTTCTGCGCGATGTCCGCCAGTTCGGCGTGGGTGTACTGCTTCATCGGTTTGGAGACGAACCAGTTGTCCGCCAGCAGGTTGGCCATCTTCTTGGTGAAGATTTCGCCGAGCAGGGTTTTCAGTTCGCTGTTCGGACGCTCGGCGGTCTGCTGTTGCAGCCAGCTTGCGGCGTCGTGATCCGGCAGCAGGTTGATCTCGACTGTGTCGCCCGGCTCCCAGAACGAGGAAATCTGCAGGATCGCCGGGCCGCTGAGGCCGCGGTGGGTGAACAGGATGTTCTCGCGAAAGCTCTGGTCGTTGCAGCTGACCAGACAATCCACCGAGGTGCCGGACAGCTCGGTGCACAACTCCTTGAGCTGATCGGTGATGGTGAACGGCACCAGCCCGGCGCGGGTCGGCAGCAGCTCGTGGCCGAACTGTTTGGCGACCTGGTAACCGAAACCGGTGGCGCCCAGCGTCGGGATCGACAGCCCGCCAGTGGCGATCACCAGCGACTGGCACTGGATCTGGCCGAGTGTGGTGTCGAGCAGGTAACCGCCTTCAACCTTTTCGATGGTCTGGATCGAGGTGTCGAGGTGCATGTTGACGCCGACCTGATCGCATTCGTCCAGGAGCATGCCGAGGATGTCGCTGGATTTGTTATCACAGAACAGCTGACCGAGTTTCTTCTCGTGATACGGCACGCCGTGCTTGGCGACCATGCCGATGAAATCCCACTGGGTGTAGCGGGCCAGCGCGGATTTGCAGAAGTGCGAATTCTGCGAGAGGAAATTGCTCGGTTCGGTATACATGTTGGTGAAGTTGCAGCGCCCACCGCCGGACATCAGGATTTTCTTGCCGGCCTTGTTCGCGTGGTCGAGCAGCAACACCTGACGCCCGCGCCCGGCGGCGGTCAGTGCACACATCAACCCTGCGGCGCCAGCGCCAATGATCACGACTTCGGTAGAGCGCAAAACGGTGTCCTCACACAATGACCACGCAGATCGTTCCCACGCTCTGCGTGGGAAAGCATCCTGTGACGCTCCGCGTCACGATTCAAAAGCGGACGCAGAGCGTCCATGGCGGCATTCCCACGCGGAGCGTGGGAACGATCATTTAAGCGTTCTTACAAAACCCGAACGCGCAGCGAACGACCCTTGATCTTGCCGTTGTTCAAACGCTGCAGCGCCTGCATGACCACGGTGCGTTCAACCGCCACGTAAGACTGGAAATCGAAGATCGCGATCTTGCCGACCTGAGCGCCCGGAATGCCGGCTTCGCCGGTCAGTGCGCCGAGAATGTCGCCCGGACGCACTTTGTCCTTGCGCCCGCCAGCGATGCACAGCGTGCTCATCGGCGGTTGCAGCGGGGCACCGCCCTGGGACTTGAGGTTGTCCAACTGATCCCAGTTCAGCGGGGTTTTCTGCAATTGTTCGATGGCTTGCGCGCGGTGCGCTTCGGACGGCGCCACCAGGCTGACCGCGATGCCTTTCTCGCCGGCACGACCGGTACGGCCGACGCGGTGAATGTGGATTTCCGAATCGCGGGCCAGCTCGACGTTGATCACCATGTCCAGCGAATCGATGTCCAGGCCGCGGGCGGCGACGTCGGTAGCCACCAGCACCGAGGTGCTGCGGTTGGCGAACATCGCCAGCACCTGATCGCGGTCACGCTGTTCCAGATCACCGTGCAGGCCGACGGCGGAAATGCCTTTGGAGGTCAGATGATCGACGGTTTCCTGCACTTGCTGCTTGGTGAAGCAGAAGGCCACGGTGGAGGCCGGGCGGAAGTGGTGCAGAACCTTGGTCACCGCACTCATGCGTTCTTCCGGGGAAATCTCGTAGAAGCGCTGTTCGATCTGGGTGTCGTCGTGGAACGCTTCGGCCTTGACCGTTTGCGGATCGCGCATGAACTTCGACGCCAGTTGCTTGATGCCCACCGGGTAGGTGGCCGAGAACAACAGGGTCTGACGGCGGGCCGGGGTCTGCTCGATGATGTCTTCGATGGCGTCGTAGAAACCCATGTCGAGCATGCGGTCGGCTTCGTCGAGGATCAGCGTGTTCAGGCCGTCTAGGACCAGCGAACCCTTGCGCAGGTGCTGCTGGATGCGGCCCGGCGTGCCGACGATGATGTGCGCGCCGTGCTCCAGCGAGCCGATCTGCGGGCCGAAGGACACGCCGCCGCACAGGGTCAGGACCTTGATGTTGTCTTCGGCACGGGCCAGACGACGGATTTCCTTGGCGACCTGGTCGGCCAGTTCGCGAGTCGGGCAAATCACCAGCGCCTGGCAACCGAAGTAGCGCGGATTGATCGGGTTCAGCAGGCCGATACCGAACGCGGCGGTCTTGCCGCTGCCGGTCTTGGCCTGGGCGATCAGGTCCATCCCCTTGAGGATCACCGGCAAGCTCTGCGCCTGGATCGGCGTCATCTGGGCATAACCGAGGGAGTCGAGGTTAGCCAGCATGGCGGCGGACAGCGGCAAAGTATTAAAAGCGGTGGCGATGGTGGTCACGGGACTGGCCTGCAAAACAAAATGTCGCGCAGTGTAGCAGCCTCTGGCCACTTTCCTCGAAAGTTCTGGACGAACGCAAAGCCTGTGACGAGGGCCTGTTCCCTCGCCACGCGGACCCCGGTCAATGCTCGATATGTTCCTCCCGGCGTTTGGTACGCCGTCCGTCCTCTTTCGATAGCTGCGAGAAAATCGTCGCGGCCAGCATCGCCATGATCCCCACGGTCACGAACGTGAGCTGAAATGCGCCCAACACGGTCTCAACGCCGTCATTGCCGACTTGTGCCGTAAAACCGCCGAGCAACGCACCGGCGCAGGCCACGCCCAGGCTCAGCGACAACTGCGCCACCACCGACAGCAAACTGTTGCCGCTGCTGGCGCTGGCGTCGTCGAGATCGATCAGGGTCACGGTGTTCATGGCGGTGAATTGCAGCGAGTTGATCGCCCCCAGAATCGCCAGCAGGCATAGCAGCAGCCAGTACGGCGTCTGCTCGCTGACCAGACCCATGCTCGCCAGCATGATTCCCAGAAGCAGGGTGTTGCCGGTCAGCACGATGCGATAGCCCAGACGTTCGATCAGCGGTCGCGCGCCCCACTTGGCGACCATCGCGGCTGCGGCCAAAGGCAACATGCTCATCCCGGCCTGGGACGGCGAATAACCCAGCGCCACTTGCAGCAGCAACGGCACCAGAAACGGCAGGGCGCCGCTGCCAAGGCGAGCGAACAGGTTGCCGAGAATGCCGACGGCGAAGGTGCGGGTCTTGAACAGCGACGGCGCGAACAAAGGGTTTTCAATGTGCCCGGCGCGTAACCAGTACGCCGCCAGACACGCCATGCCGCCGAACAGCAGCAACATCACCCGCAAGTGCGGCAGGTGCAGTTCGCCGAGGCCTTCCATGGCGATGGTGATCAGCACCATCGCCGCACCGAACAGCAGAAATCCCAGACTGTCGAAGCGCGTGCGCTCGGTGCCGCGCAGGTCGGGGATGAATTTCCACACCGCATAGCAACCGATGACGCCGACGGGCAGGTTGATCAGGAAGATCCAGTGCCACGTCAGGTATTCCACCATCCAGCCGCCCATGGTCGGGCCGATCAGCGGACCGAGCAGGCCGGGAATGGTGATGAAGCCCATGATCCGCACCAGTTCCGAACGCGGGTAGGCGCGCAGCACCACCAAGCGTCCGACCGGCAGCATCAGCGCACCGCCGAGGCCCTGGATCACGCGTGCGCCGATCAGCATGCTCAGGCTGCTCGACAAGGCGCAGAGCAGCGAGCCGAGGCTGAACAGCAGGATCGCGCCGAAGAAGATTTTCTTGGTGCCGAAGCGGTCGGCGATCCAGCCCGAGGCCGGAATCAGCAGGGCCACGGTGAGCATGTAGGCGATGATCACGCCCTGCATGCGCAACGGGTCTTCGGCCAGGTCCCTAGCCATGGCCGGCAGGGCGGTGTTGAGGATGGTGCCGTCGAGGGACTGCATGAAGAAAGCGATGGCGACGACCCACGGCAACCAGCGGGCGGTGATGGCGTCGAGTGGCGGGCGGTTGGGCATGGAACCTCTTGTTGTCTGGAAGATGATCGTTCCCACGCTCTGCGTGGGAACGCCGCCATGGACGCTCTGCGTCCGCTTTTGGCTGGGACGCGGAGCGTCCCGGGCTGCATTCCCACGCAGAGCGTGGGAACGATCAGGTCGGAAGGTTAGAGAGTCAGGGTCAATCGGCTCACCAGCGCCCCCGGCAACAGTGCCGATGAGGTATTGCGCTGGCTGTAAGTGCTCGCCGACAGCAGCAATTCCCGCTCGGCGGTCAACGCTTCCAGCTGCGAACCCAGCAGGCTGTAGGCGCTGTCGTCGAACCGCATGGTGCTGACCGGCGCCTGAATCTCTCCGTTCTCGACCCAGAACGTGGCAAACCGGGTCATGCCGGTCAGTCGCGCCGCCGGTTGATCGGAGAAGTTCAGGTACCACAGGTTGCTGATGTACAGACCGGTGCCCAACTGCTTGAGGATCTCGGCCTGCGGCAGATCACCGGCACCCATGTTCAGCGCGCTCGGCGATTCGCCACCACCGGCGCCGTTGGCCGTCAGCCCGTATTCGGCAGCACTGCGCGAACCGACCAATTGATCACCTGCCTTGCCTTCGATGATCAACCGCAGATCGCTGCGCGGGTAACCTTCGCCGGAGAACGCCGGGCTCAGCGAGTCGCTGACTTTTTCGTCCAGGGACACCAGCGGACTGAACGCTTGATCGCCGGCATACAGCTTCTGCAACGGGCTGCTCTTGCTGGCAATCGACTGCGCCGAAAAACCGCCCCAGCACAACATGCCCATGATTTCTTCCAGTGCCGCCGGCGCCAGATAGGCGCGGTATTGACCGGGCGGCAGGGTGCGCAGCGGTCGCCCCAGAAACTCGAGTTGCTCGCGGGCCTGCTGGATGCGTCTGGCGAAGTCTTCGCTGTTCCAGTCATGCCCGGCGTAGCTGGCCTTCACCGCTTCGCCGTTTTCATGGAACAGGCTGAAGTCGAAGTTGAAGCTGTTGGCCTGATGCCAGCCGAACGCGCCGGAAGAACTGGCAAAACCACGGCTGATCGGGCCGGCAGCATAGAAACCGACCAGATCCAGACCTTCGGCCGCCTGGGCAATTTCAGCCACCACCTGCTCGGTGTCCGGCAGCGGATGTTCCTGCACGTTCTTGCTCTGCCAGCTGTTGTGGTTGAGCAACAGGTACGGATCCTGCGGCAGCAACGGCAGGGTTTCGCGCAGTTGCTGCAAGCCTTCGGCGAGGCGTTGCAGATCGGTGGCCTGCTCACCGGACAACGTGATGTGCAGGTCGGCATGACGACCGTCGTCGATCAGTTTCAGGCCGATACCGGCTTGCTGGACTTGCCCGGCCTGACGCACCTTGGCGTGGTTGAAGCGCACGAAGGCCGAGGATTCGGCGTCATAACTCAGGGTGAACTGTTCCGGCTCGCGCACGGCATCGCGCAGCCAGTCGACCAGCACCTTGAACGCCTCGGACGGGTTCTTGGAAATACTCATCAGGCGTCTCCCCCAAACACATCAACATTGCTGAACACGCAGGCCGGTGACGCATGGCCGACGCGGATCACCTGGTTCGGTTCGCCCTTGCCGCAGTTCGGAGTACCCAGCACCTGGGTGGTGCCGGCGTTGCCGACGGCGCGCAGGCTCTTCCAGAAGTGCGCGGAAATGCCCCGGTAGTTCGGATTCTTCACGACGCCCTTGAGTTCGCCGTTTTCGATCAACTGGCCCCATTCGCAGCCGAACTGAAATTTGTTGCGTGCATCGTCGATCGACCAGGAACGGTTGGTGCTCATCAGGATGCCGTTTTCGATACCGCCGATCAGTTGCTCCAGCGGCTGGTCGCCCGGCTCGATGTTGAGGTTGGCCATGCGGTCGATCGGCGGTCGGTTCCAGCCGCAGGCGCGGCTGTTGGCGACGCCGTCCAGACCCGCGCGGAACTGCGACAAGGCACCGCCCAACGGCCGGACCAGCAGGCCTTCGCGAATCAGGAATTGCTTGCTGGCCCTGGAGCCGTCGTCATCGTGACCGTAACTCGCCAGTTCTTCGGGAATGCCCGGATCGAACGTCACGTTGAGCAGTTTCGAGCCGTATTGCAGGCTGCCGAAATCCGAGGCTTTGACGAAACTGGTGCCGGCGTAATTGCGCTCGTCGCCGAGGATCCGGTCGAGCTCCAGCGGGTGGCCGATGGATTCGTGGATCTGCAACATCATCTGGTCGGGCATCAGCAGCAGGTCGCGAGGGCCTTGCGGGGTGTTCGGCGCGAGCAGCAGTTGCAGTGCCTGATCGGCGACTTGCGGGCCGGCGCCAATCAGGCCGCAACGGCTGATCACGTCAGCGCCGCCCTGCTGGCCGAAGTTCTCGCGGCCGAGGCTGCGGGTCTGGCTGTCGCTGCCGTCGTAGGCGGTGACGTCCAGGCCCGGGTAGACGAAACGCTGGGCCTGACGCAATTCGGCGCCGGCGCTGCTCAGGTAGATCTGTTCGACGTGGGTGATGCCGATGCTCACTTGCCAATTCACCAGGCGCTCATCCTTTGGCACCGAGGCGGATTCCGCGCCGAGCAGCTCGAAGCATTCGCTCAGGGACGGAAAGGGTTGTTCGAGATTGGGTGAAAAGTAGTCGGCGCGGTCGCTGGACACCGGCTGCTGGCTCAGGTCGAGCAGGGCGTGCGGCTTGATCCGTCGGGCCTGTTGTTCGGCGCGCTCGAGGGCGGCTTGCAGGCCTTGTTGCGACAGGTCATTGGTCGCGGCATAGGCTTCGACGCCGTTGACCCGGACGGTGAGCATCGCGCCTTCATCGCGGCTCAGGCTCGGCGGTTCGGCGACGTTCTTGCGCACCGACAGGTACTGGCCGGACTCGCGGACATACCTCAAGGAAAAGAACTCGGCGCCCGTGCGCAAGGCAGCGAAGCGCTGCTTGAGCTGGGGGTGGAAATCGAACATCAGGGAACCTCCTTGTCATGGGAGCAGCGGCGCAGCGGATGCGGCGGGGAGGGGGGTGAAACGATTGGGCGAGGACTAGAGTAGGCCTGCGAGGGGGTAGGATCAAGTGAAGAGGGGGTGTAGGAAACAGCTGATCGCTCCCACGCAAAACGTGGAAGCGATCAAGGGGGAGTGTTACGGCTTACTGAGTAACAGTACTCACTTCACGCATCGGCTTGCCTTTCACCGGCGCATCGCCAGCGACGTAGTACGGCGCCTTGCTGCGCGGCAGTGGCTGACGACCACGGATCTTGTCGGCGATTTTCTCGGCCATCATGATCGTCGGCGCATTCAGGTTGCCGGTGGTGATGATCGGCATGATCGAAGCATCGACCACACGCAGACCCTGCATGCCATGCACGCGGCCCTGGCCGTCCACTACGGCCATCTCGTCGGTGCCCATCTTGCACGAGCAGGACGGGTGGAACGCGGTTTCGGCGTGCTCGCGGATGAACTTGTCCAGCTGCTCATCGGTTTGCACTTCGATGCCCGGGCTGATTTCGCGGCCACGGAAAGCGTCCAGTGCAGGCTGTTGCATGATTTCACGGGTCAGGCGGATGCCGTCACGGAATTCCTGCCAGTCCTGCTCGGTGGCCATGTAGTTGAACAGGATGCTCGGGTGCTGGCGCGGATCCTTGGATTTGACCTGGACGCGACCGCGGCTCGGCGAACGCATGGAACCCATGTGCGCCTGGAAGCCGTGCTCTTTCACACCGTTGCTGCCGTTGTAGTTAATCGCCACCGGCAGGAAGTGGTACTGGATGTTCGGCCACTCGAATTCCGGACGGGTG
The DNA here is from genome assembly GCF_002113045.1 of Pseudomonas sp. B26(2017). Taxonomy (NCBI): domain Bacteria; kingdom Pseudomonadati; phylum Pseudomonadota; class Gammaproteobacteria; order Pseudomonadales; family Pseudomonadaceae; genus Pseudomonas; species Pseudomonas sp. B26(2017). Next base: position 169,533 of record NZ_NEJJ01000006.1, on the reverse strand, counting down.
CGGATGAAACCGCCGGCTTCGAACTGGTTGCTGGCGCCGATGCCGGTGCCGTTGAACAGCCACTCGGCACCGATGGCCGGCTGGTTGTACCAGAGCAGCGACGGGTACAGCGAAACCGGTTGGGTGCAGGCGTATTGCAGGTACAGCTCGAGGTGATCCTGCAGGTTTTCGCCGACGCCCGGCAGATCGTGAACGACCGGGATGTCGAGGCTTTCCAGCAGTTTCGCCGGGCCGACACCGGAGCGTTGCAGCAGTTGCGGCGAAGCGATCGCGCCGGAGCAGACGATGACTTCTTTGCGGGCGCGGGCTTCAACGCGCTCTTCGGCAGCGCCGACCAGGTAACGCACGCCAACGGCACGTTTGCCTTCGAACAGAACCTTGTCAGTCAGGGCGTGAGTGACGATGGTCAGGGTCGAACGCTTTTTGGCCACGTCCAGGTAACCCCGGGCGGTGGAAGCACGACGGCCGTTCGGCGTCACGGTGCGGTCCATCGGGCCGAAACCTTCCTGCTGGTAGCCGTTCAAGTCTTCGGTGCGCGGGTAACCGGCCTGTACGCCAGCTTCAACCATCGCGTGGAACAGCGGGTTGTTACCCGCCTTCGGCGTGGTCACGCTGACCGGACCGTCGCCACCGTGGTAGTCGTTCGGGCCGATGTCGCGGGTTTCCGCTTTACGGAAGTACGGCAGGCAATCGAGGTAGGTCCAGTCTTCCAGGCCTGGCAGTTTCGCCCAGCCGTCGTAGTCCATCGCGTTGCCGCGGATGTAGCACATGCCGTTGATCAGCGAGGAACCGCCGAGGCCCTTGCCGCGACCGCATTCCATCCGGCGACCGTCCATGTGTGGCTCTGGATCGGTTTCGTATGCCCAGTTGTAGCGACGACCTTGCAGCGGGAAGGCCAGAGCGGCCGGCATTTGCGTGCGGAAGTCGAAACGGTAGTCCGGGCCGCCGGCTTCGAGCAGCAGGACGGTGACGCCTTCGTCTTCAGTCAGGCGGGTCGCCAGGGTGTTACCGGCAGAGCCGGCACCGACGATGATGTAATCGAATTCTTGGGACATTGCATGCACCCTCTTTGAAAGTTGGTCAGGTCAGGCCTGGCGAGTGCTTTGCACTCGATTCGCGGGCAAGCCCGCTCCCTCAGGGATCGGGGCTGCCACAGATTGGGTGGGCGGCACCCGACCTGTGGGAGCTGGCTTGCCAGCGAAGGCGGCCTCGCGAGCAATACAGAACTCGGGTCTTAGAACACCGAGACGTAATCGCCCAGTTCGACCTGTACCGATTTGATGCGAGTGAAGTTGTTCAGCGAGCTGATGCCGTTCTCACGGCCGACGCCCGACTGCTTGTAACCGCCAACCGGCATTTTTGCGTCGGACTCGCCCCAGGCGTTGATCCAGCAGATACCGGCTTCCAGTTGATGAATCACGCGGTGGGCGCGGTTCAGGTCGCGGGTGACGATACCGGCGGCCAGGCCGAAGTCGGTGTCGTTGGCGCGGCGGATGACTTCTTCTTCGGTTTCGTAGGTCAGGATCGACATCACCGGGCCGAAGATTTCCTCACGGACGATGGTCATGTCGTCGGTGCAGTCGGTGAACACGGTCGGAGCCACGAACGCGCCCTTGGCGAATTCGCCGTCTGTCATGCGCTCGCCGCCGCACAGAACGCGGGCGCCTTCTTCTTTACCCTTGGCGATGTAGCCCAGCACGTTTTCCATGTGCGCGAAGCTGACCAGCGGGCCGAAGTTGGTGTTTTCATCTTCCGGGTTGCCAACGCGGATACGGGCGACGCGCTCGACGATCTTGGCTTCGAAAGCGGCTTTCAGGTGGCTCGGCACAAACACGCGAGTGCCGTTGGTGCAGACCTGACCGGAGCTGTAGAAGTTGGCCATCATGGCGGTGTCGGCGGCGCGATCCAGGTCGGCGTCGTCGCAGATGATCAGCGGGGACTTGCCGCCCAGCTCCATGGTCACGTCTTTGAGCGACGAAGCCGAAGCGCTGGCCATGACCTTTTTGCCGGTGTCGGTGCCGCCGGTGAAGGAGACTTTCTCGATGCGCGGGTGCTCGGTCAGCCAGGTGCCGACTTCACGGCCGCTGCCGGTCAGCACGTTGAACACGCCGTTCGGAACGCCGGCTTCGGTGTAGATCTCGGCCAGTTTCAGGGTGGTCAGCGAGGTGACTTCGCTTGGCTTGAAGATCATCGCGTTACCGGCCGCCAGGGCTGGAGCGGATTTCCACAGGGCGATCTGGATCGGGTAGTTCCACGCGCCGATACCGGCGACAACGCCCAGCGGTTCGCGACGGGTGTAGACAAACGAGGTGTCACGCAGCGGGATCTGCTCGCCTTCGATGGCAGGCACCAGGCCTGCGTAGTATTCCAGCACGTCGGCGCCGGTGACGATGTCGACGTACTTGGTTTCGGAGAAGGCTTTACCGGTGTCCAGGGTTTCCAGGGCAGCCAGTTCATCGTTGCGCTCGCGCAGGATGTCGACGGCGCGACGCAGGATGCGCGAACGCTCCATGGCGGTCATCGCGGCCCAGATTTTCTGGCCCTTTTCGGCGCTGACCACAGCACGCTCGACGTCTTCCTTGGTCGCACGTTGCACGTGTGCGAGGACTTCACCGTTAGCCGGGTTGATGGCTTCGAAGGTGGCATCGCTGCCGGCGTCGGAGTACGCGCCATCGATGTAGAGTTTTTGCAGTTCGAAACGGGCCATAGTGTCCTCGCAAGTGCATTAGTGGTTGGCGTTGGTCACCGGGTGAGCCATGTAGCTGTGGCATCGCTGGTCGGTGACAGTTCAGGGGGCCGAGCGTTTTCTCTGTGCTCTAGCTCACCTGCTTGGCCAATTGGAAATCCATGTATTCGTAAGCGATCTGTTGCGCCTGCGCAGTGTCGAAAGCGTCTCCCGACAGCGCGCCGCGCAACCACAAGCCGTCGATCAGAGCTGCCAGTCCACGGGCGGCGGTGCGCGCATCTTCGAGCGGCAACACACGGCGGAACTCGCAGCACAGGTTGGAATACAGACGGTGATCGTTGATCCGCTGCAACCTGTGCAAAGACGGCTGGTGCATGCTGGTGGCCCAGAAGGCCAGCCAGGTTTTCATTGCCGGGCCATTGACCTGGCTGGCGTCGAAGTTGCCTTCGATGATCACCTGCAGATGCGCCCGGGGGCTGCTGTCTGCCAGCGCCTGACGGCGCGCGGTGACGCTCTCGCTGAGGGCGGTCATCAGGTACCGCATCGTGGCGGCGATCAGGCCATTCTTGTCCTGAAAGTAGTGACTGATGATGCCATTCGAGACACCGGCCAAACGGGCGATCAGCGCAATGCTGGCGTCCCCCATTCCGACCTGATCAACCGCCTGCAAAGTGGCTTCGATCAGTTGTTGGCGGCGGATGGGTTGCATACCGACCTTGGGCATCTTGCACATCTCCTTAGGCCTTCCGACGGGCGATGAACGCCTGGCGGATTGAGGGCCAGTCTATTTTGTTTTGATTGAACGTTCAATCAACAAAGAATAAGATCTGCGACAAATCGTCGCTGCCTACAGATTTTTCCTACGTGTAAGTGGCGATAAAACGACATCCGAAAATGCTCGAAACCTGCGCGGGGCAAGGCGCGGTTCGACGTTCGATGGACGTGTTGAATGGGCAAGACGCTCAAGGCCAGGTTTCGGATGAACGTCCATGCCTCGGCCACGACGGCGATTCGCGGTGCCATCTCTGCAGGTTCGGGCTTTTTTCGGGGTGTCTTTATATCACCCGCCGGTCGGCTGCCAACTAACCGATTGGTCGGGTTCCGTGTTGCCTTGTGTTCTTCTCTCGCACTGCCTGGAGCATTTGTGCCATGAGTTCTGCCTCGCTTATAAAGACCCCGCCCGAGAAGGTGACGGTCAACGGTTGGGTGTTCTACACCTCTACCGCGCTGATTCTGTTGTTGACCGCCATTCTGATCATCGCCCCGCAAGAGGCCGGCAGAATGCTGGGAGTGGCTCAGGCCTGGTTGTCCCGCAGCTTCGGCTGGTACTACATGGTGGTGATCGCCGCTTATCTCGTTTTCGTGGTCGGCCTGGCGTTTTCCTCCTACGGCAAACTCAAACTGGGTGGCAAGGACGATACCCCTGACTTCAGTTACGGCGCCTGGGCGGGGATGCTGTTCTCGTCGGGTATCGGTATTTCGCTGTTGTACTTCGGCGCTTCCGAGCCGCTGGATCACTACTTCAACCCGCCGGAAGGTGCATCGGCCACCAACCTGGCGGCGCGTCAGGCTGTTCAGCTGACTTTCCTGCACTGGGGCCTGCACGGCTGGGCGATCTACGCGCTGGTCGGTCTGGCCGTGGCTTATTTCGCTTACCGTCATAACCAGCCGCTGGCCCTGCGTTCGGCGCTGTACCCGCTGGTGGGCGAGCGTTGGGTCAAGGGCGCTGCCGGTCATGCGGTAGACGGCTTCGGCATGTTCGTGACCCTGCTGGGTCTGGTGACCAACCTGGGGATCGGCTCGCTGCAAGTGTCTTCGGGTCTGGAAAACCTGTTCGGCATGGAACACAGCAACACTAACCTGCTGATCGTGATCATCGTGATGAGCACCGTGGCGACCATCGCTGCCGTGTCCGGTGTGGAAAACGGCATCCGTCGTCTGTCCAACCTCAACATCATCCTGTTCAGCGGCCTGCTGATTTTCGTCCTGCTGTTCGGCCCGACCCTGCACCTGCTCAACGGCTTCGTGCAGAACATCGGCGACTACCTCAATGGCGTAGTCATGAAGACGTTCGACCTGTACGTCTATGAAGGCGACAGCGAGAAGTCCGACCGCTGGCTGGGCCTGTGGACTCTGTTCTACTGGGCCTGGTGGATTTCCTGGGCCCCATTCGTCGGCATGTTCATCGCGCGTATTTCCCGTGGTCGCACCGTGCGTGAACTGGTGGCCGGCGTGTTGTTGATTCCGCTGGGTTTCACCCTGGCGTGGCTGTCGATCTTCGGTAACTCGGCGCTGGATCTGGTGATGAACCAGGGCGCGGTGGAACTTGGCAAGACGGCGCTGGAACAGCCGTCGATGGCGATCTATCAACTGCTTGAACACTACCCGGCGTCGAAACTCGTCATCGGTGTGTCGATCTTCGTTGGTTTCGTGCTGTTCCTGACTCCGGCCGACTCCGGCGCGGTGATGATGGCGAACCTGTCCTGCAAGGGCGGCAACGTCGACGAAGACGCCCCGCACTGGCTGCGGATCTTCTGGTCGGTCGTGATCACCCTGGTGACCATCGGCCTGCTGTTCGCCGGTAACTTCGAAGCCATGCAGACCATGGTGGTGCTGGCCGGTCTGCCGTTCTCGGTGGTGCTGGTGTGCTTCATGTTCGGCCTGCACAAGGCGATGCGTCAGGACATGCAGATCGAACAGGAGCAGGCGCAACTGGCTGAACGCGGTCGTCGTGGTTTCAGCGAGCGTCTGACCCAGCTGGATCTGCAACCGAGTCAGTCGGTGGTGCAGCGCTTCATGGACAAACACGTCAGCCCGGCGCTGGAAGATGCCGCTGCGCAAATGCGTGCCCAGGGCCTGGAAGTGCAGACGCTGCTGGGCAAGTCCAAGCGTTGCATGGGCGTACGGGTCGAGATGGAAGAGGGCAACCCTTTTGTCTACGAAGTGAGCCTGGACGGCTATCTGGCCACCCCGAGCGAGTCGGCTCAGTCCGATGAAGCGCGCCAGCGTTTCTACCGCGCCGAGGTGTACCTGCACAACGGCAGCCAGGACTACGACCTGATGGGCTTCACACAGGATCAGATCACGCGCGATGTGCTCGATCAGTTTGAAAGCCATCGGCAACTCCTTGGCCGGGTCTATAGCTGAGTTGTGATCCAGGATCGTTCCCACGCTCCGCGTGGGAATGCAGCCCAGGACGCTTTGCGTCCTATCGATGCCAAGCTTGAAATCGGCAGCGCGGCTGGAACGCGGAGCGTCCCTTGAGGCATTCCCACGCGGAGCGTGGGAACGATCATCATGTCCTGATAAACAAAAACGCCGCGATCCTCTCGCGGCGTTTTTGTGTCTGTTCTCTTTACCCCAGGTTCTTGCCGAGCAGCGCGTGATACAGCTCGCTGTCGCCCAGAATCCCCACCACATGATTGTTATCGTGCAGCACCAGTTTGTTGCCGGTCTGGTAACGGATCTGCAACGCATCGCGCATGCCGATGTTCGAGTCCACCAGTGTCGGTTTGCGTTCCAGTCCTTCCACGGCTTGCCCCGGTGCCCAGTTCTGCAGGTTCAGCACTGAACCGTTCTGCCGCGCACCCTTGATGGTGTTGCCTTCGGCCAGGTCCAGCCACGAGTCGCCACCCGGATCCAGACACACCGAACCGTTGATGCGTTTGCAGTTGTCCAGGGTGCGCATCAGGCTGCGACCACACAGCACGTTCAGCGGGTTGGTGTGGGCGACGAAGGTCCGCACGTAATCGTCCGCAGGATTGAGCACGATCTCTTCCGGCACGCTGTACTGGATGATCCGGCCGTCTTTCATGATCGCGATTCGGCTGCCGAGTTTCAGCGCCTCGTCGAGGTCGTGGCTCACGAATACGATGGTCTTGCTCAGCTTGCGTTGCAGTTCCAGCAGCTCATCCTGCAAACCCTGACGGATCAGCGGGTCGAGGGCGGAGAACGGTTCGTCCATCAGCAGAATGTCGGCGTCCATCGCCAGCGCACGGGCCAGGCCGACACGCTGCTGCATGCCGCCGGACAGCTCGTCGGGTTTCTTGTTGCGCCATTGGGTCAGGCCCACCAGTTCGAGTTTTTCATCGACCAGTTTGCGTCGTTCCTTCTCCGGACGGCCCTGCATTTCCAGACCGAAACTGATGTTCTCGCGCACCGTCAGCCAGGGCATCAGGGCGAACTTCTGGAACACCATCGCGATGCGTTTGGTGCGCATCATTTTCAGCTCGGCCGCGGAGCAGGAGGCGATATCGATCTGCTTGCCTTCGTGTTCGACGAACAGCTTGCCGCGGCTTACGGTGTTGAGGCCGTTGATGCAGCGCAGCAGGCTCGACTTGCCGGAGCCGGACAGGCCCATCAGTACGCAGATCTCGCCTTTGTTGATGTCCAGGCTGGCCTTTTCGACACCGACGATCTGCCCGGTCTTTTTCAGGATCTCGCTACGGGTCAAGCCTTGATCGAGAAGTTTCAGTGCTTCGCGCGGATCTCTGGTGAAGATCACGTCAACGTTATCGAAGCGAATTATGCTCATGCGTCACCCCCTACTTTGGCGTCGGGTTGTTTGCAGATACGGTCGAGCATGATCGCCAGCAGTACGATCGCCAGGCCCGCTTCGAAGCCCAGGGCGATATCAGCAGTGTTCAGTGCGTTGACCACCGGTTTGCCGAGTCCGTCGGCGCCCACCAGTGCCGCGATCACCACCATCGACAGCGACAGCATGATGCACTGGGTGATGCCGGCCGCGATGCTCGGCATGGCGTGAGGCAGTTCGATCCGTGAAAGCAGTTGGCGACGCGAGCAGCCGAAAGCCTTGCCGGCGTCCATCAGTTCTTGCGGGACATCGCGGATGCCCAGATAGGTCAGGCGGATCGGCGCGGCGATGGCGAACACCACCGTCGAGATCAGGCCTGGCACCACACCCAGCCCGAACAGGGTCAGGGTAGGAATGAGGTAAACGAAGGTCGGTACGGTCTGCATCAGATCGAGTACCGGCCTCATCAAAGTGTAGAACATCGGTTTGTGCGCGGCGACGATGCCCAGCGGCACGCCGATGACCACGCAGACCAGGGTCGCGAACATGACCTGGGCGAGGGTTTCCATGGTTTCCTGCCAGTACCCCAGGTTGAGGATCAGCAGGAAGGAGGCGACCACGAACGCGGTCAGGCCCCATTTGCGTTGAATGAAGTGGGCCAGCAGGGCGATGAGGCCAATCAGCACCAGCGGGTTGAACCAGGTCAGCGCAAACGTCACGCCGTGGATCATCGTTTCCAGGGTCACGGCGATTGCGTCGAAGGTGTTGGCGCCGTGTTGCGTCAACCATTCAACGAAGCCCGCGATGTACTGGCCTAAAGGGATTTTCTGATCAATCAGCATGGTAGTGAACGTCCGCATGCAAGGAAATAAACAGCCCGGACGGCGTACGCCGCCCGGCATAAGCGATGCTCCTTAATTCAAGGCTGGGCAATCTTGGCTTTCACGGCCTCCAGGCCTGGTTTGCCGTCAATGGTGGTCACGCCAGCGAGCCAGGTATCGAGCACCTGTGGATTCTTTTTCAGCCAGGCCTTGGCGGCCGCGTCAGGCTTCATCTTGTCGTCCAGGATGTTGCCCATCAGTTCGCTTTCCATGTCGACGGTGAACTCCAGGTTTTTCAGCAGTTGGCCAACGTTGCTGCATTCCTCGACGTAGCCCTTGCGGGTGTTGGTCGCGACGGTCGCCGCGCCGAAGTCCGGGCCGAAGAAATCATCGCCGCCAGTCAGGTATTGAATCTTGAAGCGCTTGTTCATCGGGTGCGGTGCCCAGCCGAGGAACACCACGGCAGTGTCGCGTTTCTGCGCACGGTCGACCTGCGACAGCATGCCCGCTTCGCTGGATTCGACGACCTTGAAACCGGCGGTCTTCAGGCCGAAGGCGTCCTTGTCGATCATGCTCTGGATCAGGCGGTTGCCGTCGTTGCCCGGCTCGATCCCGTAGATCTTGCCGTCGAGTTCTTTCTTGAATTTGGCGATGTCGGCGAAGTCGTGCAGACCCTTGTCATACAAGGCTTGCGGAACGGCGAGGGTGTATTTGGCGCCCTTGAGGTTGGTGCGCACGGTTTCCACGGTGCCGGCGTCGCGGTAGGCCTTGATGTCGTTTTCCATGGTCGGCATCCAGTTGCCGAGGAACACGTCCATGTTCTTGCCGTCGGCCAGCGACTTGTAGGTCACGGGTACGGAAATCATGGTGGTCTTGGTCTTGTAGCCGAGCGCGTTGAGCACGACGGAGGTGGTGGCGGTGGTTGCGGTGATGTCGGTCCAGCCGACATCGGAGAAGTTCACGGTACTGCACTGCGCCGGTTCTGCGGCTTGAGCCAGCAATGGCAGACTCAGCATGGCGGCCAACAACAACGACGGGGAACCTTTCATGAATGGGGACTCCTTGGTGTTTTTTTTGGCAGTGTTCCGATTGGACCACCGCACTTATGGGTTGCGGTTGGATGGCGTTCTGGAGACAGCTCTACCGCAGCGCCTTGCAATCGAGTCGATACGATCATGTACCAGTGAAAATCTGACGCCTACAGGGTGCGTCGTATCCAGTACAGGGATGGTCGCATCCAGTGTCAGTGACGTCGTTTACAGCTTTTTTCTGCCCTGTCTGGCCATCTGAACCGCATAAAAACGGCGAAAACACGGGCTGAAACCGGCACGGCGTTAGTGGGCATGAGTACGTCGGTGTCAGACGCCGAGCGACCCGGGAAAAGCCCGATGATGCGGGCATTCCGGCGGATCGCAGCTTGAGCGTAGCAGCTCCGCCAGCGGGCGTTTCATGCCCCGGACCGGCACTCTCAGGAGCTCTGCAGCAATGGCTATCAGCGTTTTCGACCTGTTCAAAATCGGCATCGGCCCTTCCAGTTCCCACACCGTCGGGCCCATGCGCGCCGCCGCCCTGTTTGTCGAGTCATTGCGCGACAAACACCTGCTGGAGCAGGTGCGCCGCATCGAGGTGCAGCTGTTCGGTTCGTTGTCGGCCACCGGTGTCGGTCATGGCAGCGACAACGCGGTGATCATGGGCCTGATGGGCGAGTGGCCGGACGCGATCGACCCGTCGCAGATCGGCCCGCGCATCCAGGCCCTGCGCGAAACCCACACGCTGTTGCTCGACGGTCGTTTGTCGGTGCCCTTTATATGGGGCCGCGACATGCGCCTGATCGACGAGAACCTGCCGTTCCACCCCAACGCCATGACCCTGGTTGCCGAAGGCGATCACGGCGAGCTGCATCGCGACACCTACTATTCGGTCGGCGGCGGTTTTGTGGTGGATGAGGCGCAGGCCTCCAGCGGCGTGGTGGATCTGGATCGCACTGAATTGCCCTACGACTTCTCCAGCGCGGTGGAGCTGCTGGAACTGTGCAAGACCCACAACCTGCGCGTGGCCGAATTGATGATGGCCAACGAGAAGGTCTGGCGCAGCGAAGAGGAAATCCGCGCCGGCCTGATGAAACTCTGGCGGGCGATGCAGGATTGCGTCGAGCAGGGCCTCAAGCACGAAGGCATCCTGCCCGGCGGCCTCAACGTGCGCCGCCGTGCGGCGAAGTTGCACCGCAGTCTTCAGGAATTGAACAAGCCCAACGTGATCGGCTCGACCCTCAGCGCGATGGAGTGGGTCAACCTGTTCGCCCTGGCGGTGAACGAGGAAAACGCCGCCGGCGGCCGCATGGTCACGGCGCCCACCAACGGCGCGGCGGGGATCATTCCGGCGGTGTTGCACTACTTCATGAAATTCAGCGAGGCAGTGACCGACGCCAACGTGGTCGATTACTTCCTCGGGGCGGCGGCGGTGGGGATTCTGTGCAAGAAGAATGCTTCGATCTCCGGCGCTGAAGTCGGCTGTCAGGGGGAGGTCGGTTCGGCCTGTGCGATGGCGGCGGCCGGCCTGGCCGAAGTCCTCGGCGCTTCGCCGGAGCAGTTGTGCAACGCGGCGGAAATCGGCCTCGAACATAACCTCGGTCTGACCTGCGATCCGGTGGGTGGTCTGGTGCAAGTGCCGTGCATCGAGCGCAATGCGATTGCGGCGGTGAAGGCGATTAATGCGGCGCAGATGGCTTTGCGTGGCGATGGTCAGCACTTCATTTCTCTGGACCGGGTGATCCGCACCATGCGCGATACCGGCGCCGACATGCATGACAAATATAAAGAGACTTCGCGGGGCGGGTTGGCGGTCAGCGCGGTGGAATGCTGATACCTGGTCGCCCCAATCGCTGGCTTGCCAGCGATGAGGCCGGACCAGTCAAAACTGCGCGTTAAGTGCACACCGGAATCAAAACGCGCCACCTTTTGGCGCGTCGTTATCAGATAAGCGTCTTTCCCACCTCCAGCGCCTGATTCGAAGGCGCTACCGTCCGTCACCTGTGCCAGCGGTGACACTGTAGGACAATCGTGCGCAGGCCAGTTCCCACAAGTGCTACCGATTTGCTCACACGCTTCGGAGCAGGGCATTCGCGGCCGCTGATGGCACTTCGAATTACCCTTCGTTGGAGCGCTTGTATAGACGCGTCGCGACGTCGTTTTCAGGAGTTATTGAACAGCCATTCAAATTTAGGCATGGCAATTGCTCTGTCATAACAAAGCCCGTCTCACGCAAGAGAACGATGGCAATAACAAGAGCCTCCGCCTGAGGCCATCACCCGCTTTGTGTGAGGAGATACCGCGATGACGTCGTTCAACTCCGGGGCTCAACCCCAGAACCGTGCGCCTCAATCCATCGGCTTTCTGCTGCTGGACAATTTCACGCTGATTTCCCTGGCTTCCGCAGTCGAACCGCTGCGCATGGCCAACCAGTTGTCCGGTCGCGAGCTGTATCGCTGGACCACCCTCACCGTCGACGGTGGCCAGGTCTGGGCCAGTGACGGTCTGCAGATCACCCCCGACGCCTCCATGCACAAAGCTCCGGCCCTCGACACCATCATCGTGTGCGGCGGGATCGGCATTCAGCGCACCGTTACCCGTGAACACGTGTCGTGGCTGCAAAGCCAGGCGCGTCAGTCGCGCCGTCTCGGCGCCGTGTGCACCGGCAGCTGGGCCCTGGCCTGCGCCGGTCTGCTCGACGGTTTCGATTGCAGCGTGCACTGGGAATGTCTGGCGGCGATGCAGGAAGCTTTCCCGCGCGTTGCGATGAGCACCCGCCTGTTCACCCTCGACCGCAACCGTTTCACCAGCTCCGGCGGCACCGCGCCGCTGGACATGATGCTGCACCTGATCAGCCGCGATCACGGTCGTGAGCTGTCAGCCGCGATCTCCGAGATGTTCGTCTACGAACGCATCCGCAACGAGCAGGATCACCAGCGCGTGCCGCTCAAGCACATGCTCGGCACCAACCAGCCGAAACTGCAGGAAATCGTTGCGCTGATGGAAGCCAACCTGGAAGAGCCGATCGACCTCGACGAACTGGCGGTGTACGTCGCCGTGTCCCGTCGTCAGCTTGAGCGCCTGTTCCAGAAATACCTGCACTGCTCGCCGTCGCGCTACTACCTCAAGCTGCGGCTGATCCGCGCGCGGCAACTGCTCAAGCAGACGCCGATGTCGATCATCGAAGTGGCGTCGGTCTGCGGCTTTGTGTCGACGCCGCACTTCTCCAAGTGCTACCGCGAGTACTTCGGCATTCCGCCGCGCGACGAGCGCGTCGGCTCCAACACCACCCAGCAGGTGGCGATGATGCCGCTGCCGCAGGCCATCGTGATGTCGCCGCTGTCCGGGCCTATGTCGGCGCTCAGTCAGGCACGCAACGAGTCCACTTTTGCCAGCGTAAGGCTCTGAATCGAGTCATCGTTCAATCGCTGGCAAGCCAGCTCCCACACTGATTTGTGCTGAACACTTTAACTGTGTCCGGCACAAATCCTGTGGGAGCTGGCTTGCCAGCGATGAGGGGTTGTCAGGCGCGGGTTTGCTGGTACTGCGCCAGTGCCGGCAGCAACTGCTTGTCGATGGCTTCGCGCACGATCGGCTGAATGCTCGCGCTGCTGGTGTACATCTGCTTGACCATGGTGCGCAGCGTGTTGGCCCGCACATCGTCCAGCCCCCGCACCGCGCATTCACAGGCCTGCTGGGCAGTGGAGCCCGACGGTACTTCGAATCCCAACGACTTGAGCTGGCCCAACAGGTCTTCCTGATCGATCAAATCGGCATACATCATGACGCGAATCCTTCTTTGGCAACGGAGGTCGTGGCTCGATTCTGGTAGGCATGCCCAGGCACGGCAAGGGCGATTTGTCGCAGTGGCCGCGACGGCTATGAACAGGTCGTTTTCGGCTAACTTGCCGGCCAGGGGAGTGGGCACACTGGCCTCAGCTCGCTTCACGAAGGTTTGGTCACCCTCGGTATGGCAGCTCCTCAACAGTACCCTCGCCCCGATCCTGTCACGGCTTGTATCGGGGCTTTTTTTGCCTGCGAATAAGGCTGACGCGGGCTAGCGCTGCAACACCAGAATCCGCGACAGCAATTCGTCCCGGTCGATATAGCAGCCCTGAAAATGCCGGGCCCCGGTGGACGGGTCGAAGGCATTGCGTGCATGCAAGGTGCGGCGGTTGTCGAAGCACCACAGCTCGCCCGGGTTGAGTCGCTGCATCACCCGGAAGCGCGGCTCGCGGGTCATGGCGATGAAGCGTCGGTAAGCGCGATACAGCAGCGGCATCTGTTCCACGGACGTGTCGAACGCGCCGCGCAGAAAGTTGGCCATGCGGATTTCTGCGACCCGGCCCAAGGCATCCAGAGCGATGATCGGGGCGAGGCAGCGATAATCACTGTGGCGGTCCTTGTTGCGAAACTCTACCGGGATTTCGCACAGCGCCTGAAACGACGTGGGATCTTCCTGACGCAGCGCTTCGGCAATCGCAAAACCGTCGACAAAAATACTCTCGCCACCCTCGGCATCGTTCACCAGACAATGCAGAAATTGCAGCCCCGGTTGCAGCTCGCGAGTCGGCAGATCCGTGTGCAATGGCAGGTTGAAAGCGGTGTAGGCATTGCTGTCGGCATCGGCCTTGGATTGAACGTTGAACAGCACGCCGAAGTTGCTCTCGCGGATGAATGAAATGCGCTGGGCGATCAGCTTCAGCGAACCGGGCTCGGTGGGTACGCCGCGCACCTGGGTCAGACCGATGTCGCGTACCGCCAGCAACCATTGCAGCAGTGCGGCGTTGTCGTGCATCAGGGCTGAATAGTCGAACACCGGCAGCTGCAAATCGCTGCGCCACAGGAAGGGTTTCGGCTTGGCGGCGAGGCGTTCGGAGCGGGATTCGTCGTCGTAGGCGTGGGCCCGCAGCCAACCCGCATCGAAGCGGCTGAGGTGGCCGTCCTGCCAGTCGATGCGCAGGCAGCCATCGGTGTCGATATGCGCAGCGGAGGGCGACAGATCCGGCGCTGCGTCGACAATCTCGAACACCTGCTCGCGGGTGACGCTGTAGACGCAGTGCGGACACGGACAGTTGTCCCGCAGCCACACGTGGTGGAACGGGCTGACACGCCCGTCGGCCCATTCAATCAGGACGCGATCCGCCAGGGTCTGCACGCCGTTCAGCGCGCTGATCAACGGATAAGTACGGAAATCGGCAACTGCGACGGCGGTTTGCATGGCGGCTCCTTGCGATGGATGGATTTACCGGGCTGGGGGCAGGGCGATGACCCGGCCGATGTAAGCAGGGGCGGGCAGGTCGGCCTGCTCGGCGACGATGGCTTGCAGACGGCCCAGGGTGTCCGGGGTAAACGGTGCGGAACGCGGGCCGGCGAGGTCGACGTGCAGCAGCATCTGTTCGTTGCCGGCCAGTTCTTGGTCACCGCCGGCCAGATGCAGGCTGTGATAGAGGTGCAGGCGTTTCTGGTCGTGGCCGATGATCTGCGTGCGCACTTCGACTTCGGCGTCGAGCTTCACTTCGTGCAGGTAGTTGAGGTGCAGTTCGAGGGTGAACAGCGAATGACCGCTGGCCTCACGGTTGTTGCTGTCCATGCCGAGGCGATCCATCAGGGCGTCGGTGGCGTAGCTGAAGATCAGCAGGTAGAAGGCGTCGCGCAGGTGGCCGTTGTAGTCGACCCAGTCGGGGATGATTCTGGTTTGGTAGGTGGTGAGGGTGGGCATGGTATCTGTTCCGACATTGATGTTGTCTGGGTTGCCGTCTTCGCGAGCAAGCTCGCTCCCACAGTTGAATGCAGTCCCCTGTGGGAGCGAGCTTGCTCGCGAAGAGGCCAGAATTGCTGGCGCAAGGATTACTCGCTGAAACTCATCCCGTGCTTTTCTTTGGTGGTCTTCACCGCCTCAAGCACCGCCAGCAAGCAATCATCACGATAGCGCTCCAGCGCCGAAATACTGTGCCGGCCCAGCTGATCGCTGGTGCCATCCACCACATCGTCGATCAACTTGTCGGTCAATTCCGGTGCCGGCAGGTACGTCCACGGCAGCTGCAACGCCGGGCCGAACTGCGACATGAAATGGCGCATGCCGGCATCGCCACCGGCCAGGGTGTAAGTCAGGAACGTGCCCATGAACGACCAGCGCAGACCGGCGCCAAAGCGGATCGCGTCGTCGATTTCACCGGTGGTCGCCACACCGTCGTTGACCAGATGCAGTGCTTCGCGCCACAGCGCTTCGAGCAGACGGTCGGCGATGAAGCCCGGCACTTCCTTGCGCACATGCAATGGGCGCATGCCGAGGGATTCGTAGACTTTCATCGCCGCTTGAACGGCTTGCGGCGCAGTGTTCTTGCCGCCGACCACTTCCACCAGTGGCAGCAGGTAAACCGGGTTGAACGGGTGACCGACCACGCAGCGTTCCGGGTGGGTCGAGCTCTCGTAGAACTCGCTCGGCAACAGGCCCGAAGTGCTGGAACCGATCAGAGCGTTCGGCTTGGCCGCCGCACTGATTTTGCTGTGCAAATCCAGTTTCAGTTCGAGGCGTTCCGGGGCGCTTTCCTGGATGAAGTCCGCATCGCGCACGCACTCTTCGATGGTCGCCACAAAGCGCAGGCGATCCTGCGAAGCGCCCGGCGCCAAGCCGTTTTTCTCCAGCGCGCCCCAGGCGTTGGCTACGCGTTTGCGCAGCGCCGCTTCGGCACCCGGCGCCGGGTCCCAGGCCACCACGTCGAGGCCGTGGGCGAGGGCGCGGGCGACCCAGCCGCTGCCGATGACGCCGCTGCCCAGTGCTGCGAAGGTTTTGATTTCGGTGATAAAGCTCATGGTGATTTCCTAGGAAAATTCGGTGATTCCCTGTGGGAGCGAGCTTGCTCCCGAATGCGGCGGCACTGCTGATGAAGATGCTTCGGATGTACCGGCCTCTTCGCGAGCAGGCTCGCTCCCACAGGGTTTGATGTGTGGCCGTCAGCCGCGCTGGGTCAGGCCCATTTTCTTGCGACCTTCTGCCGGGGTCAGCACACGGGCGCCGAGACGGCTGAGGATCTCGGTGGCGCGTTCGACCAGTTGGCCGTTGGTCGCCAGCACGCCCTTGTCCAGCCACAGGTTGTCTTCCAGACCGACCCGCACGTTGCCGCCGAGCAGCACCGCTTGCGCGGCCATCGGCATCTGCATCCGACCGATGCCGAACCCGGCCCACACAGCGTCGGCGGGCAGGTTGTCGACCATGGCTTTCATGGTGGTGGTGTCGGCCGGCGCGCCCCACGGGATGCCCAGGCACAGCTGGAACAACGGGTTGTCGAGCAGGCCTTCCTTGATCATCTGTTTGGCGAACCACAGGTGACCGGTGTCGAAAATCTCAAGCTCGGCCTTCACGCCCAGCTCGGTGATGCGTTTGGCACCGGCGCGCAGTTGGGCCGGGGTGGAGACGTAAATGGTGTCGCCGTCGCCAAAGTTCAGGGTGCCGCAATCCAGGGTGCAGATTTCCGGCAGCAGTTCTTCGACGTGGGCCAAGCGGGTCAGCGGGCCGACCAGATCGGTGTTCGGACCGAACTCCATCGGACGCTCGCCCGGGCCGATTTCCAGGTCGCCGCCCATGCCGGCGGTGAGGTTGACGATGATGTCGACGTCGGCTTCGCGGATGCGCTCCATGACTTCGCGGTACAGCGCCACGTCACGGCTGAACTTGCCGGTCTGCGGGTCGCGGACGTGGCAGTGCACGACGGTGGCGCCGGCCTTGGCCGCTTCTACTGCGGCGGCGGCGATTTGCTTTGGAGTGACCGGCACGTGAGGGCTTTTGGCGGTCGTGTCGCCAGCACCGGTGAGTGCGCAGGTGATGATGACGTCGTGGTTCATGGTGCGTTTTCCTTCAGGCGTGATGGGTCTGTTCGCAGCCCGTGGCGGGCTGCGAAGTGGTTCTTTCGTTGTGGTTTATTTGCTGGTGAGCTGGAGGTTTTCAGCCGCCGGTTTGCCATCGAACGTGGTGACGCCTTCGAGCCAGCGCTGTTTGTCCTGCGGGTGATCCTTGAGCCATTGCCTGGCCGATTCGAAAGCGTCCTTGTGATCGAGCAGCGGCTGCATCATCCGGCTCTCGTCTTCGGCGGTGAACGTCAGGTTGCTCAGCAGGCGACTGACGTTCGGGCATTGTTCGGCGTATTTCGGCGCGGTGACGGTCCACACGGTGGCCATGCCTTCGTTCGGGCCGAGGGCGTCTTCGCTGCCGGTCAGATAAGTCATCTGCACGTTGACGTTCATCGGGTGCGGCGCCCAGCCGAAGAACACCACGGCCTCCTTGCGGCGCACCGCGCGATCGACGGCGGCGAGCATGCCGGCCTCGCTGGATTCCACGAGCTGGAACTTGCCGAGGCCGAACTGGTTCTTCGCAATCATCGCCTTGATCTGGGTGTTGGCGCCCGAGCCTGGCTCGATGCCATAGATCTTGCCGCCCAGTTCCTTTTCAAACCTGGCGATGTCGGCGAAGGTTTTCAGGCCCTTGTCCGCCAGATAAGTCGGCACGGCAAGGGTGGCGCGGGCGTCCTTGAGGCTCGGTGCTTCAAGCACCTTGACCTGGTTGGCGTCGACGAACGGGGTGATGGTCTGGGTCATCAGCGGGTTCCAGTAGCCGAGGAACAGATCCAGACGCTGGTCGCGGATGCCGGCGAAAACGATTTGCTGAGAGGCGCTGGTCTGTTTGGTGCTGTAGCCGAGTCCGTCGAGCAGCACCTGAGCCATGGCGCTGGTGGCGATCACGTCGGTCCAGTTCACCACGCCCATGCGCACGTTCTGACACGATGCGGAATCGGCCGCCATGACACTGGCGCTTAATAACGCGGTACCGCTGAGTGCGAGAACACAGCTGCTGATCAGTCGTTTCATGTCGGGTTCCTCGGCAGGTCGTTATTGTGGGTCCCGGCGTCTGTCGCGCCGGTGATGCCAAGTTACGCAGCAATGCCCCTGTGAAAACGCACTGCGGCGACTGGCTCTTGCACTGTAGCGACCTGTGCTCTTGAATGCCGCCGACAACTGGCGTATCAACGTTGCACGCTACCCGCTGACCGAGTGCGCACCATGTCCCAGGATTTCTACTTTTTGTTGATGCCGGGTTTTTCGGCCATCGGTTTCATCTCTGCGATCGAACCGCTGCGGGTGGCCAACCGCTTTCGCGGTGAGCTGTACCGCTGGCACGTCTTGAGCGCCGATGGCGGAGCGGTGCTGGCGAGCAACGGGATGTCGGTCAACGCCGATGCGGCGCTGGAGCCCCTGAAGAAAGGGGCGACGCTGCTGGTGGTCGCCGGGTTCGAGCCGTTGAAATTTGCCACTCCGGCGCTGGAACACTGGCTGCGACGGCTGGACAACGAAGGCGTAACCCTCGGCGCGATCGACACCGGCAGCTTCGTCCTCGCCGAAGCCGGCCTGCTCGATGGCCATCGCCTGACCCTGCACTGGGAAGCCATCGACGCCTTCAAGGAATCTTATCCACAGCTCAGCGTCACCCAGGAGCTGTTCGAGATCGACCGTCGGCGCATCACGTCTGCCGGCGGCACCGCGTCCATCGACCTGATGCTCGACCTGATCGCCCAGGCCCACGGCCCTCAACTGGCGATCCAGGTCAGCGAGCAGTTTGTATTGGGAAGGATTCGTCCGCGCAAGGACCACCAGCGCATGGAAGTCGCCACGCGCTATGGCATCAGCAACAAGAAGCTGGTGCATGTGATCGGCGAGATGGAGCAGCACAGCGAACCGCCGCTGACCACCCTCGAACTGGCGGAATCGATCAAGGTGACGCGGCGGCAACTGGAGCGGTTGTTCCGCCTGCACCTGAACGACACACCGAGCAATTTCTATCTGCGCTTGCGGCTGGAAAAGGCCCGGCAGCTGTTGCGCCAGACCGACATGAGCGTGCTGGAAGTCAGCATCGCCTGCGGGTTCGAATCCCCGTCGTACTTCACCCGCAGCTACCGGGCGAAGTTTGCCCGGTGTCCGAGAGAGGATCGGCGTACCGCTCAGGCTTGATTTTGAGGCCAGAAAAAGAACCTGTGGGAGCGAGCTTGCTCGCGAATGCGGCGGGTCATACAACAAATATGTCGACTGATACTCCCTCTTCGCGAGCAAGCTCGCTCCCACAGTGGTTTGTGTTGGCTGGATAAATTCCTACTTCTTCAATAGCGCCGCGCAGGCGGTTTTGTAAGCCTCATGCTGATACTTGTTCAGCGTCCCCGGCAGTTCGAAATGGTGCTTCTTGGCCTGGGCATTGATCGTCTGCGGCGACAGCAACATCACTTCGCAACCGTCCAGCAACTGAAACACACCCTCGATCTTGAACGTGGTCGGACCACCGGCAAACTCGCCTTTTTTGCTGCGCTTCTTGATCGCGATGCGATCGATGGAGTTCTCGCGCACAAACGATGCGACCTGCGCTGCGAACAGTTTGACGTTGGCCGCCTCGTCGTCATCGTCCAGCGCGATTTTCTTGGTGTTCAAAGCGACATGGCTCAACACCGAACCGTCGAGGGACGCCACGGCGATGATCGCTTCACTGCCTTTGATTTCGATACCGCAGATGTTCATGTGAATCCCTTGATTGGCGGAAGAGGTGCAGCTTACAGCTCAAGCTGGTTGGCGGTGATACCAAACGCCGCTGCAATCTTTTCGCGAGTGACCTTGCGCGGCTTTGCAACGGTTTCCTGCTGGGCAAAGGCAGGCTGTGAAATGCCCATGCGCCGAGCTACTTCTTCCTGGGTCAGGTTGAGATGTTCGCGCCAGGCCCTGATCGGAGTTGCCCCGTCGACAATACGACTGACCACCTCATGGGGAATCAGGTCAGGCTCCATTTTCTGCGCCACATATTGCGCGTAAGGAATGACTACGAAAGCGGGTTTGCCCTCGGAATCATTGATGATTTGGATGTCAGTAAGTGCGTTCATCGCGTTTTTTTACCTCTTGAATACTGACCACTTTGATCGCGCCATCCCAGTCGAACATGACTCGGTAATTACCGACGCGCAGCCGATAGGCGTAGTCATGACCAACCAGTGCTTTCACATTACCCACATCAGGCATGTCAGCAAGCACCGTGATGGCATCTCTGACCTGACACTGATGAGCGGAGTGCAATTTCAGGAGTTGCTTAACGGCCTTTCGGTTCCAGTGGATGCTGTTCATGGCAGAATATAAGTCTTTTATAAGATTTGCGAATCTTTGCTTATATTTTTCAGGTGGCCAATAAACAAAACTTGACGCTATGTTTCATGGAAAGCCCAGAGAACAGAGGCTTCAGACAGAATCTGTGGGGCAGATCTGAACGCTTTGTGGGAAAAGATTCTTTTGCATCAGAAAGCTGAAAATACTTCCAGCTTTCTCCGGTGAATAAGCGATTACTCCTGCCCAATCGACTCCAAAAACTCCGACCGCTCGTCACTCATCCGCGCCACGCAGTCATTCTGCGCAATCTTGAACGCCTTGCTGCCGTCCGTCGCCGGGAAGGCTTCGACGGCGCAGTCGGCGTCGCGGGTTTTCAGCCATTGTTGCTGGGCGGCCTTGAGTTTGGCGGTGATGTCGGCCAGTTGCGCCGGGTTCTTGCCGTAGGTGGCCTGCATACGCTCGTTCAGGCTGGCGTAGTTGTCCTTGAGCAGGTCTTCGGCGGTGGTGCGGCTGTAGGTCGAGCATTCCAGGGTCTGAACGTCGTTTTCCACCGCATCGCACGGGTTGTTGTCGGACTCTTCGGCGGCGTGTACGCCGGTCGCAATCAGGGCCAGGGCCAGGAAGATCGATTTCATTGATGTCGCCGCTCTAATCCAGTGGTGTTTCCGGGATGCGGCAGATTCTGGCTCAAGCTCGCGGGCTTGAACAGGTGGCCGGTCGGACCGGTTGGCGACCCTTTGTCGCGGATTGACGCTTTCGGCAATTCCCCTGTCGTTTTTGCACCCGGCTGGTCGCGCACCGAGGCATATGCTGGCCCCAAAGCGCCGGCAGACGATTCGGCGCATGAATCGCCAATAAGGGGACGCCTGATGAGCCCAGCCGAATTACACGCCGACAGCATCGTTATCGACGGTCTGATCATTGCCAAATGGAACCGCGAGCTGTTCGAAGACATGCGCAAGGGCGGTCTGACGGCGGCCAACTGCACCGTGTCGGTGTGGGAGGGTTTTCAGGCCACGGTCAACAACATCGCCGCCAGCCAGAAACTGATTCGTGAAAACAGCGACCTGGTGATCCCCGTCCGCACCACCGCCGATATCCGCAAGGCCAAGGAGCAGGGCAAGACCGGCATCCTGTTCGGCTTCCAGAACGCCCACGCGTTCGAAGACCAGATTGGCTATGTCGAGGTGTTCAAGCAGCTCGGCGTCGGCATCGTGCAGATGTGTTACAACACCCAGAACCTGGTGGGTACCGGTTGCTACGAACGTGACGGCGGCCTGTCGGGCTTCGGTCGCGAAATCGTCGCCGAAATGAACCGTGTCGGCGTCATGTGCGACCTGTCCCACGTCGGCTCCAAGACCTCCGAGGAAGTCATCCTCGAATCGAAAAAACCGGTTTGCTATTCCCACTGCCTGCCGTCGGGGCTGAAAGAGCACCCGCGCAACAAGTCCGATGAAGAGCTTAAGTTTATTGCTGACCACGGCGGTTTCGTCGGCGTGACCATGTTCGCGCCGTTCCTGGCCAAAGGCATCGATTCGACCATCGACGACTACGCCGAAGCCATCGAATACACCATGAACCTGGTCGGCGAAGACGCCATCGGCATCGGCACCGACTTTACCCAGGGTCACGGTCAGGACTTCTTCGAATACCTGACCCACGACAAGGGCTACGCCCGCCGTCTGACCAACTTCGGCAAGATCATCAACCCGCTGGGCATCCGCACCGTCGGCGAGTTCCCGAACCTGACCGAAACCCTGCTCAAGCGCGGCCACTCCGAGCGCGTGGTACGCAAGATCATGGGTGAAAACTGGGTGAACGTCCTGAAAGACGTCTGGGGCGAATAAGCCGCCGCTTCCCGAATACTTTCCCCCGGCCGTCCGCGCCGGGGGCAACACCAAAATTTTTCTGGAGTTAAGTTTCCATGGCCAAGATCGCCCCGCAATTGCCAATCGAAGTCGACAGCGAGACCGGTGTCTGGACCTCCGACGCCCTGCCGATGCTGTACGTGCCACGGCATTTCTTCGTCAACAACCACATGGGCATCGAGGAAGTGCTGGGCGCCGAGGCCTATGCCGAAATCCTCTACAAGGCCGGCTACAAATCCGCCTGGCACTGGTGTGAAAAAGAAGCCGAGTGCCACGGTCTGGAAGGCGTCGCGGTGTTCGAGCACTACATGAAGCGCCTGTCGCAGCGCGGCTGGGGCCTGTTCAAGATCCAGGACATCGACCTCGACAAAGGCACCGCCAGCGTCAAGCTCGAACACTCGGCGTTCGTCTACGTCTACGGCAAGGTCGGGCGCAAGGTCGACTACATGTTCACCGGCTGGTTTGCCGGAGCGATGGATCAGATCCTCGCCGCTCGCGGCAGCAAGATCCGCACCGTGGCCGAGCAGGTCTACGGTGGCTCCGAAGAAGGCCACGACGACGGCCTGTTCACCGTCAAGCCGTTGTAAGTCGAGGAACCCGCCATGGCTTTCGAAGCAATGTTTCAGCCAATTCAAATTGGCAAACTGACCATCCGCAACCGCGTGCTCAGCACCGCGCACGCCGAGGTCTACGCGACCGACGGCGGCATGACCACCGAACGGTACGTCAAGTATTACGAAGAGAAAGCCAAGGGCGGCATCGGCCTGGCGATCTGTGGCGGTTCGTCCGTGGTGGCGATCGACAGCCCGCAGCAATGGTGGAGTTCGGTGAACCTGTCCACCGACCGGATCATCCCGCACTTCCAGAATCTCGCCGACGCCATGCACAAGCATGGCGCCAAGATCATGATCCAGATTACCCACATGGGCCGTCGCTCGCGTTGGGACGGTTTTCACTGGCCGACCCTGATGTCGCCGTCGGGCATCCGCGAACCGGTGCACCGCGCCACCTGCAAGACCATCGAGCCGGAAGAAATCTGGCGGGTGATCGGCAACTACGCGCAAGCCGCGCGTCGCGCCAAGGCCGGCGGCCTGGACGGCGTCGAACTGTCGGCCGTGCACCAGCACATGATCGACCAGTTCTGGAGCCCGCGCGTCAACAAGCGGACCGATGAATGGGGCGGCACTTTTGAAGGCCGGATGAAGTTCGGTCTGGAAGTCCTGAAGGCCGTGCGTGCCGAAGTGGGTGACGATTTCTGCGTCGGCATGCGCATCTGCGGCGACGAGTTCCACCCGGACGGTCTGTCCCACGAAGACATGAAGCAGATCGCCAAGTATTACGACGATACGGGCATGCTCGATTTCATCGGCGTCGTCGGCTCGGGTTGCGACACCCACAACACCCTGGCCAACGTGATCCCGAACATGAGTTATCCGCCGGAGCCGTTCCTGCACCTGGCGGCCGGGATCAAGGAAGTGGTCAAGGTTCCGGTGCTGCACGCGCAGAACATCAAGGACCCGAACCAGGCCACGCGGATTCTGGAGGGTGGTTACGTCGACATGGTCGGCATGACCCGCGCCCACATCGCCGACCCGCACCTGATCGCCAAGATCAAGATGGGCCAGGTCGACCAGATCAAACAGTGCGTCGGCGCCAACTACTGCATCGACCGCCAGTACCAGGGTCTGGACGTGCTGTGCATCCAGAACGCCGCGACCTCCCGTGAATACATGGGCGTGCCGCACATCATCGAGAAATCCACCGGGCCGAAACGCAAGGTGGTGATCGTCGGTGCCGGCCCGGCGGGGATGGAAGCTGCCCGCGTGGCGGCCGAACGTGGCCACGACGTGACCCTGTTCGAGAAGAAGGAATTCATCGGCGGGCAGATCACCACGGCTTCGAAAGCGCCGCAGCGTGACCAGATCGCCGGCATCACCCGCTGGTTCCAGCTGGAGCTGGCGCGGCTGAAAGTCGACCTGCGTCTGGGCACTGCCGCCGATGCCGACACCATCATGGACCTGCGTCCGGACATCGTCGTGCTGGCTGTTGGCGGTCACCCTTACCTGGAGCAGAACGAACACTGGGGCGCTGCCGAAGGGCTGGTGGTCAGCAGCTGGGACGTGCTCGACGGCAAGGTTGCGCCGGGCAAGAACGTGCTGGTCTACGACACCATCTGCGAGTTCACCGGGATGTCGGTGGCCGACTTCCTCGCCGACAAGGGCAGCCAGGTCGAGATTGTCACCGACGACATCAAGCCGGGCGTGGCCATCGGCGGTACGTCGTTCCCGACCTACTACCGCAGCATGTACCCGAAAGAAGTGATCATGACCGGCGACATGATGCTGGAGAAGGTCTACCGCGAAGGCGACAAACTCGTCGCGGTGCTGGAGAACGAATACACCGGCGCCAAAGAGGAGCGGGTGGTGGATCAGGTGGTCGTCGAGAACGGCGTGCGTCCGGACGAAGAAATCTACTACGCGCTGAAGGACGGCTCGCGCAACAAGGGCCAGATCGATGTCGAGGCGCTGTTCGCGATCCAGCCGCAACCTTCGTTGAGCAGCAATGGCGACGGTTACCTGCTGTTCCGCATCGGTGACTGCGTGGCGCAGCGTAATACCCACGCTGCGATCTATGACGCCCTGCGCCTCTGCAAGGATTTCTAAAAGCTTGCACATGACCCTGTGGGAGCGGGCTTGCCCGCGAATGCATTCTGTCAGTCACCGCTGCATCGACTGACCCGGCGCTTTCGCGAGCAAGCTCGCTCCCACAGGAACACGCCGAACGTGTTTCTCCAGGCTGTACTGGTGGGAGCTTCACCATGTTGAACACCCTTCTTCCAATCCTGTTGTTCGCAGCCCTGGCCCTTGCGGTGCTGGGTGCGTTGCGGCGGGTGGCCATGTGGCGCCGGGGCCGGGCCTCGAAGGTCGATCTGATCGGCGGCCTGTTCGCCATGCCCAAGCGTTACATGGTCGACCTGCACCACGTGGTGGCGCGGGACAAGTACATCGCCAACACCCACGTCGCCACGGCGGGCGGTGCGGTGGCGTCGATCGTGCTGGCGATTCTGGTGCACGGTTTCGGCCTGCATAACCGCATTCTTGGCTACGCGTTGCTGCTGATGACGGCGGTGATGTTCGTCGGCGCGATCTTCGTCTATCGGCGTCGGCTCAACCCGCCGTCGCGGCTGTCGAAAGGCCCGTGGATGCGCCTGCCGAAAAGCCTGCTGGCGTTCTCGGCCTCGTTCTTCCTGGTGACCTTGCCGGTGGCCGGGATCCTGCCGGAGAACTTCGGTGGCTGGGTGCTGGCGGCGATTCTCGGGGTCGGTGTGCTATGGGGCGTGTCGGAACTGTTCTTCGGCATGACCTGGGGCGGCCCGATGAAACACGCCTTCGCCGGTGCCTTGCACCTGGCCTGGCACCGCCGCGCCGAACGCTTCGGCGGCGGCCGTTCCACCGGTTTGAAACCGCTGGATCTGAATGATCCGACCGCGCCGCTGGGTGTGGAAAAGCCCAAGGATTTCACCTGGAACCAACTGCTCGGTTTCGACGCCTGCGTGCAGTGCGGCAAGTGCGAAGCCGCGTGCCCGGCATTCGCCGCCGGCCAGCCGCTGAACCCGAAAAAACTGATTCAGGACATGGTCGTCGGCCTCGCCGGCGGCACCGATGCCCAGTTCGCCGGCAGCCCGTATCCGGGCAAACCGGTGGGCGAACACAGCGGCAATCCGCATCAACCGATCGTCAACGGTCTGGTCGATGCCGAAACCCTGTGGTCGTGCACTACCTGCCGCGCCTGCGTCGAGGAATGCCCGATGATGATCGAGCACGTCGATGCCATCGTCGACATGCGCCGTCACCTGACCCTGGAAAAAGGCGCGACCCCGAACAAGGGTGCCGAGGTTCTGGAAAACCTGATTGCCACCGACAACCCTGGCGGTTTCGCCCCGGGCGGGCGGATGAACTGGGCGGCGGACCTGAACCTCAACCTGCTCAGCGAGAAGAAGTCCACCGACGTGCTGTTCTGGGTGGGCGACGGTGCCTTCGACATGCGCAACCAGCGCACCCTGCGCGCCTTCGTCAAAGTGCTGAAAGCGGCCAAGGTCGACTTCGCGGTGCTGGGGCTCGAAGAGCGCGACAGCGGCGATGTGGCCCGGCGTCTTGGCGATGAAGCGACCTTCCAGCTGCTCGCCAAACGCAATATCCAGACCCTGGCCAAATACAGCTTCAACCGCATCGTCACCTGCGATCCGCACAGCTTCCATGTGCTGAAAAACGAGTACGGCGCGTTCGACGGCAATTATCTCGTGCAGCATCACAGCACTTATCTGGCGGAAATCATCCAGGCCGGCGCGCTGAACCTTGGTCAGCACAAAGGCAACAGCGTGACCTATCACGACCCGTGCTACCTCGGCCGTTACAACGGCGAGTACGAGGCGCCGCGCGAAGTGCTGCGCGCCCTCGGCATCGAGATCAAGGAAATGCAACGTTCCGGCTTCCGTTCGCGCTGCTGCGGCGGCGGTGGCGGGGCGCCGATCACCGACATTCCGGGCAAGCAGCGGATCCCCGACATGCGCATGGAAGACATCCGCGAGACCGGCGCCGAGCTGGTGGCCGTGGGTTGTCCACAGTGCACGGCGATGCTCGAAGGCGTGGTCGAACCGCGTCCGCTGATCAAGGACATCGCCGAACTGGTGGCCGACGCGCTGCTCGAAGACGCCGCGCCGAACAAGCCTGCCACCCCGGCCAAACGTGAACCTGCGGAGGCCCACTGATGAGCGACATTATCCGCCGCGACCCCCGCGCCGAGTGGATCGCACGCAACCGCCTGCACCCGCTGCACGCGGCCATGCAACCGGCGCAACACAGCTGGATGGGCCCGAACGGGATCATCCGCAAGAACCTGCACGGCATCGGCTTCATCGGGCCGAACGGCATCAAGCGCATCGACCGCAGCGGCGCCCAGCAGGGCGGGGCGGTCAAACGCTCGGCAGCGGTCGAAGTGCAATTGCCGCTGCATCAGGTGCCGGCTCCGGCGTTCTATATCAGCGTGGTGCCGGACATGGTCGGTGGCCGTTTGAGCAGCCACGACCGCGATCTGCTCGGCCTGGCCCGTCAACTGGCCGGCAGCGATGGTGCGGTGCTGGCCGTGGTGTTCGGCGAGCACAAGGAAAACGCTTTCGCCACCGCAGGCGTTGACCGCTTGCTGGTGCTGGAAGGTGAAGAATTCAGCGGTTATGCACCGGAACAACGGATCCAGGGTCTGCGGGCTGTGGATAACCAGTTCAACCCGCGTCACTGGTTGCTGCCGGACAGCCGCAGCGGTGGTGGCGAATTGGGTCGGCGTTTCGCGGCGGCGCTGGGCGAGCGCCCGGCCACGCGGGTGTGGCAGGTCAAGGATCAGGAGTGTATGGGTCGCGCCGGTGCCGGGTTGCAGGATCTGGCCCGCCCGGTCGCGCGGCTGATTCTGGCGTCCGCCGAGTGCGCCGAACCGGTCAGCGAAACCCGTCACGAAGCGCTGCCGGTGGAGTTATCCACACCCGTGGCGCGCAGCCTGTCACGGATCGAGGATCTGGGCGCGGTGGCGGTGGACCCGGCAGCGATTCCAATGGCCGAAGCCGAGTTCATCTTCTCCGGCGGCAACGGGGTCAAGGACTGGGAGCTTTTCCACAAGACCGCTGCCGCCCTCGGTGCCACCGAAGGCGCTTCGCGGGTGGCGGTGGACGATGGCTTCATGGCCCGCGACCGTCAGGTCGGCGCGTCCGGCACCTGGGTCACCGCGCGGGTTTACGTGGCCGTGGGGATTTCCGGGGCGATCCAGCACCTGCAAGGCATCGGTGCCTGCGACAAGGTGGTGGCGATCAACCTCGATCCGGGTTGCGACATGATCAAGCGTGCCGACCTGTCGGTGATCGGCGAAAGCGCGGAAATTCTTCAGGCCTTGATCGCGGCGGTAGAGGCTTACCGCAACGAAGCCAAGCGCGATGCGGCTTAAGGAACGGTTATGAGCACAAAGATCATCAGTCTGGTTTCAATCGGTGCCCACCCGACCTCCGGCCGCCCGCGCCGCGCCGATCAGGATGCCCGCGCGGTGGAGCTCGGCCTGCAACTGGCGGGCGACAATCTGCAAGTGCTGCACGCCGGCGACATCGCGGAACCGGCGCTGCGCGCCTACCTGGGCATGGGACTGGAACAGTTGCACGTGCTGGAACAACCGGCTGGCGCCGATGCGCTGCCGGCGTTGACCGAGTATCTGCGTGATGCCGGTGCACAGGTTGTACTGACTGGCAGCCAGGCGGAAACCGGCGAAGGCTCGGGGATGCTGCCGTTTCTGCTGGCCGAAGGACTGGGCTGGCCGCTGGTGGTTGGGTTGGCGCAGGTCGAGTCGATCAACGACGGTTCGGCACTGGTGCTGCAAGCGTTGCCCCGTGGGCAGCGGCGCCGGTTGAAGGTGCGCCTACCGTTTCTGGCGACTGTGGATAACGCCGCACCCAAACCTCGGCAGAGTGCTTACGGCCCGGCGCGGCGCGGTGTTCTCCAGGCTCAAGACGTGGAAGTGGTGGAGGACGAATTGCTTGCGGTGGCGACCCTGCAACCGGCCAAGCCCCGGCCGAAACGGTTGAAGGTGATCAAGGCCAAGAGCGGGGCGGACCGGATGAAGGCAGCGACGGCCAAGGCCAGCGGTGGCGGTGGGCAGGTGCTCAAAGGCGTTACCGCGCAGGCCGGTGCGCAAGCCATTCTGAAGCTGCTGATCGAAGAAGGTGTGGTCCGCTAAACAAACGTTGCTGACCCTCTCCCGCGGGAGAGGGCGGTTTAACCACAATCCCTGTTGGCGGATCTGTGGATAACGTGTTCGCCCCTCCCTGCACCCCACGCCAATCAAGCGCTCCAGCCATCAGATCAATAAACAACCAGCCTGACTCGCGGTTTTTACGAGCTTTTTCCCCTGGGCAACTTACAGACTTGCCCCCAATCTCTGTTGGCGCTTCTGTGGATAAGATGTTCGCTATCCGCCAGGGGCCATATAAAACGTGGCTTGCAGAGGCTTGATCAAAAAACGTTCAATTCAGCCTTTCAACCCGTCAATTCCCTCGCAAACCCCGATTTATCAACGCCTCCAGCGTTTTTCCACAGCGCACGCCAAGTTACCCCCGAACTCTGTTGGCGCTTCTGTGGATAAGGTGTTTGCCATCCCTTGAAAGCCAAGTAATCCGGGATGTGCAGAGATTTGATCAAAAAACAATCAATCACAAATGGAAACCCTGTTTCTGAATAAGTCACGGTATTTCTTCACAAAAAACCGATTATTTTTCCATCTCATCCACAGTTGTCCCCATTAGCTGTGGGTGGCTATGTGGATAACTTGTTCGCTGAACTCTGCAGCCCCCGGCGCGCTTAGTCCAAACGGCAATTGATCACATTTCATACAGTTCTAAGAGCCTGCCTTGACTTCGATCCGGTGCCTGTCTTCACTGCAATGGCACAAGGACAGCTGTCACTTATCCACATCTGGTTCAGGGAGAACGCGTGATGGATACCCGGCCCCACCGCTTACCCCTCAGTCCCTGCACGCTCCGCGCGCTGCCGGCACCTTCGCCGCGCAAGCGCACGTTGCGTCGTGCCGCCAATCAGCACGCCCGTCTGTAGCGCCTGA
Organism: Pseudomonas sp. B26(2017); assembly: GCF_002113045.1. NCBI lineage: Bacteria > Pseudomonadati > Pseudomonadota > Gammaproteobacteria > Pseudomonadales > Pseudomonadaceae > Pseudomonas > Pseudomonas sp. B26(2017). Next base: position 139,819 of record NZ_NEJJ01000006.1, on the reverse strand, counting down.
TTCCTGCCCAAACCGCTGTAATGCCGTCGGGATTTCCCGGAGGCCAGGTGCCCGTTCGCCCATTGATTGCAGGCAACCGCAGAGTTGCCCCATCTGCCTGAGAGAGGAACCCCCTCATGACACGGATCGCAACGCCCATCAGCGAAATCAAGGAACATTACGACGTGATCGTCATCGGCTCCGGGTATGGCGGCGGCATTGCCGCGTCGCGCCTGTCCCGGGCCGGTAAACGGGTCTGTCTGCTGGAACGCGGTCGGGAGATTCAGCCCGGCGAATATCCCAATACCATGATCGCCGCGACCGAGGAGTTGCAGGTGCACGACCCGGACGGCCATATCGGCTCGCGCACCGGGTTGTTCGATCTGCACGTCAACGCGCAGCAGAACGTGGTGGTCGGTTGCGGCCTCGGCGGTACGTCGCTGATCAATGCCAACGTCTCGCTGGAACCGACAGCCGATGTGTTCAAGGATCCACGCTGGCCGTTGGCGGTGCGCGAGGACCACGACGGCCTGCTCAAGGCGGGTTACGAAAGGGCCCGGGAGATGCTCAAACCCAACCCCTACCCGAGCACCGCGCCAAACCTGCCGAAACTCGACGCCAACAAAAAATCCGCAGACTTCCTCAAGCAAGGCGCGCACTTCTACAAGCCGCCAATCAACGTGACCTTCGACAAACTGCCCAACAACCTCAACCACGTCGGCGTCGAGCAACTGCCGTGCAACCACTGCGGCGACTGCGTTTCGGGCTGTAATAACAAGGCCAAGAACACCACGCTGATGAACTACCTGCCGGACGCCACCAATCACGGCGCGGAGATTTTCTGCCAGGCCCAGGTGCGGCATCTGGAGCGCGACGGCAACGGCTGGATTGTGCACTTCCAATACCTCGACAGCGGCCGCGAGAAGTTCGACGCGCCGACGCTGTTCGTGAAAGCCGACATCGTGGTGGTGTCCGCCGGCACCCTCGGCTCCACCGAAATTCTGCTGCGCTCGCGGGACAAGGGCCTGGTGATGTCCGGCCAGCTCGGCGAGAACATGAGCGGCAACGGCGACATCCTCGGCTTCGGCCACAACTGCGAGCAGACCATCAACGGCATCGGTTTCGGCGCGCATTCGGCCAAGGAACTGCAACCGGTCGGCCCGTGCATCACCTCGATCATCGACATGCGCACCGAGGGTGACCGCAGCAGTCGCATGGTCATCGAGGAAGGTTCGATCCCCGGAGCGCTCGGCCGGCCGATGGTGCCGGCGATGGCCGGGTTCGCCGAGATGATCGGCAAGCCCACCGACGACAGCTTCAGCGGCAAAGTGAAGTACAAGGAGCGCGAAGCGGAAAGCTTTCTGCGCGGCCCGTATCACGGCGCGCTGCACAACATGCAGACCTACCTGATCATGAGCCACGACAGCGGTCAGGGACGCATGGTCCTCGACAGCAAGGATCAACTGCGCATCGACTGGCCGGGCGTCGGCGAGCAGGAAAACTTCAAGATCGGCAACGAACGCCTGTACCAGAGCACCAAGGCCCTGGGCGGGATCTGGGTCGAGAACCCGATCTGGACCAAGCTGCTCAAGCACAGCATCGTCTCGGTGCATCCGCTGGGCGGTTGCGTGATGGGCGATGACGCCGCGCAAGGCGTGGTCAACCACAAGGGCCAGGTGTTCAGTGGTGCGACCGGCACCGACGTCTACGCCAATCTGTACGTGACCGACGGCGCGGTGATCCCGACGTCACTGGCGGTCAACCCACTGCTGACCATCTCCGCCGTGAGCGAGCGCAACATGGGCCTGCTGGCCGCCGACCGGGGCTGGAGGATCGATTACACATTGCCCTCGGCACCGCGCAAACAACCGGTGCCACCGACCCTTGGCGTGCAATTCACCGAGACCATGAAGGGCTACTTCTCCCGCGCATTCACCGCCGCACAAAGCACCGACCTGAAGGTTTATGAGGCGGCAGCCAAGCGCGGCGAGGCGGACAACTCGCCGATCGACTTCACCCTGACCATCACCGCCAACGACCTCAACCGGATGATTAAGGAGCCGGAGCATGCCGCGACCATCGTCGGCACGGTGATCGCCCCGGCGCTGTCGCCGCAGCCGCTGACCGCCAGCAACGGCGTGTTCAACCTGTTCGAGCAGTTCGAGCAGCAGGTCGACACGCGCCACATGAAGTACGACATGAAACTGACGGCCGAGGACGGCAACGACTACTTCTTCAGCGCCTTCAAGACCGTGCCGGAAGACAACGGCGTGCTGAATATCTGGCACGACACCAGCACCCTCTACGTCACGCTGTATCGCGGGCCGGACAAGACCGGCGAGGTGATCGGCTCTGGCGTGATGCACATCAAGCCGACCGACTTCGCCAAACAGATGACCACCATGAAGGTCCTCAATGCGCGCAACGAGCGCGAGCGCATCGAAGGGCTGGCGCGGTTCGGCAAGTTCTTCGCCGGGATCCTCTGGGAGAGTTACGGCGGGGTGTTCGCCGGTGACAAATACTTCAACCCCGACGCGCCGCCACGGTTGAAACGGCCGCTGGATGCGCCGACGCCGGCCGTGCATTTCTTCTCCACCGAAGATGCCGTGCAGTTGCGTCTGACCCGCTATCAGGCTGGCAGCAAAGGCCCGGTGATGCTGGTGCATGGTCTGGGCGTGGGCTCGAATATCTTTTCCACCGATACCATCCAGACCAACCTGCTGGAGTTTCTCTGCAAGCACGACTACGACGTGTGGCTGCTGGATTTCCGGGTGAGCATCCTGCTGCCGGCGAGCAAGAAGGAATGGAACGGTGACCAGATCGCCCAGTACGACTTCAAGGCCGCCATTGCGCAGATCCAGCAGAAGACCGGCGCGAAGGACGTGCAATGCGTGGTGCATTGCTACGGCGCGACCACGTTCTTCATGTCGCTGCTCGCCGGGCTGCAAGGCGTGCGTTCGGTGGTCTGCTCGCAGATCGCCGCCGACACGGTGGTCGCGACGGCGACGGGGCTCAAGGCCGGTCTGCACTTGCCGGGGATGCTCGACGCGATCGGTATCAAATCGATGACCGCCTACGCCGACAGCAAGGAGAACTGGTTCAACCGGCTCTACGACAAGGCGCTCAACGGCTACGCGCGGATCGAAGCCCAGGGCTATTGCACCAACCCGGTGTGCCACCGCATCACCTTCATGTACGCCTCGCTGTATCGCCACGACACCCTCAACGAGACACTGCATGACAACCTGCACGAGCTGTTCGGCGAGTCCAACATCGAGACCTTCGAACACCTGGCGCTGATCGTGCGCAAAGGGCATCTGGTGGATTTCAAAGGGCACGATGTGTACATGCCGCACTTCGATCGGCTGACCATGCCGATCTGCTTCATCAGCGGCGCCGACAATCAGTGTTATCTGCCGGAAAGTACGCTCAAGACCTATCAGCGGGTTTGCGATAAGCACGGGCCGGAGCGCTACAGCCGGCATGTGGTGCCGGGTTACGGCCACATCGATTGCATGTTCGGCAAGAACGCGGTGGTCGATGTGTATCCGATCATCCTTGAACACCTGGAGAAAACCGCCCTCGGATAGCCGTCGATCGTTCCCACGCTCTGCGTGGGAAAGCCGCCATGGACGCTCTGCGTCCGCTTTTGTGACGCGCAGCGTCACGAGATGCATTCCCACGCGGACGGTTCGACGCGTCGACGTGGGTAGGATCTGGGGAACTGATATGGACAGCTACATCCGCTGGTTTCAACGCTTCATCTGGCTAGGCATTGCGATGAACATGGTGTTCGCGATCCCGGCGCTGTTTGCGCCGGGGTTGCTGACATCGGTGGTCGGCCTGCCGCCGCAACTCTCCGACCCGTGGCTGGAAAACGCCGGGATGCTGCTGGTGGGTATCAGCGTGTTCTACATGCCCTCGGGCTTCAACGCGCCGCGCTACGTGGTGCATTCCTGGCTGTGCGTGCTGACGCGGCTGATCGCCGTGGCGTTCTGGATCTACCTGATCAACACCAGCAGTCAGGGTTCGGTGTTCGTGCCGATGCTGATGGGCGACCTGAGCTTTTTCCTGATCCTCGGCATTCTGCTGTACCTCGGCACCACGCCTGAAAACCGGCCACTGGCGCTGCTCTGTGACGGCTGGCGCGAATGGCGCGCGGCGTGGGCGCGGCATTGGCAGAACCACGCGTTCAAGGTCGGTACGCTGGTAGTGGTCGCGCTGCTGGCGTTCATCGGTTACCAGACCTGGTATCAGATGCTGCGCGTGGTGCCGGAGCAGGAGTACGCCTCCGACGAAGATCACTACAAATACGCCGCGATTGGTTTGGGCATCGAAGCGCGTATTCCCTATTACCTGTTCTCGGTATTGCCGCAGATGTGCCCGGAAAAACTGCCGAAACCCGGCGGCTGGGAAGTCTTCGGTTTCCTGTTCGAGAACGGCAAGGACCTGCCGATCGGGATGGCCAAGCGGCAGATCGGCTACCCGACCGTCGAGCCGAACTGCGCGTTGTGCCACACCGGCTCCTACCGGGCGAATGCCAGCGACGTCGCGGTCAATGTGCCGAGCGCGCCGGCCAATACCCTGCAACTGCAAGCCTTCCAGTGGTTCGCCTACGATTGCGCCAGCGATCCGAAATTCACCACCGACGCGGTGATGGCGGCGATCAACAGCAAGTTCCAGCTGGGCTTTTTCGAGAAGCTCTACAACCGTTACCTGATCATCCCGATGGCCAAGACCGCGCTGCTCAAACAGAAGCAGGCCTACGCCTGGCAGAAGCTGCGCCCGCAACAGGGGCCGGGACGCACCGACACCTTCAACCCGACGAAAATGGTGGTGTTCGGCTTCCCGGATGACTCGACCATCGGCACCGTCGACCTGCCGCAAGTGTGGAACCAGAAACCCCGGGAATCGATGTACCTGCACTGGGACGGCAATAACAACAAGATCCACGAGCGCAACTACGCCGCCGCGATGGCCGTGGGCGCGACGCCGGAATCGGTGCTGCCGCCGAGTTTCAACCGGGTGACCAACTGGCTGCTCGGACACAAGGCGCCGGCGTGGCCGTGGGCACTGGATCAGGCCAGGGTCGCTCAGGGCAAACCGGTGTGGGAGGCCAACTGCGCGGGTTGTCACGATTTCGGTCGCGTCGACACCGGGCAGGTCACCACCAACATCGACCAGCTCGGCACCGATCCGCACCGGCTGAACTCGTTCACTACCGGGCTGGTGGCGGCGTTCCATACCTTCAAGAAACCGCCGTTCGATTTCGGCGCCTACCGCAAGACCCAGAGCTACAGCAACACGCCCACCGACGGCATCTGGCTGCGCGCGCCGTACCTGCACAACGGTTCGGTGCCGACCCTGTGGGACTTGCTGCAACCGCCGGAAAAACGTCCGCAGGTGTTCATCACCGGCTCCGATGTCTACGACCCGGTCAACGTCGGTTTCGTGACCAGCGGCGCCCAGGCCAAGGCCTCGGCGGACTTCACCTACGACACGCGCCTGGAGGGCAACCACAACAGCGGTCACCTGTACGGCACGACGCTGTCGGACGACGACAAGCGTGCGCTGATCGAATTCATGAAAACCCTGTGAACCCTTACGGATAGAGGATTACGTCATGTCAGCGGTCGGTCATCTGAAACACGAATACGACAAGGTCAAGGTGCGCCTGCACGGCCTGTTCACGCGCATCGAAATGGCCTGGATGAAGCTCATCAGCGAACTCGAGCCGCAGGAGTTTCAAGCCATCATCAAATTGCTCCAGCGCGGTCACGATCAGGCGCAATACGTGCTCAAGCACGGCGAGCTGCCGGACGACGAACCGGCGGTGCCATGGGAGCTGTCCCACGGCTTGTCGATCCTGCGCATCGGCAACGCGACGCCGCTGCCGCAATCGCCCGATCAACTGCAGACCAAAGTGCTCAAGGACGGCACGCTGCTGGGCTGTCGCAAGTGGGAACTGCTGGATCTGCTGTGGAGCGAGGCGCTGCTCAAGTGGATTGAAAACCTGCGCCATCACGCGACCTTCGGCACCGATCCGGCACTGGTGAAAATGGATCGCCAGGTAACGCTGGCGATTGCCGGCGATTGGGGCACTGGTCCGTTCAACAGCCATGCGCCGGCGGTGTCGGTGGCCAACCAGATGCAACTGGCCAATGCCGATTTCACCATTCACCTGGGGGACGTTTATTACGCCGGCACCCATTCTCAGGAAGACACCGACATGGCGGGCTGGCCGATGGGCACCCGCGGCTCGTTCACCCTTAATTCGAACCACGAGATGTACAGCGGCGCCCACGGCTATTTCAAGGAACTGGCCGCGCGTTTTCCGGGGCAGCAGGGCACCAGCTACTTTGCCCTGATCAACGACGACTGGCTGATTGTCGGTCTGGACACGGCGTATGCCTCGGACGTCATGAACCTGTACATGGACGGCACTCTGAACAAGCCTCAGATCGAGTGGATGAAGGGCCTGCCGAAACGCAAGAAACTCATGGTGCTCAGCCACCATCAGGGCTTTGACATCACCGGGCACAACAAGACCGCGCTGTATCAGCCGGTGTGCGATGCATTGGGGCGCGAGCCGGATTACTGGTACTGGGGGCATCTGCACAACGGCATCGTCTACGCACCACAAGGTGGGCTGCATGCGCGCTGTGCCGGGCACGGCGCGATTCCTTACGGCACCACCAGCGAGCTGAACGGACATTCGCGGGTGCTGTTTTCGGAGACGAAGGATGCGAACGATCCGGACTACCCGCTGCGGGTGTTGAACGGATATGCGAAAGTTCGGCTGGATGGCGAAAATATCGTTGAAGAATTTATCGCCGAGAATGGGGAAGTTCGCTGGCGATCAATCTAGTGTATTTAACTCAAGTGCGCCCGGTTGGGCGCATTTTTGTTTTTCAAACTTATAAAAACATTCGGAACTATATATTCGATATGCGACTTGTTTGATTTTTCGGTAAATAAGTTGCCGGCAGTCATTCGATTGTCGGGACTTTTATCATGGAAGATTGAACAATGTTTACTATCAAGAAAACAGCACTTTCGCTGGGGCTCTTGTGTGCCCAGCTTGGTTCTTTGTCGTTAGTGTCCGCCGCTGAAACAGCGCCGGGTATCACTGACTTCAAGAAGCCGTTCAACGAATATTCGTGGGTCACTGCTCACAATGGTTATCTGGATGACATGCGCACTCAGCTCAACCGGGGCGTTCGTGGTTTCATGCTGGACTTGCACCCCGGGAACCTGACGGGTGGGGCCGATGCCTATCTGTGTCACACCGGAGAAAAAGGCACTTGCGACATACGTACGGACATGAAATTTGCCGATGCATTGAACAATGTATTTCTGCCTTATCTGCGCAGTAATCCCAACGCTGTCGTGACGCTGTTGCTGGAAAACCTTGTGGGAAGGGCCGAATTCAACAATGCGATGAATCGGGTGCCAGGTCTGGCTGATTGGGTATTCGATCCCAAGGCCTATCCGAACACCCGTACATGGCCGACGCTTGAGCAGATGATCGGCAGCGGCAAGCGACTGGTTATTCTCACCGACCGAAATGCCGGGGAGTACAACGTCAATGGCAAGACCATCAATGTCCTGCAGGACAGTCAATGGGAAAGCCAGAACTACTGGGATCTGGGCATTACTTCGCTCAAGCATGAATGGAGTTGCCCTTCGCGCTGGACGAATTACCATCCGACCGTGTCAGTCACTGGATTCACTCAATGGCCAAGGCTGTTCGTGATGAACCAGTTCCACGGCTGGGGCGCGACATCACTGCATGCGGGCAGTACCGATAACAACCTGACCTGGCTTGAGCGCCGTGTTGATAACCATTGTGCAAGCGCACTGGGCAAGCGCACCGCCCCCAGCTTCCTGACGATTGATTTCAATCAGACGGGGGATGCCTTCCCCTACGCAGCCGCATTGACTCAGGGTGGTTTCTACTTCTACTCGAAAAACAATGTGGACAAGACCGGTGACAGTGTCTGTGTTGTTCCGGCGGGGCAGGATCTCGATTTCAGTTTGCCTGCACGGGGTTGTGAGAATGATGAAGCGCGCTCGCTTGAGTTGCGTGGTATCGCCAAAGGTACACGTCTGAGTGTTTATGACTCGTCCGGTGGCAATACCAGTGACGATTACACCTTTGTTGATGTTAAACGTGATATCGGGATCAATGAATCAGTAAAACTTGGCAGTTTCGAGGCCAACTTTGAAAGCGCCGATATCAAAGTAACCCATGTTCGTAATAACGGTCTGGATGGAAAGATCTCGCGTATTTCGATAGGAAAATCACCGGCGCCAGGCGACTTTCGTGACGCAAGTGTGGTGTTCTACGAGGGCAATTCCGCCACTGAAAATGTTGTTTGTACGGTGAACCTCGCGACCACCCGGACATTCAACTTCAGCGGTGACTGTGATAACGATGAAGCGCGGTCCGCGAAGGTTGTGAAAGCCAAGGGCGGCTCCAGTTTCATGGTCTATGGAAATAAGAACGTGAATGAAAACCAGGGCTACGCACGGGTGGATTTTATAAGCGACATTACTACGCCGGTGATCATTGGCAGCTTCGAGAGGAGTTATGACGCGGGTGCCTACCGCGTCATTCGAGGCGGTCCGAGCAACACGCTGGATGGCAAGGTTTCGAGCATGAGAATCATGGCGAAGTAAGGCACGAAAAAACAAACCCGCAGCGTCGGACGACGTCTGCGGGTTTTGTTGTACGGCGCGGGTTTAACCCTGAACCGGGACGCCTTTGAGGTAGGGTGCAGGCTCGGCGCCGAGGTTGCTCAGCATCCGCTCGCTGTACCAGTCCACGAAGTTGACCACGCCGAACTCATAAGTCTTGGAGTACGGCCCCGGCTGGTACGCGGTGGAGTTGATCCCGCGCTGGTTCTCTTCGGCCAGACGACGGTCCTGATCGTTGGTCGCGTCCCACACTTTGCGCATGCGTTCGACGTCGTAATCCACGCCTTCGACCGCATCCTTGTGCACCAGCCATTTGGTGGTGACCATGGTTTCCTGGGCGCTGATCGGCCACACGGTGAAGACGATGATGTGGTCACCCATGCAGTGGTTCCACGAGTGCGGCAGGTGCAGGATGCGCATCGAACCCAGGTCCGGGTTCTTGATCCGGCCCATCAGCTTGGCGCAACCCTGTTTGCCGTCCATGGTCATCGACACGGTGCCCTTGAGCAGCGGCATGCGCACGATGCGGTTGCGCAGGCCGAAACTGGCGTGAGCGTAAGGGATCTTCTCGGCTTCCCAGGCAGCGGCAGAGGCGGCGACGTGATCCTTGAACGCCTGGTCGGCGCGCGGGTCGGTGACGTCGTCCCACTCCAGCAGGGTTTTCAGCAACTCCGGGTGCGAACCGTTGCAGTGGTAGCACTCGCGGTTGTTTTCCAGCACCAGTTTCCAGTTGGCCTTTTCCATCAAGGTGGTTTGCACCGCCACCTTGGTGTTCTCCATGTCGTAGGGTTCCATGTAGTGGTTCAGGGTCGACAGGAAGTCATCGATGGCCGGCGGGTTTTCCGCCAGGCTGATGAAGATGTAGCCGCCGGCGGTCTTCACGTTCACCGGTTTGAGGCCGTACTGATTCATGTCGAAATCGGCGCCCATCTCGGTACCGGCGAACAGCAGGCGGCCGTCCAGTTCGTAGGTCCACTGGTGATAGTGGCAGACCAGTTTGGCGACCTTGCCCTTGTCGCTGGTGCACAGGCGCGAGCCACGGTGGCGGCAGACGTTGTGGAACGCATGCACCACGCCTTCGGCACCGCGAATGACGATGATCGGGTTCTTGCCGATCTGCAGGGTCAGGTAGTTGCCCTTGGCCGGGATCTCGCAGGTCATGCCGGCGATCAACCACTCTTTCTGGAAGATCTCCTGCATGTCGATATCGAACAGGCGCTCGTCACTGTAGAACGGTTGCGGCAGGGAAAAGGTGCGCTCGCGCTCCTGCAGCATTTGTGCGGTGGCCTTGCGTGCGGGTTCCAGCAGGTCGCCCAGGCTGATTTTTGCGGTGTCCATCGATGAATTCCTCAAGGCCATCTGCGTGGCCGCGAAAGTGGCTGATCAGGGTTGCAGCGCAAGGTGTAAAGAAACCGTTTGTGTTGGGGCGAGTGTGGGGCCGGCGCAGGCGGGAACCTTATCCATGGGCGACATGGTGCAATCTGTTCCCGACGCGCAACCCCCGGTGGTTGGGGGCTGGTCGCGATAAGTATGTGAATGTCGCGGATAGGTAAACGGGGCGTTCACGCTATACGCAGAATCGCCACATGAAGGCCGACAGTCGGCCGTGGAGAACAGCATGTCGAACAGCTTCCTGAATCCGGTCACCACCCAGACCTGGGCCAATGGCCGACACATCGTCCGTTGCGTCAAAGTCATCCAGGAAACCTGGGACGTGCGCACCTTCTGTTTCATGGCCGACCAGCCGATCCTGTTCTTCTTCAAGCCCGGGCAGTTCGTGACCCTGGAGCTGGAAATCGAAGGCCAGCCGATCATGCGTTCGTACACCATCTCCAGCTCGCCGTCGGTGCCGTACAGCTTTTCGGTGACCATCAAGCGCGTGCCGGGGGGCAAGGTGTCCAACTGGCTGCACGACACCCTGCATGAAGGTCAGGAGCTGGCGGTGCACGGCCCGGTCGGGCTGTTCAACGCCATCGACTTCCCGAGCCCGAAAGTGCTGTACCTCAGCGGTGGCGTCGGTATCACTCCGGTGATGTCCATGGCGCGCTGGTTCTACGACACCAACGGCAACGTCGACATGACGTTCATCCACAGCGCCCGCTCACCGAAGGACATCATTTACCACCGCGAGCTGGAACACATGGCGTCGCGGATCGACAACTTCAGCCTGCACCTGATCTGCGAGAAGCACGGGCTGGGCGAGCCTTGGGCCGGCTATCGCGGCTATCTCAACCACAAGATGCTGGAACTGATGGTGCCGGACTTCCTTGAGCGTGAAGTCTTCTGCTGCGGCCCGACGCCGTACATGACAGCGGTCAAGCGCTTGCTGGAAAACGCCGGCTACGACATGAAGCGCTATCACGAGGAGTCCTTCGGCGCCACGCCGCCGGAAGCCCGCGCCGATGCGGTGGAACAGGCCGAGCAGGCCGCCGAAGCACCGGAAATCCCGGCGGCGGATCTGCACCTGGTGGAATTCACCTCATCGGACAAGAGCATCCGCGTGGCTCCGGGCGAGACCGTGCATGCGGCGGCGGCCAAGGTCGGCCTGATGATCCCGAAAGCCTGCGGCATGGGGATCTGCGGGACGTGCAAGGTGCTCAAGCTCGGCGGCGAGGTAGAGATGGATCACAACGGCGGGATCACCGAGGACGACGAGGCGGAGGGGTACATTCTTTCTTGCTGCAGCGTGCCGAAGGGGGATGTACGGATCGAATACTGATGGAGGCATGAACCCTGTGGGAACGAGCTCGTTCCCACAGGGTTTGTCGTTCAGTCGACAAACAAATCCGTCATCAACTTCGCATCGCTTCCCGGTTCAAAACGGTAATGATCGAACTCGGTCACGCCGCTCTCCCGCAAAACCTCCTCATCAATCAACAACCGCCCGGTAATCCGCCGTCCGCTGCTGTTCAGAATCACATGTGCCGCGTCCGCCATGATCGCCGGCGTGCGCGCATGCTTGAACGACTCGCGATTGCCCAGCTGAAACTCGATCGCCGCCGTGGCGATCATGGTCTGCGGCCATAGCGAATTGACACTGATCCCGTAGTGGGCGAATTCCTCGCTCATCCCGATCGTCAGCATGCTCATGCCGTACTTGGTCACCGTGTATGGGCTGTATTGCGCGAACCATTTGCTGGCCAGGTTCAGCGGCGGTGACAGGTTGAGAATGTGTCCAGAGGACTTCTTCAAATAGGGCAACGCCGCCTGGCTGCACAGCAACACCGCACGGGTGTTGATCTGATGCATCAGGTCGAAACGCTTGAGTTCGATGTGCTGCACACCGGTCAACTTGATCGCCCCGGCGTTGTTCACCAGCGCATCGATCCCGCCGAAATTTTCATTGGCCTGGGCCAGCGCCTGACGCACCGCGTCTTCATCGCGTACATCCACTTGCAACGCCAGTACCTTGCCGCCGGCCGCTTCGACTTCCGCCGCGACACTGTGAATGGTGCCGGGCAATTTGGCATGCGGTTCGGCGCTCTTGGCCGCGATCACGATATTGGCCCCGTCCCGCGCAGCCCGCAGCGCAATCTCGCGCCCGATGCCACGGCTGGCGCCAGTGATGAACAAGGTTTTGCCTTTTAGCGACATGCGCAAGCTCCTGCTTATTGTTATGCGAGCGAAGGCTCGACAAACAATGTAGACGATGGAGCTGAAATGGAAGGGGGGAGCCTGATCGTTCCCACGCTCCGCGTGGGAATGCAGCCCTCGACGCTCCGCGTCACGACGGTGCCTGGCATTGCATCGGCGGTGCGGCAGGAACGCGGAGCGTCCCGGGAGGCATTCCCACGCGGAGCATGGGAACGATCGGAGTAGGGAGGCCGATGTGACCGTGCGTGAATAGGCGTCTGTGGCGGCGGTAGGAATGCAGTTGTCGCTTTGAGTGGTGATCGTTCCCACGCTCCGCGTGGGAATGCAGCCTTCGACGCTCTGCGTCATGACGGTGCCTGGCGTGCATCGGCGGTGCAGCAGGAACGCGGAGCGTCCCGGTATGCATTCCCACGCGGAGCATGGGAACGATCGGAGTAGGGAGGCCGATGTGACCATGCGTGAATAGGCGTCTGTGGCGACGGTAGGAAATTCAGTTGTCGCTATGAGTAGTGATCGTTCCCACGCTCCGCGTGGGAATGCAGCCTTTGACGCTCCGCGTCATGACGGTGGCAGGCGTTGCGTCGGTGGTGTGGCAGGAACGCGGAGCGTCCCGGGAGGCATTCCCACGCGGAGCATGGGAACGATCTGCGGGTGGGATATCGGGGGCTTCAGTACCAGCGCTGAACCTCGATCAACCCCTCCAGCCCTGCATAATTTCGGGCACTCGAATACCGCCAGTGCTCAGGCAACTCGACATAACCGCGCTTTACCGGGTTGTTGTGGATGTAATCGAGTTTCTGGCGCATGACTTCTTCGCTGTAGACCACCTCTGCGTGAGCACCTTCCTGCCACATCTGATACACCCGATCTTCCTTGTGTGCCCGTTTGCTGAAGCGAAGCCGATTCAATGCTCTTTCTGCACCCTTACTTTGCAGATCATCAATGATCTGTCGAGCGGTGAAGGATTTGAACTGGCTCAGGGATTTACTCAGGTCAGGCGCCTGGGCGACGAAGTGCAGGTGGTTTTCCAGGATCACGTAGCCGTAGAGCTTCAGCTCCTGATGGGTTTGTTGATAGCGCCAACAGTTGAGCAGGTGGTCGACGAGGTAGGGACGAACGAACAATGGCAGCCACTCCACCAGCGTGCAGGTCAGGAAGTGAGGTTTGTCGGATTCGGTGATGGTGTAGCGGCTTCGGCCCATGGGATTCATCCTTGAATCTTGCGGTGCTGCTGAGAGGAACGCGGAGCGTCCCCGGATGCATTCCCACGCAGACGGTTCGACGCCTCGACGTGGGAACGATCAACGCCACGGGGAGGCGATCAGGCCGACATGACTTCGCGGATGTCGCGCGCCAGTTCGCGTACGCGTTCTTCTTCGGTGTCCCACGAGCACATGAAGCGGGCGCCGCCCTTGCCGATGAAGGTGTAGAAGCGCCAGCCGCGAGCGGTCAGGGCGGCGATGGCCGGTTCCGAGAGTTGCAGGAACACGCCGTTGGCCTGGACCGGAAACATCAGTTCCACGCCCGGAATGTCGCTGACCAGTTCAGCCAGCAGTTGCGCGCAGTGGTTGGCGTGGCGGGCGTATTTGAGCCAGGCGTCGTTTTCCAGGATGCCGACCCACGGCGCCGACAGGAAGCGCATCTTCGAAGCCAGTTGCCCGGCCTGTTTGCAGCGGTAGTCGAAGTCTTCGGCCAGTTTGTGGTTGAAGAACAGGATCGCTTCACCCACCGCCATGCCGTTTTTCGTGCCGCCGAAGCACAGTACGTCGACGCCGGCCTTCCAGGTCAGGTCCGCCGGCGAGCAGCCGAGGAAGGCGCAGGCGTTGGAAAAGCGCGCGCCGTCCATGTGCAGGTTCAAGCCCAGTTCCTTGCAGGTGTCGCTGATGGCGCGGACTTCTTCCGGGGTGTAGACGCTGCCGACTTCGGTGGCCTGGGTCAGGGTCACCACGCGCGGTTTCGGGTAGTGGATGTCCTGGCGCTTGAGCGCGACCTCGCGGATCGAGGCCGGGGTGATCTTGCCGTTTTCAGTGCCGGCGATCAGCAGTTTCGAACCGTTGGAGAAAAATTCCGGTGCGCCGCATTCGTCGGTTTCGACGTGGGCGGTTTCCGAGCAGATGACGCTGTGGTAACTCTGGCACAGCGACGACAGCGCGAGGGAGTTGGCGGCGGTGCCGTTGAAGGCGAAGAACACTTCGCAGTCGGTCTCGAACAGCTTGCGGAAATAATCGGAGGCGCGTGCTGTCCACTCATCGTCGCCATAGGCGCGCTGGTGGCCGTGGTTGGCCTGTTCCATGGCAGCCCAGGCTTCAGGGCAGATACCGGAATAGTTGTCGCTGGCGAATTGTTGGCTCTTGTCGGTCATGGCCGGCTTCCGTAATCGAGGCGCTTGTGGCGCTTCGTGGGGTCAATGATGGTGCGCACTGTACCGAAGATCATCCGGGGAGCACACGGGATGTCGCTGTCAAAACTTTACAAGGATGCGAGCCGATTATGCACCTGAGCCGGCGCGACGGCGCACTCGATCTGCTCAAGTGGCTGGCGCTGCTGAGCATGCTGCTCGATCACCTGCGATATGTCGGGATCAGCGCCGATTGGCTGTATGTGCCGGGACGGCTGGCGTTCCCGTGGTTCTGCCTGGCGATGGCGGCGAATCTGACGCGGGACGGCGCACGCAAGACCGAATGGCGCTATCTGGGCTGGTTGCTGCTGTTCAGCGCTATCAGTGAAATTCCCTACCGTCTGTACATTCCCGAGCCCGACACCTTGAACGTGATGCCCACGCTGGCGTTGGGTTTGCTGGTGGCGCGAGGCTGGCAGGATCGAGTGCTGATTTCACGACTGCTGGGAGTCGGAGCCTTACTGGCGGCGGCGATGTTCCCGGAGCGGCTGATGTTCGGTCTGTTCGGCGTCCTGCTGCCGCTGGCGATGTTGCTGGTATTTCATCGGCCCTGGTATTTCAGCCTGCTACCAGGGCTGGTGTGTGTGGCCGCGAATCAATGGCGGGTGCTGTACGAAGCCGCGCAGTTCGGCAACATCGTCGCCATCTTCGGGCTTGCGACCTGCCTGATGGCGCCACTGCTCGGAATGTTCCTGTTGCGACACGCCACTTACCTCCACGCGCCACCCATGCGGCGCTGGGCGTATGCGCTCTATCCCGCGCATTTCATGGTCCTTCTGGCCTTGCGCCAGCTGCTTGTTTGAGTCCGTCGTCCCCGCCATGTCGTAAACGCACCTTTGCGTGGCGTCCGTAGGCATTTGACCTCCCTGCGCCGGCCATACCATCGCATCAAAGGGCACTGGCTGAACGCCGTGCCTTACCGAGACGAATGGCGCACAGATGCCGCTGGGAGAGACGCGATGTTCAGCAAGCAAGACCGGATCCAGGGTTACGACGATGCACTGCTGGCGGCGATGAATGCCGAGGAGCAACGTCAGGAAGATCACATCGAGCTGATCGCGTCGGAGAACTACACCAGCAAACGCGTGATGGAAGCGCAAGGCAGCGGCCTGACCAACAAATACGCCGAAGGCTATCCGGGCAAGCGCTACTACGGTGGCTGCGAGCACGTCGACAAGGTCGAAGCGCTGGCCATCGAACGCGCCAAGCAACTGTTCGGCGCCGATTACGCCAACGTCCAGCCGCACTCCGGTTCCTCGGCCAACAGCGCCGTGTACCTGGCCCTGCTGCAAGCAGGCGACACCATTCTCGGCATGAGTCTGGCCCACGGCGGTCACCTGACCCACGGCGCCAAGGTGTCGTCCTCGGGCAAGTTGTACAACGCCGTGCAGTACGGCATCGACACCAACACCGGCCTGATCGATTACGACGAAGTCGAGCGTCTGGCCGTCGAGCACAAACCGAAAATGATCGTCGCCGGTTTCTCGGCCTACTCGAAAACCCTCGATTTCCCGCGCTTCCGTCAGATCGCCGACAAGGTTGGCGCGCTGCTGTTCGTCGACATGGCCCACGTTGCCGGTCTGGTGGCCGCCGGTCTGTACCCGAACCCGCTGCCGTACGCCGATGTGGTCACCACCACCACCCACAAGACCCTGCGCGGTCCGCGTGGCGGCCTGATCCTGGCCAAGGCGAACGAAGAGATCGAGAAAAAGCTCAACGCGGCGGTATTCCCCGGCGCCCAGGGCGGCCCGCTGATGCACGTCATCGCCGGCAAGGCCGTGTGCTTCAAGGAAGCGCTGGAGCCTGGCTTCAAGGCCTATCAGCAACAAGTGATCGACAACGCTCAGGCGATGGCGAGCGTCTTTATCAAACGTGGCTACGATGTAGTGTCCGGCGGCACCGACAACCACCTGTTCCTGGTCAGCCTGATCCGTCAGGGCCTCACCGGTAAAGACGCAGACGCCGCCCTCGGTCGCGCGCACATCACCGTCAACAAGAACGCCGTACCGAACGACCCGCAGTCGCCGTTCGTCACCTCCGGCCTGCGCATCGGCACCCCGGCGGTGACCACCCGCGGCTTCAAGGTGACCCAGTGCGTGACGCTGGCCGGCTGGATCTGCGACATCCTCGACAACCTCGGCGATGCCGATGTCGAGGCCAACGTCGCCCAGCAGGTTTCGGCCCTGTGCGCTGACTTCCCGGTTTATCGCTGAGCGTTCTGGAGTACATGACTATGCAACGCTATTCGGGCTTCGGCCTCTTCAAACACTCCCTCAGCCACCACGAAAACTGGCAGCGCATGTGGCGCACGCCGACCCCGAAAAAGGTCTACGACGTGGTCATTGTCGGCGGCGGCGGGCACGGTCTGGCGACGGCCTACTATCTGGCCAAAGAACACGGCATCACCAACGTGGCCGTGGTCGAGAAGGGTTGGCTGGGCGGCGGTAACACCGCGCGCAACACCACCATCGTCCGCTCCAACTACCTGTGGGACGAATCGGCGCACCTGTACGAACACGCGATGAAACTGTGGGAAGGCCTTTCGCAAGACCTGAACTACAACGTGATGTTCTCCCAGCGCGGCGTCTACAACCTGTGCCACACCCTGCAGGACATCCGTGATTCCGAGCGTCGGGTCAGCGCCAACCGCCTCAACGGCGTGGACGGCGAACTGCTCAACGCCAAGCAAGTCGCGGACGAAATTCCGTACCTCGACTGCTCGAAAAACACCCGCTACCCGGTGATGGGCGCAACCGTTCAGCGTCGCGGCGGCGTGGCCCGTCACGATGCCGTGGCGTGGGGCTTTGCCCGTGCCGCCGACGCCTTGGGCGTGGACCTGATCCAGCAGACCGAAGTGATCGGTTTCCGCAAGGAAAACGGCGTGTGCATCGGCGTTGAAACCAACAAGGGTTTCATCGGCGCCAAGCGCGTCGGCGTGGTGACCGCCGGTAACTCCGGGCACATGGCCAAACTCGCCGGTTTCCGTCTGCCGATCGAATCCCACCCGTTGCAGGCGCTGGTGTCCGAGCCGATCAAACCGATCATCGACAGCGTGATCATGTCCAACGCCGTGCACGGTTACATCAGCCAGTCCGACAAGGGCGACCTGGTGATCGGCGCCGGTATCGACGGTTACAACGGCTACGGCCAGCGCGGTTCGTACCCGGTGATCGAGCACACCATCCAGGCCATCGTCGAGATGTTCCCGGTGCTGTCGCGGGTGCGCATGAACCGTCAGTGGGGCGGCATCGTCGACACCACGCCGGACGCCTGCCCGATCATCTCGAAGACCCCGGTGCCGAACATGTTCTTCAACTGCGGTTGGGGCACCGGCGGCTTCAAGGCCACACCGGGTTCGGGCAACGTGTTTGCCGCGAGTCTGGCCAAGGGTGAAATGCACCCGCTGGCCGCACCTTTCTCCATCGACCGTTTCCACAGCGGTGCGTTGATCGATGAACACGGCGCTGCGGCTGTCGCCCACTAACAGGAGAAATCCCCATGTTGCATATCTTCTGTCCTCACTGCGGCGAACTGCGCTCCGAAGAGGAATTCCATGCATCCGGCCAGGCGCACATTCCGCGTCCGCTGGATCCGAACAGCTGCACCGACGAGGAGTGGGGCGACTACATGTTCTTCCGCGACAACCCTCGCGGTCTGCACCACGAGTTGTGGGATCACGTCGCCGGTTGCCGCCAGTACTTCAACGTCACCCGCGACACCGTGACCTACGAGATTCTCGAGACCTACAAGATCGGCACCAAGCCGCAATTCACCGACAAGGCTGACACTGCGAAAACAGCTACGACGGCGCTGGGAGAGAAGGTATGAGCCAGACCAATCGCCTGTCCAACGGTGGACGGATCGACCGCAACAAAGTGCTGAGCTTCACCTTCAACGGCCAGACCTACAAAGGTTTCGAAGGCGACTCGCTGGCCGCAGCCCTACTGGCCAACGGCGTCGACATCATTGGCCGCAGCTTCAAGTATTCGCGTCCGCGCGGCATCTTCGCCGCCGGTGCCGAAGAGCCGAACGCGGTGCTGCAGATCGGTGCAACCGAAGCCACCCAGATTCCCAACGTGCGCGCCACGCAACAGGCGTTGTACCAGGGCCTGGTCGCCACCAGTACCAACGGCTGGCCGAGCGTCAACAACGACATGATGGGAATTCTCGGCAAGGTCGGCGGCAAGCTGATGCCACCGGGTTTCTACTACAAAACCTTCATGTATCCGCAATCGTTCTGGATGACTTACGAGAAGTACATCCGCAAGGCTGCAGGTTTAGGTCGCTCGCCGACCGAGGTCGATCCGGACACCTACGACTACATGAACCAGCACTGCGACGTGCTGATCGTCGGCGCCGGCCCGGCCGGTCTGGCCGCTGCGCTGGCGGCTGCGCGCAGCGGTGCGCGGGTGATCATCGCCGATGAACAGGAAGAGTTCGGCGGCAGCCTGCTCGACTCCCGCGAAAGCCTCGACGGCAAGCCTGCGATGGAGTGGGTGGCCAGTGTCATCGCTGAATTGAAGAACACTCCGGACGTGCTGCTGTTGCCGCGCGCCACGGTCAACGGTTACCACGACCACAACTTCCTGACCATTCACGAACGCCTCACCGATCACCTCGGTGACCGTGCTCCGATCGGCCAGGTGCGTCAGCGCATTCACCGCGTCCGCGCCAAGCGTGTGGTGCTGGCGACCGGCGCTCACGAGCGTCCGCTGGTCTACGGCAACAACGACGTGCCGGGCAACATGCTCGCCGGCGCAGTGTCGACCTACGTGCGCCGTTACGGCGTGGCACCGGGCAAAAAGCTGGTGCTGTCGACCAACAACGATCACGCCTATCGGGTGGCGCTGGACTGGCTCGACGCCAGCCTGCAAGTGGTCGCCATCGCCGACGCGCGCAGCAATCCGCGTGGTGCACTGGTGGAAGAAGCGCGCGCCAAAGGCATTCGCATCCTCACCGGCAGCGCCGTGATCGAGGCCCGTGGCAGCAAGCACGTCACCGCTGCCCGCGTGGCGGCGATCGATGTCAAAGGCCACAAGGTCACCAGCCCGGGCGAATGGCTCGACTGCGACCTGATCGCCAGCTCCGGCGGTTACAGCCCGGTGGTTCACCTGGCGTCGCACCTTGGCGGCAAGCCGATCTGGCGCGAAGACATCCTCGGTTTCGTACCCGGCGAAGCACCGCAAAAACGCGTGTGCGTCGGTGGCATCAACGGCGTCTACGGTCTCGGCGATTCCCTGGCCGACGGTTTTGAAGGTGGCGTGCGCGCTGCGGCCGAAGCAGGTTTCCAGACCGTCGAAGGCGTGTTGCCGAAAGCTCTGAGCCGCCACGAAGAACCGACGCTGGCGCTGTTCCAGGTGCCGCACGAGAAGGGCACTTCCCGGGCGCCAAAACAATTCGTCGACCTGCAGAACGACGTGACCGCCGCCGCCATCGAACTGGCGACCCGCGAAGGTTTCGAGTCGGTCGAGCACGTCAAACGCTACACCGCACTGGGCTTCGGCACCGATCAGGGCAAGCTCGGCAACGTCAACGGTCTGGCCATTGCCGCCCGGTCGCTGAACGTGACCATCCCGCAGATGGGCACCACGATGTTCCGTCCGAACTACACGCCGGTGACATTCGGCGCGGTAGCTGGCCGTCACTGCGGGCACATCTTCGAACCGGTGCGTTACACCGCGCTGCATCAATGGCACCTGAAAAACGGCGCCGAGTTCGAAGATGTCGGCCAGTGGAAACGTCCGTGGTACTTCCCGAAAAACGGCGAAGACATGCATGCCGCGGTCAAACGCGAGTGCAAGGCTGTGCGCGACAGCGTTGGCCTGCTGGACGCTTCGACCCTGGGCAAGATCGACATCCAGGGCCCGGATGCCCGCGAGTTCCTCAATCGCGTGTACACCAACGCCTGGACCAAGCTCGACGTGGGCAAGGCCCGTTACGGCCTGATGTGCAAGGAAGACGGCATGGTCTTCGACGACGGTGTGACGGCGTGTCTGGCCGACAACCATTTCGTCATGACCACCACCACCGGCGGCGCGGCTCGCGTCCTGCAGTGGCTGGAGCTGTACCACCAGACCGAATGGCCGGACCTGAAGGTGTATTTCACCTCCGTCACCGACCACTGGGCGACCATGACCCTGTCCGGCCCGAACAGTCGCAAGCTGCTCAGCGCCGTGACCGACATCGATCTGGCCAACGAAGCGTTCCCGTTCATGACCTGGAAAGAAGGTCTGGTCGGCGGTGTGCCGGCGCGGGTATTCCGCATCTCGTTCACCGGTGAGCTGTCGTACGAAGTCAACGTCCAGGCCGACTACGCGATGGGCGTGCTGGAAAAAATCGTCGAGGCGGGCAAGCAGTACAACCTGACCCCGTATGGCACCGAGACCATGCACGTGCTGCGGGCCGAGAAGGGCTTCATCATCGTCGGCCAGGACACCGACGGCTCGATGACCCCGGACGACCTGAACATGGGTTGGTGTGTCGGTCGCACCAAGCCGTTCTCGTGGATCGGCCAGCGCGGCATGAACCGTGAAGACTGCGTGCGTGACCAGCGTAAACAACTGGTGGGCCTGAAGCCGATCGATCCGAACGTGTGGCTGCCGGAAGGTGCACAGCTGGTGTTCAACACCAAGCAGTCGATCCCGATGACCATGGTCGGCCACGTGACCTCCAGCTACGCGCACAACTCCCTCGGCTATTCGTTTGCCATGGGCGTGGTGAAAGGCGGTCTGAAGCGCATGGGCGAGCGGGTGTTCGCACCGCTGGCGGACGGCAGCGTGATCGAGGCGGAAATCGTTTCTTCGGTGTTTTTCGATCCGAAAGGCGATCGCCAGAACATTTGACACTGATCGTTCCCACGTCGAGGCGTCGAACCGTCTGCGTGGGAATGCATCCCGGGACGCTCCGCGTCCCAAGAGCGGACGCAGAGCGTCCATGGCGGCATTCCCACGCAGAGCGTGGGAACGATCAAACAAAAGAATAGGTGCTTTATGACCGCAGCCAACGTTTACCAACAACGCCCGACCAACGGGGCCAAGGCCGAGTCGTCGCTGCATCACGCCGACCTCGCCAGCCTGGTCGGCAAGGGCCGCAAGACCGCCGGCGTGACCGTGCGCGAGAAGAAACTCCTCGGCCATCTGACCATCCGTGGCGACGGTCACGATGCCGCGTTCGCTGCCGGCGTGCACAAAGCGCTGGGCATCGAATTGCCGGGCGCCCTGAGCGTGATCGTCAAAGGCGAAACCAGCCTGCAATGGATGGGGCCGGATGAGTGGCTGCTGATCGTGCCGAGCGGTGAAGAATTCGCCGCCGAGCAGAAACTGCGCGAAGCGCTGGGCGATCTGCACATCGCAATCGTCAACGTCAGCGGCGGGCAGCAAATACTCGAACTGAGCGGCCCGAACGTGCGTCAGGTGCTGATGAAATCCACCAGCTACGACGTGCACCCGAACAACTTCCCGGTCGGCAAGGCCGTTGGCACGGTGTTCGCCAAGTCGCAGCTGATGATTCGCCACACCGCCGAAGACACCTGGGAACTGCTGATCCGTCGCAGCTTCTCGGATTACTGGTGGTTGTGGTTGCAGGATGCGTCTGCCGAATACGGCCTAAGCGTTCAGGCGTAATGATCGTTCCCACGCTTTGCGTGGGAATGCATCCCGGGACGCTCCGCGTCCCAAGAACGGACGCAGAGCGTCCATTGCGGCATTCCCACGCAGAGCAATGGGAACGATCAGAGGCCAGACCCAGGAGAAAACGATGAGCCGCGCCCCGGATACATGGATTCTGACCGCCGACTGCCCCAGCGTTCTCGGCACCGTGGACGCGGTGACGCGTTTTCTGTTCGAGCAGGGCTGTTACGTCACCGAACACCACTCGTTCGATGACCGGCTTTCGGGCCGGTTCTTCATTCGGGTGGAATTCCGTCAGCCCGAAGGCTTCGACGAGCAATCCTTCCGCGCCGGCCTC
Source organism: Pseudomonas sp. B26(2017) (assembly GCF_002113045.1). Taxonomy (NCBI): domain Bacteria; kingdom Pseudomonadati; phylum Pseudomonadota; class Gammaproteobacteria; order Pseudomonadales; family Pseudomonadaceae; genus Pseudomonas; species Pseudomonas sp. B26(2017). Next base: position 117,183 of record NZ_NEJJ01000006.1, on the reverse strand, counting down.
GCCGAACGCGGTCAGGCGTTCGGCATGATCTTCGAGCTGACCGCGCCGAACTACCGGCCAAAAGTGGTGATCATGGTTTCCAAGGCCGATCACTGCCTCAACGACTTGCTCTACCGCCAGCGCATCGGCCAGTTGTCGATGGATGTGGCGGCGGTGGTCTCCAACCACCCGGACCTCAAGCCGCTGGCCGACTGGCACCAGATTCCCTACTACCATTTCCCCCTCGACCCCAACGACAAACCGGCCCAGGAGCGGCAGGTGTTGCAGGTGATCGAGGAGGCCGGCGCTGAACTGGTGATCCTCGCCCGCTACATGCAGGTGCTGTCGCCGGAGCTGTGCCGCAAGCTCGATGGCAAGGCGATCAATATTCACCACTCGCTGCTGCCGGGCTTCAAGGGCGCCAAGCCGTATCACCAGGCCTACAACAAGGGCGTGAAACTGGTGGGCGCCACCGCGCATTACATCAACAACGACCTCGACGAGGGGCCGATCATCGCCCAGGGCGTCGAGGCGGTGGATCACAGTCATTACCCCGAAGACCTGATCGCCAAGGGGCGTGATATCGAAGGCCTGACCTTGGCCCGGGCGGTGGGGTATCACATTGAGCGGAGGGTGTTTTTGAACGCCAATCGCACGGTCGTTCTCTAGATCGCTTTCGCGAGCAAGCTCGCTCCCACATTGGAATGCGTACCCCTGTGGGAGCGAGCTTGCTGGCGATGAGGCCATAACAGGCAACACAAGAATCAGCATCTGTACCCGAGCACTTAACGCGCTGCCTGCCTGGGCGGCGCGGTTCCATAAAAACAACAGCGAGGTGAAAGCATGTCTGGCAATCGTGGTGTGGTGTATCTCGGCGCTGGCAAGGTCGAAGTACAGAAAATCGACTATCCGAAAATGCAGGACCCGCGCGGCAGGAAGATCGAGCACGGCGTCATCCTGCGTGTGGTTTCAACCAATATTTGCGGCTCCGACCAGCACATGGTGCGCGGCCGTACTACCGCCCAGGTCGGTCTGGTGCTGGGGCACGAGATCACCGGTGAAGTGATCGAGAAGGGCAGCGACGTCGAAAACCTGAAAATCGGCGACCTGGTGTCCGTTCCGTTCAACGTGGCTTGCGGGCGCTGCCGTTCCTGCAAGGAGCAACACACCGGCGTCTGCCTGACCGTCAACCCGGCCCGCGCCGGCGGTGCCTACGGTTACGTCGACATGGGCGACTGGACCGGCGGCCAGGCCGAATACGTGCTGGTGCCGTACGCCGACTTCAACCTGCTGAAACTGCCGGACCGCGACAAGGCCATGGAGAAAATCCGTGACCTGACCTGCCTCTCCGACATTCTGCCGACCGGTTACCACGGCGCCGTTACCGCCGGCGTTGGTCCGGGCAGCACCGTTTACATCGCGGGTGCAGGTCCGGTCGGTCTGGCCGCAGCCGCCTCCGCCCGTTTGCTCGGCGCGGCGGTGGTGATCGTCGGAGACGTCAATACCATCCGCCTGGCCCACGCCAAGGCTCAGGGTTTCGAGATTGTTGACCTGTCGAAAGACACCCCGTTGCACGAACAGATCGCTGCATTGCTGGGCGAGCCTGAAGTGGATTGCGCGGTGGACTGCGTCGGCTTCGAAGCTCGCGGCCATGGTCACGACGGCGTCAAATCCGAAGCCCCGGCCACGGTGCTCAACTCGCTGATGGGCGTGGTGCGTGTCGCCGGCAAGATCGGTATTCCGGGCCTGTACGTGACCGAAGATCCGGGCGCTGTCGATGCCGCCGCGAAAATGGGCAGCCTGAGCATCCGCTTCGGCCTAGGCTGGGCGAAATCCCACAGCTTCCACACTGGCCAGACCCCGGTGATGAAGTACAACCGCCAGCTGATGCAGGCGATCATGTGGGACCGCATCAACATCGCCGAAGTGGTGGGCGTGCAGGTCATCAGCCTCGACCAGGCGCCGGAAGGCTACGGCGAATTCGATGCGGGTGTACCTAAGAAGTTTGTGATTGATCCGCACAAGTTGTTCAGTGCGGCGTAAGCCAACAAAAAAAACGGCGCCTGGTCAGGCGCCGTTTTTTATTTCCAGTGGTGATTAAGGAAGGTTGAACTCGCAGTCGGTTACATCAGATGCACTACACTTTTTGTTATGAGTATTAGCACTGTTTTCTTGTGTGTCTTTTTCCCAAGTGCCTTTGGCTTCGGTAGCAAATGCTGTCGTTCTTTGGGAAAGACGTACACGGTCGTCGGCCCCAGAGCCTTCGTAATCACATTTGACATAACTGATAATGCTACCAGGCTTATCTGCCGGATCTTCTCCCTCTGATCCTACTTTACGCTGTGCGAGGGTAGCCGTTGTGAACTTGACTCCACTTTTCTTTGAGTAGTCGACATTTTCTGGTTCCACGCCCGTATCCGCATTTGAGCCCTTGAATGCACCAGCGGAGTAGTGAAAGGTGCCGTTGACGTCTTGCGAGGATATCGAACTTAATGGGGGGCAGCTCTCAGCAAGCGTATAAGTGCTGATCACCATTGTGAACATGGCGAAGATGCTCAGCGTTGTGCCTTTCAATGCACTCTTTTTATCATTGGAAAGTGGCATGGGAAGTTCCTTTTTTGATAAATGGAGCATTCATGCTATGAAGTGGCGGTTGTTTTGGCACCTGTCAGAAGTGACAGTTGATTATGTTGCTTCACTATGCTCCCGTATTTATTTAGCACTGATTGGAATAAATGCAGCGCAGGGCTTACGCAGTACGAAAACGACGCCATTGAGGCGCCGTACTTTTTGAACGGATTTCTATACGTACTGAACTTGTTCCGCTTGCATTCCCTTCTCTCCTTTCACAGCAATGAAGGTCACAGACTGTCCTTCTTGCAAAGTTTTAAATCCAGCCGATTGAATGGATTGGAAGTGGACGAAAAGATCGCCGCCGCCGCCATCAGGGGTAATAAAGCCGTAGCCTTTTGCCTCGTTAAACCACTTTACAGTGCCGTTTTGTCTGTTTGACATTTCCATGCATCCTGTTTGCTGTCCGAAGCCACGGTTTCACCGTTCACGACCAGGATTTCCCTGTAGTTTTGTCGCGAACCAGTTGAACGTTGATTGCGTAATCCTGCCCTGTATCACTTTTCATCACTTCATGACTGACCTTTCCTCCGGCCCTGATTTTTCCAATGATTGGATCGTCAGAATCAATGCAAAAGACGATTGGTGAGGGTTGGGCATCATCTTCCTTGTATCGTCCTTCGACGGATTCTTCGCCGGCGGGATGATCGAGTCGTCGCGGTCTGCCAATCGCTTCTCCATCGCAGCATCTCCCTAGAAATCCGCGGCAAACTTGTCTCGAATTCAATGTAATTCACTTGAATTCAGCTGGTAACTGTCAGGTTTGACAGTTTTTCGAAACCATTTGGAATAACTCAGACTTCGAATTGGAATGACCGGAACGCGCCGCCATATCCCCGGTCAAATCGGAAGTTTCGCCGCCGTTGTCCGGTGGCCGTTTTTCAAGAGGATGTCTGAATGAAGATTTCACGCGGTTTTGCCCTGGCATCGCTCCTGACCCTGGCGGCAGGACCGGTGTTTGCCGGTTTCAGTTTGAACGACGTGGCCGGCGTGGTATCGGGCATGCAGGGCGGGGACAAGGCTGCAACCGCAGCGCCGACCTCGGAAACCGCTGGCTTGTTGAGTGCGCTGAGCGCGCTGGACCTGACGCCCCAACAAGCCGTGGGTGGCACCAGTGCCATGTTGGGCCTGGCGAAGAACCAATTGAGCAGCACTGATTATTCCGAACTGGCCAAGGAAGTGCCCGGTATCGACCAATTGTCGGGCGGCGCTGGCAGTCTGGCGGCGTTGAGCGGCTTGCTCGGCTCGTCCGGCAAGTCAGCCGGGCTGGAAAATGCGCTGGGCAACGTCAAAGACACCAATGACCTGAACAACGCCTTCGGTGCGTTGGGCATGGACAGCGGGATGGTCGGCCAGTTTGCCCCGATCCTCCTGCAATACCTTGGTCAGCAGGGTGTCGGTGGTTCGTTGCTGCAAAGCCTGGGCAGCATCTGGGGCACCGGCACCAACGGTTGACTCAGCGGCGCTCGTCCTTGAGTTCGTTGATGCGCTGATCCTTGAGGGTCCAGAGCTGATTGACCCAGTTCTGGACCTTCTCGCGAAACACCGGATCGTTTTCGTAATCGCCCTGCCACAAGGCCGGATCCAGCTCGCGGGTCTGGATGTCGATGATCACGCGCGGCACGTTGCCGCTGATCAGGTCCCAGAACCCCGGAATCTTCTGCTGTGGATAAACCACGGTCACATCGAGAATCGCGTCCAGCTGTTCGCCCATCGCCGCCAGTACGAACGCCACGCCGCCCGCCTTGGGCTTGAGCAGGTGGCTGAACGGTGACTGCTGCTGAGTGCTTTTGGCAGCCGTGTAACGCGTGCCTTCCAGATAATTCACCACCGTCACCGGCTGGCGCTTGAACAGCTCGCACGCAGCCTTGGTGATTTCCAGATCCTTGCCGGCCAGCTCCGGGTTCTTCGCCAGGAACGCCTTGGTGTAGCGCTTCATGAACGGGTAATCCAGCGCCCACCAGGCCAGGCCCAGGAACGGTACCCAGATCAGTTCTTTCTTGAGGAAGAACTTGAAGAACGGCGTGCGCCGGTTGAGGGTCTGGATCAGCGCCGGAATATCGACCCAGGACTGATGGTTGCTGATCACCAGGTAGGAAGTGTCGCTGCGCAGGTCTTCGCCGCCGCGAATGTCCCATTGGGTGGGGATGCACAGGCGAAAGATCAGCTTGTCGATTTCTGCCCAGGTTTCGGCGATCCACATCACCGCCCACGAGGCGTAGTCGCGAAAGCGCCCCGGCAGGACCAGCTTGAGCAGGGCGAACACCATCAGCGGGCCGAAGAGCACGAGGGTGTTGGACAACAGCAGCAGGGTGACGAGACAGCCGGTGAGCAAGCGGCGCATAAGCAACTCTTGGAAAACGGATGGGCGCGCCATGATAAGTGGCTTCGGCCAGCAGGCCAAATCGTCCGGTGACGAATGTTTCACCTTTGGCGCGTTAGCCTGATCGTCCCCACGCTCTGCGTCCCTGTGACGCGGAGCGTCACCTGATGCATTCCCACGCGGAGCGTGGGAACGATCAAGTAAACAACGGTCTAAAATCTCGCGTCTGACGCCCCCATTTCCCAAGGAAGCCCCTTACGTGAAATCCCTCCTTGCATTGCTTTCCCTCGTAGCCCTGCCGGTTCTCGCCGCCGAGCCGACCCTGTACGGTCGTTACGAATACATCGCGCTGCCGGAAATCGGCGGTGAAGTGCTCAAGGCCAAGATGGACACCGGCGCGCTGACCGCCTCGCTGTCGGCCAAGGACATCGAGACGTTCAAACGCGACGGCGAAGACTGGGTGCGTTTCCGCCTGGCCACCAAGGACGCGAGCAACAAGGTGTACGAACACAAGGTCGCGCGGATCAGCAAGATCAAGAGCCGCTCGGATGAAGAAGACGAGGGCGAAAGCACCGAAGTGGCCAAGCGCCCGGTGGTCGATCTGGAGCTGTGCCTGGGCGACATCAAGCGTACCGTGGAGGTCAACCTGACCGACCGCAGCAACTTCAACTACCCGTTGCTGATCGGCGCCAAGGCTCTGCGTGAGTTTGGCGCGGCGGTGAACCCGGCGCGGCGCTTCACGGCGGACAAACCTGATTGCTGATCGAGCGTCGTGTCTCGCAAATGCTGTTCCTTTTTGATGGTGTCTGTTGCCGTCATGCTGCGTTGCCGCTCCTCGCCATAGCGGGCTATGACTCGTCGCGGCGCCTTGCCTGACGACAACAGCCACTCGTCAAAAAAGGAACGCATTTGTGAGACGCGACGCTGGTGGTCTCATTGACGTAACGCCGGGCTTGGGGCACCGTTCGCGCACTTAATCCACAGGCTCGGACGCCATGCCTCATATCCTGATTGTCGATGACGAAGCGGCGATTGCCGACACGCTGATTTTTGCCTTGCAGGGCGAGGGCTTCACCACGACCTGGCTGAATCTGGGTGCGGCGGCGCTGGAGCATCAGCGCCAGACCCCGGCGGATCTGATCATCCTCGACATCGGTCTGCCGGACATCAGCGGCTTTGAAACCTGCAAGCAGTTGCGTCGTTTCAGTGAAGTGCCGGTGCTGTTTCTCAGCGCGCGCAACGCCGAAATCGATCGCGTGGTGGGGCTGGAGATCGGTGCCGACGATTACGTGGTCAAGCCGTTCAGCCCCCGTGAAGTGGCGGCCCGGGTCCGGGCGATTCTCAAACGCATGGCGCCACGTCCGCCAGCTGATGCCTGGTCGGGAGTGTTTCGCATCGATCCCGAGCGCGTACAGATCAGCTATCGCGGCCAACCCCTGAGCCTGACCCGCCACGAATTCCGCCTGCTGCAATGCCTACTCGAACAGCCCGAGCGGGTGTTCAGCCGCGAGCAACTGCTTGATGCGCTGGGCGTGGCGGCGGATGCCGGTTACGAGCGCAGCATCGACAGCCATATAAAAAGCGTGCGCGCCAAATTGCGTCTGGTGCGCGCCGAGGCCGAGCCGATCCAGACCCATCGCGGCCTCGGTTACAGCTACAGCCCGGGGCACAGCTGATGTCGCTGGGGCTGCGGATTTTCCTGGTGTACGTGCTGTTCATCGGCCTGACCGGGTATTTCGTGCTCAACACCGTGATGGAAGAAATCCGCCCCGGCGTGCGCCAGTCCACCGAAGAAACCCTGGTCGATACCGCCAACCTGATGGCGGAAATCCTGCGGGACGATTTCAAGGCCGGCACGCTCAATCAGAACCGCTGGCCCGAATTGCTCCGCGCCTATGGTGAGCGCCAGCCGAAGGCGACAATCTGGGGCCTGGCGAAGAACCAGGTCAACCACCGCATCTACGTCACCGACGCCAAGGGCATTGTGGTGCTGGACTCCAGTGGTCTGGCCGTCGGTCAGGACTACTCGCGCTGGAACGACGTCTACCTGACCCTGCGCGGCGAGTACGGCGCACGCTCCAGCCGCAGCGACCCGAATGACCCGAACTCTTCGGTGATGCACGTCGGCGCACCGATCCGCGACAACGGCGCGATCATCGGCGTGGTCACCGTGGCCAAACCCAACAGTTCACTGCAACCCTATGTCGATCGCACGGAACGGCGTTTGCTCGGTTACGGCGCTGGGTTGATCGGCCTCGGCCTGCTGTTGGGCGCCGTGCTGTCGTGGTGGCTGAGCCGCGCGCTGCACCGCTTGACCGTGTACGCCCAGGCGGTGAGCGAGGGCCGTCGGGTGGCGGTGCCGCACTATCGCGGTGGCGAGCTGGAGCAGTTGGCGACCGCCGTGGAACAGATGCGCACCCAGCTCGAAGGCAAGGCCTACGTCGAACGCTATGTGCACACCCTGACCCATGAATTGAAGAGCCCGCTGGCGGCGATTCGCGGTGCCGCCGAGTTGTTGCAGGGCGAGATGCCGACGGATCAGCGCCTGCGTTTCGTCGGCAATATCGACAATGAAAGTGCCCGCATGCAGCAGTTGATCGAACGCCTGCTGAACCTTGCCCAGGTCGAGCAGCGGCAGGGCCTTGAGGAGCGCGTCGCCGTGCCGTTGGCGGCGCTGGTGAATGAGTTGCTACAGGCACAAATGGCGCGTATCGAAGGCCGGCAACTGCGGATCGAGCAAACCATCGCGCCGGATCTGGCGTTGATCGGCGAGCCGTTTCTGCTGCGTCAGGCGCTGGCCAATCTGCTGGAAAACGCGCTGGATTTCACGCCGCAAAACGGTTCGCTGCGCTTCAGTGCCGAGCGGGTTGGCGAGCAGGTCGTGCTTCGACTGTTCAACGAAACCACGCCGATTCCCGACTATGCCTTACCCCGCTTGAGCGAGCGCTTCTACTCTTTGCCCCGTCCGGACAGCGGACGTAAAAGCACCGGTCTCGGGCTCAACTTCGTCGAAGAGGTGGTCAAGTTGCACGGTGGTTCGCTGCGCATCGGCAACGTTGAAGGCGGGGTGGAAGTCGTTCTGCAGTTGTAGTCTCCACACAAACTCCACATTCCTCCCACAAAACCCCCACATCCCCTTTGCAGACTCTGCCCATCGAAACAGGGAGAGTCCCATGAACAAAAGTCTGACGATAAAACTCGGGGCCATTGCCCTGCTGATCCTGGTGTTGCTGGTGCCGCTGCTGATGATCGACGGCATCATCGATGATCGCCAGCAACTGCGTGACGGTGTGCTGGAAGACATCGCCAGAAGCTCGAGCTACAGCCAGCAACTCAGCGGGCCGGTGATGGTTGTGCCGTATCGCAAAGTGGTGCGCACCTGGAAGACCAAAGAGAAGAGCGACGAGCGATACCAGGAAATCGGCGAAGAACGTGGGCGCCTGTATTTCCTGCCGGAGCGTTTTGAGCTCGACGGCCAGGTGCAGACCGAGCTGCGCGCCCGGGGCATTTATGAGGCGCGGCTGTTCCATGCCGACAACCGCATCAGCGGGCATTTTTCGCTGCCGGCACAGTTGGGGATCAAGGAAGACTTCGTCGATTACACCTTCGATGCGCCATTCCTGGCGGTCGGCATCAGCGACATTCGCGGGATCGAAAACGCGCTGAAGCTGGAACTGGGTGCGCAACGCCTGGACTTCGTGCCCGGCACTCAGGTCGGCTGGCTGGGCGAGGGGGTGCGAGTGACGCTGCCGGCGCTGGACACCGGCAGGACCACGGAACTGGCCTTCGGCTTCGACCTGCGCCTGCAAGGCACCGGCTCGTTGCAGGTGCTGCCGGTGGGCAAGACCAGCCGGGTTAACCTCGCTGCCAACTGGCCGCACCCAAGCTTCATCGGCAACTTCCTCCCGGCCAGGCGCGAGATCACGGATCAGGGGTTCACCGCCGATTGGCAGACCTCGTTTTTCTCCACCAACTTGCAAGAAGCGATGAGCCGTTGCGTGTCGGGCAATGATTGCGAGGCGTTCAACGGGCGCAGTTTCGGCGTGAGCTTCATCGATCCGGTGGATCAATATCTGAAGAGTGACCGGGCGATCAAATATGCGTTGCTGTTCATCGTCCTGACGTTCGCCGGTTTCTTCCTGTTCGAAGTGCTGAAAAGCCTGGCGGTGCACCCGGTGCAGTACGCGTTGGTAGGTGTAGCGCTGGCGTTCTTTTATCTGTTGTTGCTGTCGTTGTCCGAGCACATCGGATTTGCCCTGGCGTATCTGTTGTCGGCCAGCGGTTGTGTGTTGTTGATCGGCTTCTATGTCTGCCACGTACTGCGCAGCGTGCGGCATGGCTTGAGTTTTTCGGCGGGGTTGGCGGCGTTGTACGGCTTGCTCTATGGCCTGCTGAGTGCCGAGGATTACGCGCTGCTGATGGGCTCGTTGCTGCTGTTCGGTCTGCTCGGTGTGTTCATGGTGCTGACCCGCAATCTGGACTGGTACGGGATCGGGCAGAAACCGGCCAAACCGCTGGAATTCGATATCGGAGCGGTGCAATGAGCCGGTTTGTGGGCTTGCGTGAGGAGCAGCGGGAGGCCGAGGTGTTGATGACGCGGATTATCGGGTTTCTGCCAGTTGGACCGCGCTGGTGCATTCGCGAGCAAGCTCGCTCCCACAGGAAGGGTGTTGCTTCAGATTGCTCCGTCGCATCCAGGACCAGTGTGGGAGCGAGCTTGCTCGCGAAGGGGCCGGAACAGTCGGCCTAGACTTTCGGCATGGTCGCAATCATCGACGGCCGCTGGCTCACTTCAAAGAACCAGTTGGCCAGTTGCGGGTTGGCGTCACGCCAGCCCAGATCCGGGAAGCGCAGATCCAGATAACCCAGCGCACAGGCCACGCTGATCGAGGCGACGTCGAAGTGGCAGGTCAGCTCGGCAATCGCGTCGCGCTCCAGCAGGGCGAGGGCGCGGCGGATTTTCTCGCGCTGGGCCTCGAGCCATTCGTCCCAGTGTTTTTCCGGGGCACGCAGCGCTTGCTCGTAACGCACCATGACCGAGGCGTCCATGATTCCGTCGGCCATCGAGGCCAGGGTCAGGCGCCGCCAGCGGGCCGAGCCGTCGCGGGGGATCAACGGGTTGCCGACGTGCTGGTGGTCGAGGTAATCGAGGATCACCCGACTGTCATGGATGACGTTGCCGTCGGCCAGGCGCAGGGCCGGGATCTTGCCCAGCGGGTTGTCTTCGTTGAGGGCGGCGTCCGGGCTGACAGGGCTGAGCACGCAGTCCTGCAGCGCGACGCGATCCTGCTGGCCGGTCTCGTGCAGCAGCACCATGACTTTGCGCACGAACGGGGACAGGGTGTTGTGGAACAGGGTCATGCTGGGAGCGGACATCGGCAGGGTCTCGGTCAGGGGCAATGACGGGCAGCATAGCGCGTTGCCCGTCAGGCTCAAGCCGTTCAGCGACGTTGCAGCAATCCGCGCAGGGCAATGGCGGCCGGAACGCCCAGGCCAATCCAGCTCAAGCCATCCCAGATCCCGTCGCCCAGCAGCGCCGCGAACAGGCCCGCCGCACTCAGCAGCGCGATCACCAGCGGCGTGCTGAAGACCTTCCAGAAATTCGACTGACGCGGCTTCATGCAGAGGCCTCCGCCGCTTCCAGTACCGGTTTCGCAGCCTTGCGCCGTACCACCCACAAATACACGCCACTGGCGAGGACGATGATGGTCAGCACGTCCAGCGTGGCCCAGAGGATTTTCATCGGCATGCCACCGTAGTCACCGAAGTGCAGCGGCTGCGACATGCCCATGGCGTCCATGTACCACGGTCGTTCTGCCACCACCGTGACTTGCAGGGTGCTGGCGTCGATCAGTACCGGGGTCAGCAGGTGCGAGGTCAGGTGAGTGCCGCCTTTCATGAACACCGAGTAATGGTGCTCGCTGGAGAAGCGGGTGCCGGGGAATGCGATGAAGTCCGGCTTCATCTCCGGTGTGACGCTTGCGGCGATGTCCAGCACCCGGGTTGCCGGGGCCAGTTGCGTCAGCGGCGGGGCATCGCGGTAGGGCGCGATCAGGGTGGTCAGCGCATCGGCGCGCCATGCGGCGATCAGCAGATCGGCGCAGGCGCTGATCACGCCGGTCACACCCACCACCAGCGCCCAGGTCAGGGTCACCACGCCGATCAGGTTGTGCAGGTCGAGCCAGCGCAGGCGGGTGGATTTGTCCTGGCGCACCGTGCCGAACTTCAAACGGCGCATGAACGGCAGGTACAACACCGTGCCGGACACGATCGCGACTACGAACAGCAAACCCATGAACGCCAGCAGCAGCTTGCCCGGCAGCCCGGCGAACATGTCGACGTGCAGACGCAGGATGAACAGCATCAGCCCCCCGTTGGCCGATGGCATCTCCAGCGCTTCGCCGGTACGCGCATCGAGCATGAAGGTGTGCGAGGAGTTGGGCTCGGTGCCGGCGGTCTTGGCCATGATGGTCAGCACTGCATTCGGCTCGTCGTCTTCGAAGCCGAAATACTGTACGACTTCACCGGGCCGATGCTTCTCCGCCGCTTCGACCAGTTGCGCCAGGTTCAGATGCGGCGTGTCCGCCGGCATCACCCGCAACTCGGGCGCATCGCCCAACAGGTGGTCGATTTCGTGATGGAAAATCAGCGGCAGGCCGGTCAGGGCCAACAGCAGCAAAAACACGGTGCAAATGAGGCTGGTCCAGGTGTGGACGAAGGACCAGCGACGGATTGTTTTACTTTTCATTTCATGACCTTCAAAAACACTCAGGCCGTCCACGAGGAACGGCCTGGTTGCAGGGCCTGTTTCAGTTCAGGCGCTTACCACTTGTAGGTGGCGCTGGCGATGACGCTGCGCTGGTCACCGTAGTAGCAATAGAAGCCGTCGCAGGTGGAGATGTAGTCCTTGTCGAACAGGTTGGTCGCGTTGAGTGCCAGCGACGCGCCTTTGAGGCTGTTGTCCAGACGGCCGAGGTCGTAATGCACAGCGGCGTCGAACACGGTGTAGGCGTCCGCCTTGCCCAGCCAGGTGTTGGCCTTGTCGCCGTAGGTGTTGCCGGTGTAGCGCACACCGCCGCCGATGCCGAAGCCGTCGAGCACGCCGCTGTGCCAGGTGTAGTCGGTCCACAGCGAGGCTTGCTGGTTCGGCATCAGTTGCAGACGGTTGCCCTTGTCGACACCTTTCTGCACTTCGGATTTGGCCAGGGTGTAGGCGGCGATGACTTTCAGGTTATCGGTAACGTCGGAGACGGCTTCCAGCTCCAGGCCTTTGACTTTCACTTCACCGGTCTGGCTGGTGATGGTCACGTTGTTGACGATGGAGTTGACCGAGACGTTCTTCTGGGTCAGGTCATACACCGCTGCGCTGAGCAGAGTCTTGCTGCCCGGTGGTTGGTACTTGATGCCCAGTTCCCACTGCTTGCCCTCGGTCGGCTTGAACGAGTCGGTGGCAGTGGCATCGGCGCCGCTGGTTGGCTGGAAGGATTCGGCGTACGACAGGTACGGCACGAAACCCGAGTCGAACACATAGCTGATCGCCGCGTTACCGCTGAACGCCTTGTCACGCTGGGTGTTGGTGGCGTCGCCCTTGTTGAAGAACCTGGTGCTGGTGTGCACCCAGTCTTCGCGGCCACCCAAGGTCAGGCGCCACTGGTCCAGGGCCATCTGGTCCTGCACGTAGAGGCCGCTCTGGTAGGTTTTCTGGTTGTAGTCATAGAACGCCGAGGAGCGCGGTGGACGAATGATCGTCTGGCCGTAGACCGGGTTGTTGACGTTGATGTCCGGTGCGGAGCCGAAGATCGAGGTGTAGTTGTCGTTGCTGCGCTGATGGTCGAGACCGAGCAGCAAGGTGTGACGGATATCGCCGGTGGCGAAGTCCGCCTGGAAGTTGTTGTCCACGGCGAACTGGCTGATGTCCTCATCGACGTTGGTGGTACCGCGGCCGACATTGCCCTGATCGTCGACGGTGAAACCGGCGAAGGATGGGTTGTAGCTGTTGACGGTCACCGTCTGGAACGACAGGTCGGACTTGGTGTAACGCAGATTCTGTTTGAACTGCCAAATGTCGTTGATGCGGTGTTCGAAGGCATAGCCGAGCGCGTAGTAAGTGCGGTCGTAGAAGTCATAGTCAGGATCGCCCAGGTTCTTGTGATGGGAGATCTTGCCGAACGGCATGCCAATCTTGGTGCCCTGGATCGGGTAGAACTGGCTGGTGACGCCGGTATCGTCGCGGGTGAACTGCGAGAGCAAGGTCAGCCTGGTGTCTTCGTCGATGTTCCAGGTCAGGCTCGGGGCGATGTTGTAGCGCTTGTTTTCGATGTGGTCGATCTGTGTGTCGCTGTCACGCACCACGCCGCTGATGCCATACAGGAACTGACCGGCGTCGTCGATCTTGCCGGTGCTGGCGAAGTTGATCTGACGGTGGTTGTCGCTGCCGTACTGCAACTGGATTTCGCTGCTTTGCACATCGCTTGGACGACGGCTGACCATGTCCAGCAGTCCGCCCGGCGGAGTCTGGCCGTATACCGAAGAAGCCGGGCCGCGCAGCAGGGCGAGGCGGTCGAGGTTCCAGGTTTCCGGTTTCGGGTTGGCATAAATACCGCGAGGCAGCGGCAGGCCGTCGAGGAATTGGGTCGGTTCGAAACCGCGCACGCGCAGCCAGTCGATCCGGGTGTCGCTGCCGTAGCTGCTGGCGGTGATGCCCGGCATGTAGCGCACGGCGTCATCGAGGCTGTGTACGCCACGGTCTTCCATTTGCTGGCGAGTGGCGACCGAAATCGAACGCGGCGCCTCGACCAGCGCGGTGTCGGTCTTGGTGCCGGCGGCGGTGCGAGTGGCGGTGTAGCCTTCGACCGGGCCCCAGGCGCTTTCATAGTTTTCCACGCCGATCACCGAGGTTTCCGGCAGAGCCATCACGCCTTCCGGCACGGCGACCAGGGTGTAAGTACCGGCGCTGCTCTGTTCCAGTTGCAGACCGGTGCCACGCAGGGCCGCGCGCAGGGCGCCGGCCGCGTCATATTGGCCGTTGACCGGCGCCGAGGTCTTGCCCGCCGCCAGCGAGGGGTTCAGCGACAGGGTGAGGCCGCCCTGGCTGGCGATCTGGTTCAGGGTGGTCGACAGCGGGGCCGCCGGCAGGTTGTAGGCGCGCATGCTCGACGCCTGTTCAGCGGCGATCAGTTGGCTGCTGGTCAGCGGGGTGCAAAGGGCGATGGCGACCACCAGCAAACTGGGGCGCAACAAGGTGTCTAGCGAACGGGACATACGGCGGCTCCTGAATGGAAATATTTCTCAATTGCCTGTGTGCCGGACGAGATTCGAAAAGTGATAGGGCTGGATGAAAATAATTTCGATTAACGAACGGCATCGCTGCGCGAGTCAGCAGAAAGTCCGTTTTCATGGGGGGCGAGCAGGCAACGCGGTGTGTCAGGGCTTCGGATCAGCCTTGGCCACGGTCACCCACCACGGTGTGTGCTGCTCGATCTGCACCGGCAGGGTCGGCAGCAAGGCGTTCAGCGCCTTGTCGGTGTCGTGCAGGGGGAAGCTGCCGGTGATGCGCAGGTCGGCAACGTCCGGCGCAATACCCAGATGGCCGCGACGATAACGACCGAGTTCATGCACCAGGTCTTCCAGGCGCGCGTTGTCCACCACCAGCATGCCGCGGGTCCAGGCATCGGCGCCGGGGTTGAGCGCCAGCACCGAATCCAGACCGTTGTGGCGGATCAGCACTTGCTGGCCTTCGCGCAGGATCTGCTCCTTCGGATCGAATTGCGGATGCGCCGCGACCGCTGATTGCAGCACGCTCAGACGGGTGCCGGCGTCTTCGCGCTTGACCAGGAACCGCGTGCCCAGGGCGCGCATGCTGCCCTCGGCAGTTTCAACGATGAACGGCCGCGCATCGCCGTGCCCGGTTTCGACGAGGATTTCGCCTTCCTGCAACACGATCAGCCGCTGCTTTTCATTGAAGCGGACATCCACCGCGCTGTGGGTATTCAGGTTGAGCACGGTGCCGTCGGCCAGGCGCACGGTGCGCTGTTCGCCGGTGGCGGTGCGTTGGTCGGCGAGCCAGTAATCCAGCGGCAGATAACGTTCGCCGGCAAACAACGCCAGACCGATCACCGCGACAACACTGGCCAGCCCGCTGCCCAGCTTGCGCACCCGACGGCGAATGCCTTCGCGCGATTGCAGCAATGCGCTGCGCGCCGGGCCATTGGCCACGCTCAAACGCTGGTCGAGCATGCCCAGCTGGCGCCAGGCGCGTGCGTGTTCTTCGTTGGCCGCGTGCCATTTGGCGAACTCTTCGCGTTCCAGTGGCGTGCTGGAATCGAGGGTCAATTGCCAGGCAATCGCCGCGTCCAGCACATGGGCCGGAACCGGTCGGGAACTGGCCGGGTTCATGTCGGCTCACCGTACAGCGCGATGTAGCACTGGCGGATGCCCTGGGCCAGGTACTGGCGCACGCGCGGGACCGACACGCCGAGTTTGTCGGCGATCTCGGCATGAGTCAGGCCATCGAGACGGTTATAGAGGAAAGCGGCGCGGGCCTTGGTCGACAGCTTGCCAAGCATGCGGTCGATGGCCTTGAGGTCTTCGAGGATCAGTTGCTGTTCTTCGACAGAGGGCTGTTCGCCCTCGGGGATCAGCATCAGTTCGGCCAGATACGCCTGTTCCAACGCTGCACGGCGGAAGTAGTCGAACAGCAGGCCTTTGGCGATTGCCACCAGAAACGCCCGGGGCTCGCGGGGCGTCAGCAACTCGTCGCGGCCGAGCAGGCGCACGAAGGTGTCCTGGCTCAGGTCTTCGGCGCGTTGCGGGCAAGCCACGTTGCGGCGTAGCCAGGCCAGCAGCCAGCCGCGGTGGTCGCGATACAACGCACCGACGAGCTCACTGTGAGGGCTTTGGGCTGAAGACACGACGACACCGACTGGGAAGTGTTAACTAACGAGAATTGTTCGCGATTGTGGCAGAGGTGGGAATGGTTAGCAATTGGCCACCGGTCGGGTTGTCGGGCGACAACCCGGATTCAGAACGAATGAGTCTGTTGGCGGCGTTTCCACTGACTCAGGCGTTGCTGCAGATTCAGCGGGCTGTGGATCTGCTGTTGGCGTGCCCGGCTGAACAGGATCAGCGCCAGTTCCGCCGTAGCCAGCGCATCGGCACTTGCATGGTGACGCTCGAACACTTCGAGCTTGAACCAGTCGATCCACTCGTCCAGCCCCGCCTCGCGAATGTGTGCCTGCGGGCATAGCAGCGGAGCGATCTGCGCCACATCGAGGAACACCGTCTGCAACTTGTGCCCCAGATGTTCCTTCAATGCGCGGCCGAGCATGTGCTGGTCAAACGAGGCGTGAAACGCCAGCACCGGACTGTCGCCGATAAACTCCAGCAACTCGACCAGAGCTTCGGAGGGCTCGCTGCCGGCGGCAATCGCGCTCGGGGCCAGGCCGTGAATCAACACGCTCGGGCCGAGTTTCAGCTCGCGACATTGCAGGGTGCGTTCGAACTGCTGGCTGAAGTCGATCGCACCGTCCTCGATCACCACCGCGCCGATCGACAGCACCCGATCCTTGTTCAGGTTCAGCCCGGTGGTTTCCAGATCCAGTACCACCCAGCGCTGTTCGCGCAGGCTGCATTCGCGCAGTTCGCCGATGGCCGGGAGTTTCGTCAGGCGTTGTTGCAAGTCGACCGGCACAACGGGGCTGGCCGGGCGCATCCACGAAAACAGGCTCATAGCTGATACCGCAAGGTCAGGCTGCTTTGCAGGCGCTGGGCCTGGCGCAGGGATTCACGCAGGATGCGCCGGTCCAGATGATTGAGGCTGTCGGGATCGACCCGGTTCGAGTACGGCAGGTTTTCCCGGCTCTGCAGTTGATGCTGCTGCATGCGCGTTTGCTGGATGAAATGGTAGGCCTCTTCGTACGCGGCGCCATCCAGCCGGTCGATGACTTGTTTATCCACCAGCTGGCTGAAGCGTTCGAGGGTGTTGTTGGCGTCGATGCCATGGGCCAGCGCCAGCAGACGGGCACCGTCGACAAAGGGGGTCAGGCCCTGGATTTTCAGGTCCAGCGTGGCTTTCTCGCCGTTCTTTTTCGTCAGCACGAACTCACGGAAGCGGCCGACCGGCGGACGGTTGCGCAAGGCGTTCTCGGCCATCATCCGCTGGAACAGCCGGTTGTCGCCAACCTGATCGAGAATTCCCCGGCGCAATTGCTCGCAGCCCTGTTCATCACCCCAGACCACCCGCAGGTCGAAATAAATGCTGGAGCCCAGCAGGTTCTCCGGCGTCGCCTCGCGAATGAACGCGGCAAAGCGTCGGGCCCATTCGGCGCGGGACAGGCACAGCTGCGGATTGCCGGCCATGACATTGCCTTTGCACAGGGTGAAGCCGCATTGCGCCAGGCTGTTATTGATCTGCTGGGCGATCGGCAGCAACTTGCCGCGAATCTCCGCCGCATGGGCTGCATCCCGCGCGTCGAACAGAATGCCGTTGTCCTGATCGGTGTGCAGGGTCTGCTCGCGCCGGCCTTCGCTGCCGAAGCACAGCCAACTGAATGGCACGCCGGGATCGCCTTTTTCGGCAAGGGTCAGTTCGATAACCCGGCTCACGGTGTGATCGTTGAGCAGGGTGATGATGTGGGTGATCTGGGTGGAAGATGCGCCGTGAGCGAGCATGCGCTCCACCAGTTGGCCGATTTCGCCGCGCAGGGTCACCAGTTGTTCAACCCGTTGGGCGCTGCGAATGGTCCGTGCCAGGTGCACCAGATCGACCCGTTGCAGCGAGAACAGGTCCCGCTCGGAAACCACGCCGCACAGACGTCGATCCTTGACCAGACATACGTGAGCGATGTGCCTTTCGGTCATGGCAATCGCCGCGTCGAAGGCGCTGTGATCCGGCGACAGATAGAACGGCGAGCGGGTCATGTGCCGTTCGATCGGCTCGCTGAAATCGCCAACCCCTTCAGCCACGACATGCCGCAGGTCGCGCAGGGTGAAAATCCCCAGCGGCGCCTTGTGTTCGTCCACCGCGACGATGCTGCCGACCTGTTGTTCGTGCATCAGCTTCACTGCTTCGCGCAGTGGGGTGGCAGGGCTGCAAATCACCGGATGGCGCATGGCCAATTCGCCGAGACGGGTGTTCAGCGAGTATTGGGTGCCGAGGGTTTCCACGGCTTTTTGCTGGACTTGCTGATTGACCTGATCGAGCAGGCTGCTGACCCCGCGCAGGGCGAAATCACGGAAGGTGCCGGAGAGGGCGAACAGTTTGATGAATGCCAGTTTGTTCAGTTGCAGGCAGAAGGTGTCTTCGCCGGCCAGGTGTTCGGTGCGGGTCGCCCGTTCGCCGAGCAGCGCGGCGAGGGGAAAACACTCGCCGGTAGTGATTTCAAACGTGGTTTCGGTGCCGCCCTTGGCCGTATGCGGACGCTCGCCGACCACCCGGCCCTGCTTGACGATGTAGAAGTGTTCGACCGGCCCGTCGGCAGGTTTGATGATGCTCTCGCCCTGACCGTAGAAGCGCAGCTGACATTGCTCCACCAGGTAGGCCAGGTGGGCATGTTCCATTTGATTGAATGGGGGGAAGCGCTGGAGAAATTGCAAAGTGCCCTGAATGTTCTGCAACACCGCGGTTTTCCCTGCCTGGGTGAAGGCGTCCGCTTTACTCATAACCATTACCGCAGTCTTTTTCGAATTGTTGTTGTCGGATCGTTGCAGCCATGGTCGACCCCATCGCGCGGGGTGCCCATTGGACGTAAGTCTAGGTTTGGCATGCCATTGGGGAGTTTTCGGATATGCCCTACAAAATCAGTCGGAAATTCTTCGGTTCGCCCCTTGGAAAAAAATCCGACGAAGTGCACATTTAAGCTCTGCCCAGCGATGTCTGACCACTGTGCCAGGGGATCGATTTTGAAAACGTAGAGAACGCCATGTCCGACCACGATATTTTGAGCGACGCCGAGCGCGAAGCACTCAGCGCCGTCATGCTGGAACCCGATCTGCCGCCGCAGCGGGTACTGATCGTCGACGACGACAAGGATGCCCGCGAGTTGTTGTCGGAGATCCTGGCACTGGATGGCATTCGCTGCCTGACTGCGGCCAGCGGCGAGTCCGCACTGAAGATGCTTGAAGAAAAACCTTCCATTGGCCTGGTAATCACTGATCTGCGGATGGGCAATGTCGGTGGGCTGGACTTGATTCGGCAGGTGCGTGAATCGGTACGGGCAGCGATGCCGATCATCATCGTCTCGGGCGATGCGGACGTGAAGGATGCGATTGCGGCGATGCATTTGAGCGTGGTGGACTTTCTGCTCAAGCCGATCGATACGGCCAAGTTGCTTGGACTGGTCAGGCATGAGCTGGGCATCGAGCCTTAGCCAGTGCGGCGCAAACAAAAAAGCCCTGATCGAAAGATCAGGGCTTTTTCATGTCCGGCATCAGCGCAGGTTACAGGCCGTTGGCAGCCTTGAACTCGCGACGACGACGGTGCAGGACCGGCTCGGTGTAGCCGTTCGGCTGTTTGGTGCCCTCGATCACCAGTTCGACCGCCGCCTGGAAGGCGATGTTGCTGTCGAAGTTCGGGGCCAGCGGACGGTACAGCGGGTCGTTGGCGTTCTGACGGTCCACCACCGGCGCCATGCGCTTGAGGCTTTCCATCACTTGCGCTTCGGTCACGATGCCGTGGCGCAGCCAGTTGGCGATGTGCTGGCTGGAGATACGCAGCGTCGCACGGTCTTCCATAAGGCCGACGTCGTTGATGTCCGGCACTTTCGAGCAACCCACGCCCTGGTCGATCCAGCGCACCACGTAACCGAGAATGCCCTGGGCGTTGTTGTCCAGTTCGTTCTTGATCTGCTCCGGAGTCCAGTTCGGGTTGACCGCCAGCGGAATGGTCAGGATGTCATCGACCGAAGCGCGGGCACGTTTGGCCAGCTCGGCCTGACGGGCGAACACGTCGACTTTGTGGTAGTGCAGCGCGTGCAGCGCAGCGGCGGTCGGCGATGGAACCCAGGCAGTGTTGGCGCCGGCCATCGGGTGAGCGATTTTCTGTTCCAGCATCGCTGCCATCAGGTCGGGCATCGCCCACATGCCTTTACCGATTTGTGCACGACCTTGCAGGCCGGTGCTCAGACCGATATCGACGTTCCAGTTCTCGTAGGCGCCAATCCACTTCTCGGCCTTCATGTCAGCCTTGCGCACCATCGGGCCGGCTTCCATGGAGGTGTGGATTTCGTCGCCGGTGCGGTCGAGGAAACCGGTATTGATGAACACCACACGCTCGCTGGCCGCCTGGATGCAGGCCTTGAGGTTGACCGTGGTGCGGCGTTCCTCGTCCATGATCCCGACTTTCAGGGTGTTGCGCTTGAGACCCAGCACGTCTTCGATGCGACCGAACAGCTCGTTGGTGAACGCCGCTTCTTCCGGGCCGTGCATCTTCGGTTTAACGATGTAGACGGAACCGGTGCGGGTGTTCTTGCGCGAAGTGTTGCCGTTGAGGTTGTGCATCGCCGCCAGGCAAGTCACCAGACCGTCGAGGATGCCTTCCGGCACTTCGTTGCCGTGCTTGTCGAGGATCGCGTCGATGGTCATCAGGTGGCCGACGTTGCGCACGAACAACAGCGAGCGGCCGTGCAGGGTCAGTTCGCTGCCGTCGACCTTGGTGTAGGTGCGATCCGGATTCATGGTGCGGGTGAAGGTCTGGCCGCCCTTGGTGACGGATTCCGCCAGGTCGCCCTTCATCAGGCCCAGCCAGTTGCGGTAGATCACCACCTTGTCGTCGGCATCGACGGCAGCCACGGAGTCTTCGCAGTCCATGATGGTGGTCAGTGCCGCTTCCATCAGGATGTCTTTGACGCCGGCGGCATCGGTCTGGCCGACCGGGGTGCTGGCATCGATCTGGATTTCGAAATGCAGGCCATTGTTCTTCAGCAGGATCGCGATCGGCGCATTGGCGTCGCCCTGGAAGCCGATCAGCTGTGCGTCGTTGCGCAGGCCGCTGGTGCTGCCGCCCTTGAGGGTGACGACCAGTTTGCCGTCAGCGATCTTGTAGCCGGTGGAGTCGACGTGGGAGCCGGTCGCCAGTGGCGCGGCTTCGTCGAGGAACTCACGGGCGAAGGCGATGACTTTGTCGCCACGCACCTTGTTGTAGCCTTTGCCTTTTTCCGCGCCGCCGGCTTCGCTGATGGCGTCGGTGCCATACAGGGCGTCGTACAGCGAACCCCAGCGGGCGTTCGAGGCGTTGAGGGCGAAGCGGGCGTTCATCACCGGAACCACGAGTTGCGGGCCGGCGGTACGGGCGATTTCGTCATCGACGTTTTGCGTCGTTGCCTGGAAATCAGCCGCTTCTGGCAGCAGATAACCGATCTCTTGGAGGAAGGCTTTATAGGCCACGGCGTCGTGCGGCTGACCGGCACGGCTCTGGTGCCAGCCATCGATACGAGCCTGGAAGTCATCGCGTTTGGCGAGTAGGGCTTTGTTCTTCGGCGCCAGGTCGTGAATGACCTTGTCGGCACCTTCCCAGAATTTTTCGGCGGTGAGGCCGGTACCGGGAATGGCTTCGTTGTTCACGAAGTCGAACAGGACTTTGGCGACCTGCAGGCCACCGACTTGAACGTGTTCAGTCATTGCTTGCCTCACTCTGCTCAGCTATTTCGCTTTTCAGCTCTTCAATTTAACAATGAAGCCTCTGGCCATTTAAACCACAAACCCCTCGACCAGTACATGCCATCGCTGGCGGCTGGGTTGGGACCAATCAACGGCTTGGGGGCCTTGCTGACGGGGCTTTCAGGGTTGCGAACGTGCCTTGGGCAGACATCGATCCAGCGTTATGTAGTGCGCGCTGCGGCATACTACATGATGAGTTGCGGTTGTGAAAATCAGACTAATTACGTCGTTCTGCGACCCCATGACGCATTGCGGTCACGGCGCGGAACGGGATGTTCTCAAAAAACCAATGGATTGTTCCAGCTAAATATAAAAAGTTGTACACGATTTGTGATTTCGAGCGTCTGAGGCGTCTGTCGAACGCTTGCCTATACTTGCTTTTCTATAACAAAAGTCATGACAGAGGGCTGCGCCATGGATCACCTCGTACTCACCGTTTTCGCACCGGACAAGCCCGGGCAGGTCGAGCGCATCGCCCAATGCATCGCCGAACACGGCGGTAACTGGCTGGAAAGCCGCATGTCGCGGATGGCCGGGCAGTTCGCCGGGATTCTGCGGGTGGGAGTGCCGGCAGAGGCTTACGACGAATTAGTCGATGCCCTACAAGCTTTGTCGGCGCAGGGCATTCGCGTGCTGGTGGCCGAAAGCGGTATCGAGCAGGCCTGCACCTGGAAACCGATCGCGATGGAACTGGTGGGCAATGATCGTCCGGGCATCGTGCGCGACATTACCCGGTTGCTGAGCGAGCAGGGCGTCAACCTCGAACGACTGGTGACTGAAGTGCGCCCGGCGCCGATGAGCAGCGAACCGCTGTTCCACGCCGAGGCGATTCTCGCGGTGCCGCTGACCCTGTCGCTGGATGTTCTGCAATCGCGGCTGGAAACCCTCGCCGATGACTTGATGGTGGAACTGGTGCTGCGCACCGATCCGTGAGCTCGGGAAGGGTTATCCAGTTTTAGCGTGCACCTGCCTGTGGATAACCTGTAGAGACCGCGCGTCAGGCCACGTCAGCCGTGGCTTGGCGAGGACTGATCAAAAAACCGCCAACATTCAGTGACTTGCGCACAAACGGCGGGGATCACGCTGTGGATAACCTTGGGAAGGAACGATACAGGCCACGAGAACCGTGGCCTGTGGAGGTTTGTACGTTTTTTGATCAGCTGCGTCGGCGCAGGCTCATCCACGCATCGACGCTGTACACCGCAAGGCCGGCCCAGATAAACATGAAGGCGATCAGCGTGCTGGACGACAGGTGTTCGCCGAACAGCAATACGGCTTGCAGCAGTACCAACGTCGGCGCCAGGTATTGCAGGAAACCGAGGGTGGTGTAGGGCAGGTGCCGTGCCGCTGCGTTGAAGCACACCAGCGGCACCAGTGTCACCGGGCCGGCCGCCACCAGCCACCAGGCTTCGGATGTCGTCCAGAACTCGGCCTGGGCGCTGGTCGCGGTCGGATTGAACAGCAGCCACGCGAGGGCGATCGGCACCAGCATCCAGGTTTCCACCACCAGCCCCGGCAACGCCTTGACCGGTGCCTGCTTGCGGATCAGTCCATAGAAACCAAAAGTCAGCGCCAGCACCAGCGACACCCACGGCAGACTTCCCACCTGCCAGACCTGCTGAGCCACGCCGACCGTTGCCAGACCGACCGCCAGCCACTGCATGCGCCGCAGGCGTTCGCCCAGAATCAGCATGCCCAGCAACACATTCACCAGCGGGTTGATGTAGTAACCGAGGCTCGCTTCCAGCATCCGGCCGTTGTTCACCGACCAGACGTAGGTCAGCCAGTTGGCCGCGATCAAGGTGCCGCTGAGCGCGAGAATCGCCAGGCGTTTCGGGTTGTCGCGCAGTTCCTGCCACCAGCCGGGATGCTTCCACACCATCAACAGCAGCGCGCCGAACAGCGCCGACCACAGCACCCGGTGAATGATGATTTCCACTGCCGGCACTTCGGCGATGGCTTTGAAGTAAAGCGGGAACAATCCCCAGATGATGTAGGCACTGAGGCCCAGAATGTACCCGCGACGCGGGTTGGCGGCTTGCATGCAGAGTCCTTGCTTAGGCAGCTAACAAAGCAGCGATTGTACGGGCAGTTGTATAGACGTGTCGTGTCAGAAAAGCTTCAACGGCTCTTCGTTCAGCGCCGACAGTTGCTCACGCAACGCCAATACCTGATCGCCCCAATACCGCTCGCTGCCGAACCATGGAAAGCTGCGAGGGAACGCCGGATCGTCCCAGCGCCGTGCCAGCCAGGCGCTGTAATGCATCAGGCGCAAGGCGCGCAGCGGTTCGATCAGCGCCAGTTCGCGCGGGTCGAAGTCATGAAATTCGTTGTAGCCGTCCATCAATTCCGACAACTGTCCCAGACAATCCTGACGATCGCCGGCGAGCATCATCCAGATGTCCTGCACCGCCGGGCCCATGCGGCAGTCGTCAAGGTCGACGATGTGGAATATCTCGTCGCGGCACATCATGTTGCCGGGGTGGCAGTCGCCATGCATGCGGATGTTCCGGTGCGGGGTGTTGGCGTAGACGTCTTCCACACGCTTGAGCAAGTCGCGGGCGACGGACTCATAGGCCGGCAGCAGACTCCTGGGGATGAAGTTGCCTTCCAGCAACGTGGTCAGCGAGTCATGGCCGAAGTTCTGCACGGCCAACGCTTCGCGGTGCTCGAACGGTTGGGTCCCGCCGACTGCGTGCATGCGCCCGAGCAACTGGCCGAGGCGATACAGCTGATCGAGATTGCCCGGCTCCGGCGCCCGGCCGCCGCGACGGGGAAACAGGGTAAAACGAAAGCCGGCGTGTTCGTGCAGGGTTTTACCGTTATGGATCAATGGCGCCACCACCGGAATTTCGACGTCAGCCAGTTCGAAGGTGAACTGGTGCTCTTCCAGAATCGCTTCGTTGGTCCAGCGCTGCGGGCGATAGAACTTGGCGATCAGCGGTTCGGAGTCTTCGATGCCGACCTGATAGACGCGGTTTTCGTAACTGTTGAGCGCCAGAATGCGCGCGTCGCTCAGGAAACCGATGCTTTCGACGGCATCGAGCACGAGGTCTGGGGTGAGGGTTTCAAACGGGTGGGCCATGCTGACTCCTGCGCGCAGCAGGCTGCTGCGTCCGGCTCGGCATGGTAGCGCAGACGGGCTGTCTTGAGTGGGATCGTTCCCGTGCAGCGCACAGGAACGATCAGAACGTCGCCCGATCAGGCGCCGACGATCCCGCCATCCTCACGGGTAATTGCCATCACCGACGAGCGCGGCTTGCCGTTCGGCAAATGCTCGGGGAAGGTCGAACCGCCGTTTTCGCCCGGGTGCTGAATCCCGACGAACAGGGTTTTCTGATCCGGCGAGAAGCTGATCCCGGTGACTTCGCAACCGATCGGTCCGACCATGAACCGGCGAATCTCACCGGTCGCAGGATCGGCGCAGAGCATCTGGTTGTTGCCCATCCCGGCGAAATCACCGGTGTTGCTCGAGTCGCCGTCGGTAAGAATCCACAGTCGGCCAGCCTTGTCGAAACCGAGACCGTCGGGGCTGTTGAACATGTTTTGCGGGGTGATATTCGACGAGCCGCCCTTCGGTGTACCGGCGTGCACGCTCGGGTTGCCGGCCACCACGAACAGATCCCAGGCGAAGGTTTTCGAACCGTGATCGTCGCGGTCGGTGCGCCAGCGCAGGATCTGCCCGTAGACGTTCTTCTCGCGCGGGTTCGGCCCGCCCACCGGTTGCCCGTCCTCGCCGCGTTTGGCGTTGTTGGTCAGGGTGCAATAAACCTGGCCGTCTTTCGGGCTGACCACGATCCATTCCGGACGGTCCATGCGCGTGGCGCCGACCACGCTGGCGGCGAGACGCGCGTGAATCAGCACTTCGGCCTGATCGGCGAAACCGCTGCTGGCGTCGATGCCGTTCTTGCCGTGGGTCAGCTCGATCCACTGGCCCTGGCCTTTCGGGTGATCCGGATTGCCGTCGCCGGCATCGAACCTGGCCACATACAGCGTGCCGTGATCGAGGATGTCGCGGTTGGCCTTGGCGTTGCGATGATTGATCTTGTCGCGGCTGACGAATTTGTAGATGAACTCGCCGCGTTCGTCGTCGCCCATGTAGACCACGGCGCGACCGTCGTCGGTCTCGGCCAGTGCGGCGTTTTCATGTTTGAAGCGACCGAGGGCGGTGCGTTTGACCGGGGTCGATTGCGGGTCGAACGGGTCGATTTCCACGACCCAGCCGTGACGGTTCAGCTCGTTCGGGTTCTTCGCCAGGTCGAAGCGCGGATCGAATGGATGCCAGTTGATCTCGCGGCTGGCGGCTGTCACGCCGTAGCGTTTCTGCGCCGGGTCGAACTGCTGCTGGGCGTTGCTGCTGCCGAAGCAGTCGGTGAAGTTCTCTTCGCAGGTCAGGTAAGTGCCCCACGGCGTCTTGCCGTTGGCGCAGTTCTGGAAGGTGCCGAGGACTTTCTTGCCATGCTTGTCGGCGCTGGTTTTCATCAGCTCGTGGCCGGCGGCCGGGCCGCTGATCCGCAGCGGCGAGTTACCGTGAATCCGCCGGTTGTAGCGCGAGCCCTGAACGAACTGCCATTGGCCGTTCTTGCGCTGGACTTCGATTACCGACACACCTTCGCAGGCCAGGGCCTTGCGCACGTCCTCGGCCGATTGCGGCAGGCCGCCGTGCGGATAGAGGTAGCGGTAGTTGGTGTATTCATTGTTGATCGCCATCAACGCGCGGTTTTTCTCGCCCGGGAATTCGAACAGGCTCATGCCGTCGTTGTTGTCGCCGAACTGCACTTCCTGCGCAGCCGCGGTGCCATTGCCGCTCGGGTCGAAGGCCGGGCCGTTCTTGTGCAGCGGTTGACCCCAGCTGATCAGCACCGACGACTTGTAGCCCTTGGGCAGGCTGATGGTGTCGGTGGTGGCGGCCGGAATGCTGTCGAAACCGAGCAAACGGCTGTTGCCGGCGCTGACACTGGCGGCCAGAACGCTGCGACTCAGCAGGTTGCCGCCGAGGAACATCGCCGCGCCGCACAGCGCGCCAGCGCTGATGAAACCGCGACGGCTCAGGCCGACCATTTTTTCCAGGTCTGTGGATTGGTTTTCTTCTAATAGGCTCACATCAGGCTCCCTGCATGGTTTTGGCAGCCACCTTAATGCGGGTCGATGACGCTTTCGTTGCAGCGCTGTCAGAGCGGTGTGCCCAGCAGCACATTCGATGGGGAAAACTGCACCTGCACCGGTTGCTCGAGCTTCAGACCACGGCTGCGCAAGTCCAGCGGTTCGGCCAGCGCGCAAAGGGTCTGGCCATTGGGCAGGGCGATGCGTACTTCGCTGGGGCCGTCTTCGGCGTCGAGAATCGCCTCGATCCGACCGTTCAAAAGGTTGTGTCCGACGGCAGGCGTGGCCTCGGGCGCGAGCAGTTCGAGCCAGCCGGCCTTGATCAGCGCCACCACTTCCGTGCCCGGTTGCAGCTCCAGGTGCACAGTGCTGTCGTGGGTGATCTGCGCGTCGATCGACAGACCTTCGGCCAGCTCAAGGCGGATCAGATCGTTGCGGCCCTGACCTTCGATCTGCACGACTTTGCCGTGCAGTTGATTGCGCGCGCTGGTCCTGAGCATCAGCCGACCGAGCAGGTCCAGATCGCTGGCATCCTCGGCGGCTTCAAGTACCTGGGCCTGCAAGGCTTGCAGCTTCTGATAGAGGCGCAGCACTCGCTCGCCCTCGCTCGACAGTTTGGCGCCACCGCCGCCCTTGCCGCCGACCGCGCGCTCGACCAGAGGCTTTTGCGCGAGGTTGTTCAGCTCATCGATGGCATCCCACGCCGCCTTGTAACTCAGGCCGGCGCTTTTCGCGGCGCGGGTGATCGAACCCTGCTCGGCGATGTGTTGCAGCAAGGCGATGCGCTGTGGACGGCGGACGATGTGCTGGGACAACAGGGTGGGCAAGGACATGGCGGACGCTTTGCTGAAGGGTTGAGGGAGGACGTTGGCGGCTCGAGGCGTATCCGTCAAGCCGGGTCGCCGGGTTTTGGCGTGCGGGCCAGGCAGTACACATCCACCCGCGCGGCGCCGGCGTTCATCAGCAAACGGGCCAGCGCCTGGGCGGTGGCGCCAGTGGTCAGCACGTCGTCGACCAGGGCCAGGTGCCGGCCTTTCACCTGGGCATCGGGACTGAGGGCGAAGGCGTGTCGCAGGTTGCTTTTACGTGCCTTGGCATTGAGGGCTTGCTGGGCGTCGGTATCCTGCACGCGCAAGAGGTTGTGCTCCTCGCAAGGCAGGTCGAGTGACTTGCCCAGCCACTGCGCCAGCATCGCCGCTTGATTGAAGCCGCGCTGGCGCAGGCGTTTCGGTGCAAGCGGCACCGGCAACAGGGCGTCCGGGCGAGGCAGGTCTTCTTCGAAGCGATGTTGCAGGAACTCGCCGAGAACGTCGGCGAGCAAGTGGCCAAGCGGCCATTTGCCGTTGTGCTTGAAGCGGGTGATCAGCGTGTCCATGGGAAAGCTGTAAGTCCATGGCACGGCGACTTGTTCAAAGGCCGGTGGATCCTGCAGGCAGGCACCACAGGTCAGGCTGGCGGCGAGGGGCAGGGCGCAGGTCATGCATTGATCGCCCAGCCACGGCAGATCGGTTTCACAGGCAGTGCAGATCGGGATTTGCCCGTCTGCCGGTTCGTCGCACAATAAACAGTGCTGTTTGTTTTTTAACCAGATGTAAACCGGCCTTTTGTAGTGTGGTTGACAGCGCATGACTCTTCCTTAAATATGCCGAACATCCGTGTCGTGCCTGTGGGTATTCCGTTTCCCCAGGCGCCAGCCAAGCATAACCAAGGAAACGCCCATGAGCGCCAGCACCACTGCCACCCTGCGTCACGACTGGACTTTGGCCGAAGTCAAAGCACTCTTCGTTCAGCCATTCAACGACTTGCTGTTCCAGGCGCAGACGGTGCACCGCGCGCATTTCGACGCCAACCGCGTCCAGGTTTCCACCCTGTTGTCGATCAAGACCGGCGCCTGTCCGGAAGATTGCAAATATTGTCCGCAGTCCGGTCACTACAACACCGGGCTGGAAAAAGAAAAGTTGATGGAAGTGCAGAAAGTCCTCGAAGAGGCTGCCCGCGCCAAAGCTATCGGCTCAACCCGCTTCTGCATGGGCGCGGCGTGGAAACACCCGTCGGCCAAGGACATGCCTTACGTACTGAAGATGGTCGAAGGCGTGAAGGCCATGGGCCTGGAAACCTGCATGACCCTCGGTCGTCTCGATCAGGATCAGACCGAAGCGCTGGCCAAGGCCGGGCTCGACTACTACAACCACAACCTCGACACCTCGCCGGAGTTCTACGGCAGCATCATCACCACCCGCACTTACAGCGAGCGCCTGCAAACCCTGGCGTACGTGCGCGATGCGGGGATGAAAATCTGTTCCGGCGGCATTCTCGGCATGGGCGAGTCCCTCGATGACCGCGCCAACCTGCTGATCCAGTTGGCCAACCTGCCGGAGCATCCGGAGTCGGTGCCGATCAACATGCTGGTGAAAGTCGCCGGCACGCCGCTGGAAAACGCCGACGACGTCGATCCGTTCGATTTCATCCGCATGCTTGCCGTGGCGCGCATCCTGATGCCGCAATCTCACGTGCGCCTGTCCGCCGGCCGCGAAGCAATGAACGAGCAGATGCAGGCCCTGGCGTTTTTCGCCGGCGCCAACTCGATCTTCTACGGCGACAAACTGCTGACCACCGCCAACCCGCAGGCCGACAAGGACATGCAGCTGTTTGCGCGTCTGGGCATTCAGCCGGAAGCCCGCGAAGAGCATGCCGACGAAGTGCATCAGGCCGCCATCGAGCAGGCGCTGGTGGAGCAGAAGAGCAGCGAGCAGTTCTACAACGCGGCGGTGTAAAAACCTGCGCGGATTCCTCTGAAGGAATGCAAACCCCTGTGGGAGCGAGCTTGCTCGCGATAGCGGTGCTTCAGTCGACATTGATGTCGGATGTGAAGGCCTCCTCGCGAGCAGGCCCGCTCCCACAAGGGGATCTGTGTCACTTGAATGTCGAGGCTTGCATGTCTTTCGATCTCGCCGCACGCCTTGCTGCCCGTCGTGCCGAAAATCTTTATCGCCAGCGGCCATTGCTTGAAAGCCCACAAGGGCCGCAAGTGGTGGTCGACGGCCAGCCATTGCTGGCGTTCTGCAACAACGATTACCTGGGCCTGGCCAATCACCCGCAAGTGATCGAAGCCTGGCGCGCCGGTGCTTCGAAGTGGGGCGTCGGCGGTGGAGCCTCGCATCTGGTGATCGGCCACAGTGGCCCGCATCACGCGCTGGAAGAGGCTTTGGCGGATCTCACCGGACGGCCCCGCGCGCTGTTGTTCACCACCGGTTACATGGCCAACCTCGGCGCGGTCACCGCATTGGTCGGGCAGGGCGATACGGTGCTGGAAGACCGGCTCAATCATGCCTCGTTGCTGGATGCCGGATTGTTGTCCGGCGCGCGCTTCAATCGTTATCTGCACAACGACGCCGACAGTCTGGCCAAGCGTCTGGAGAAAGCCACCGGCAATACCCTGGTGGTCACTGACGGCGTGTTCAGCATGGACGGCGACCTTGCCGATCTGTCGGCCCTGGCCCGGGAAACCAAGGCCAAAGGCGCGTGGTTGATGGTCGATGACGCCCACGGCTTCGGGCCTTTGGGCGCGAATGGTGGCGGGATCGTCGAGCATTTCGGTTTGAGCCAGGAGGATGTGCCGGTATTGGTCGGGACTCTTGGCAAAGCGTTCGGCACGGCGGGTGCGTTCGTCGCGGGCAGTGAAGAGCTGATCGAAAGCCTGATCCAGTTCGCCCGTCCGTACATCTACACCACCAGCCAGCCGCCGGCGCTGGCCTGTGCAACATTGAAAAGTCTGGAACTGCTGCGCAGCGAACACTGGCGTCGCGAGCATCTGCGCACGCTGATCCGCCAGTTCCGCCACGGCGCCGAGCAGATTGGTCTGGAACTGATGGACAGCTTCACGCCGATCCAGCCGATCCTGATCGGCGATGCCGGTCGCGCCGTGCATCTGTCGCAGATGCTGCGCGAGCGTGGGCTGATGGTCACTGCGATCCGCCCGCCGACCGTGCCTGCCGGCAGTGCGCGGTTGCGGGTGACGCTGACCGCCGCCCACAGCGAGGCGCAGGTGCAGCTATTGTTGGAAGGACTGGCCGATTGCTTTGCCAAACTCAAGTCGGAGCCAAGCCATGCGTGATCGTCTGATTCTGCTACCGGGTTGGGGGCTCGGCGTTTCGCCGCTGGAGCCGCTGGCCGCTGCGTTGCGTGGACTCGATGAACACCTGCAGGTCGACATCGAACCGTTGCCGGAGCTGGATTCCAGCGATCTGCAAGACTGGCTCGACGAACTCGATGAGCGCATCCCCGAAGATGCCTGGCTCGGCGGCTGGTCGCTGGGCGGCATGCTCGCTTCGGAGCTGGCGGCGCGGCGTGGCGAACATTGCTGCGGCTTGCTGACCCTGGCGAGTAATCCTTCGTTTGTCGCTCATGAACAGTGGCCTTGTGCGATGCCCGGCGAGACCTTCGATGCGTTTCTTGCCGGTTGCAGCGCTGATCCGCGGGCGACCCTGAAGCGATTTTCTTTGCTCTGCGCCCAAGGCGCGCAAGATGCGCGCGGCTTGTCGCGGTTGTTGCTCGGCGGCGCGCCGAATACCTCGCCGGCCGCTTTGATGGCGGGTCTGGAATTGTTGGCGCAGATCGATACGCGGGAAGCCTTGCAGGCGTTTCGTGGCCCGCAACTGCATTTGTTTGGTGGGCTGGACGGGTTGGTGCCGGCGGAGTCTGCGGGCGAGTTGTTCGCGTTGCTGGCGGATGTCGAAGTGGGTCTGATCGAGCAGGCCAGCCATGCGTTTCTTCTGGAAGACCCCCACGGTGTGGCGGGTGCGATCCAGGCGTTTTTAAGTGAGTGTGGTGATGACTGATTTGTCTGTTGCTGCGTTGCCCGGCGGCTTGCCTGACAAGCGCCAGGTCGCGGCTTCTTTTTCTCGCGCGGCAGCCAGTTATGACAGCGTCGCCGAGTTACAGCGCGATGTCGGTACACAGTTGATGAATCGCTTGCCGGTGGGTTTTCGGTCGTCACGCTGGCTGGATCTCGGCTGTGGCACAGGGTATTTCACACGGGCGCTGGCCGAGCGATTTGGTGAGGGGCTGGCGCTGGATATCGCTGAGGGCATGCTCAATCACGCCCGGCCGTTGGGCGGCGCCACGCACTTCATCGCTGGCGATGCCGAGCGTTTGCCGTTGCAGGATTCAACGTGTGATCTGATCTTCTCCAGCCTCGCCGTGCAATGGTGCGCGGACTTTGGAGCGGTGCTCGGCGAAGCGTTTCGAGTGCTGAAACCTGGGGGGATTTTCGCGTTTGCTAGTCTTTGTGCAGGGACGCTGTACGAACTGCGCGACAGTTGGCGTCAGGTAGACGGCCTGGTGCACGTCAACCGTTTCCGCGAGTTCGCACGTTATGAGCAATTGTGCGCGGCCAGTGGCTTGCGCAGTGTTTGTCTGGAGAACCGGCCGCATGTGCTGCATTACCCGGATGTGCGCAGCCTGACTCATGAACTCAAGGCCTTGGGCGCGCATAACCTGAACCCCGGTCGGCCGGGTGGATTGACCGGGCGGGCGCGGATTCTGGGCTTGGTCGAGGCTTACGAGCAGTTCCGCCAGCCTGCGGGACTGCCGGCGACCTATCAGGTGGTCTACGCCGTGTTGGAGAAACCCTTATGAGCGCAGCCTATTTCATCACCGGAACCGACACCGACGTTGGCAAGACCACCGTGGCCGCCGGGTTGCTGCACGCTGCGCGGTCGGCGGGGCTGAGTACGGCGGCGGGCAAACCGGTGGCGTCCGGTTGTGTAGTGACGCCCAAAGGTTTGCGCAACTCCGATGCGCTGGCGTTGCAGGCCGAATGCTCGTTGCCGCTGACGTATCAACAGGTCAACCCGGTGGCGTTCGAGCCGGCGATCGCGCCGCATCTGGCAGCGCGTGAGGCCGGTGTGGCGCTGACCGTGCAATCGTTGCTGGCGCCGATGCGCGAGATTCTGGCCATGAACGCCGACTTCACGCTGATCGAAGGCGCGGGCGGTTGGCGGGTGCCGTTGGCGGATCAGGACAATCTCTCGGATCTGGCCATCGCGCTGAAGCTGCCGGTGATTCTGGTGGTCGGTGTGCGTCTGGGATGCATCAGCCATGCATTGCTGACTGCCGAGGCGATTGCCCGGGACGGCCTGCAACTGGCCGGTTGGGTGGCGAACATCATTGATCCGAAGACGTCGCGGCTTGAAGAAAACCTCGCGACACTCGCCGAGCGAATTCCGGCGCCGTGCCTGGGGCGAGTGCCGAAACTCAAGGCGGTCAGCGCCGAAGCGGTTGCCGATCACTTGCAACTGGATCTGCTCGACTGATTTTGGCTATGGCAAGGCACTGTGCCATTAGTGTTTTTGACGGGTGTTTTTCTGGCGCCTCTGGTTCAATGGCATCCATTGATCCTTCCCAAGGATGAGAGCTCCCATGGAAATCTCTGGAAACACAGCTTTTTATGCAGGTCTGAGCACCATTCAGACCGGACAGAACCGCGTCGACCAGGCCGCCAGCCAGATCGCCAGCAGCACCATCGAGCGTTCGGTCACCAGTCAGTCTTCGGAAGTGCAGGTCGATCGTCTGCGTTCTGTGGACCGCGCCCAGCAATCGGACCTGGCCAGCAACATGGTCGAGATGGCCCAAGGCAAGTTTCAAGCGGAACTGGGTGTGAAAGTCGCCAAGGCTTCCGACGAAGTGCTCGGTACGATCATCGATACCTTCGCCTGATTTTCTGACCTGCGCTTTGCCAGACGCCGCGACTGTTCGCGGCGTTTTTCGTTGTAAGTCCTTCTCCCTCAACTAATCTTTTTTCAGTGCACATGCCTCGGTCGGGCGCATGTCGTATTGCTCTGTCCGGCGTTCGGAAAATGTGATGACGAATGGCAAAAGAACGACGCTTGACAAGATTTCGGCGTAAACGTATGTTTCAAACAACTGTTTGACCGTCACAACAAATCAACGCGGTCGTTCATTCCCGGTTACATCAGCAGAGGTTTATCGCTATGCCTGACTACAAGGCCCCCTTGCGTGATATTCGCTTCGTTCGTGACGAACTGCTCGGCTACGAAGCGCACTATCAGAGCCTTCCAGCGTGCGCAGAAGCAACGCCGGACATGGTTGACGCCATTCTCGAAGAGGGCGCCAAGTTTTGTGAGCAGGTGCTGGCACCGCTGAACCGCGTGGGTGACACCGAAGGCTGCACCTGGAGCGAGTCCGGCGTGAAAACCCCGACCGGCTTCAAAGAGGCCTACAAGCAATTCGTGGAAGGCGGCTGGCCAAGCCTGGCGCATGACGTCGAGCACGGCGGTCAGGGCCTGCCTGAGTCGTTGGGTCTGGCCGTCAGCGAGATGGTCGGCGAAGCCAACTGGTCGTGGGGCATGTACCCTGGCCTGTCGCATGGCGCGATGAACACCATCTCCGAACACGGCACCCCAGAGCAGCAAGAAGCCTATCTGACCAAACTGGTCTCCGGCGAATGGACCGGCACCATGTGCCTGACCGAACCGCACTGCGGCACCGACCTGGGCATGCTGCGCACCAAGGCCGAACCTCAGGCCGACGGTTCCTACAAAGTCTCCGGTACCAAGATCTTCATCTCGGCCGGTGAACACGACATGGCCGACAACATCGTCCACATCGTGCTGGCCCGCCTGCCGGACGCACCGGCCGGCACCAAAGGCATCTCGCTGTTCATCGTTCCCAAGTTCCTGCCGAATGCTGATGGCACCGTCGGTGCACGCAATGCTGTGACTTGCGGTTCGATCGAACACAAGATGGGCATCCACGGCAATGCGACCTGCGTGATGAACTTCGACGGCGCGACCGGTTTCCTGATCGGCCCGGCGAACAAAGGCCTGAACTGCATGTTCACCTTCATGAACACCGCACGTCTGGGTACCGCGCTGCAAGGTCTGGCCCACGCCGAAATCGGCTTCCAGGGCGGCTTGAAATACGCTCGCGATCGTCTGCAAATGCGTTCCCTGACTGGCCCGAAAGCGCCGGACAAAGCGGCTGACCCGATCATCGTTCACCCGGACGTACGCCGCATGCTGTTGACCATGAAGGCATTCGCCGAAGGCAACCGTGCGATGGTGTACTTCACCGCCAAACAGGTCGACATCGTCAAATACGGCGTGGACGAAGAAGAGAAGAAGAAAGCCGACGCACTGCTGGCCTTCATGACTCCGATCGCCAAAGCGTTCATGACCGAAGTCGGTTTCGAATCCGCCAACCACGGCGTACAAATCTACGGCGGCCACGGCTTCATCGCCGAGTGGGGCATGGAGCAGAACGTTCGCGACAGCCGCATTTCGATGCTGTACGAAGGCACCACCGGCATCCAGGCACTCGACCTGCTGGGCCGTAAGGTGCTGATGACTCAGGGCGAGGCTTTGAAGGGCTTCACCAAGATCGTCCACAAGTTCTGCCAGAACAACGAAGGCAACGAAGCCGTCAAAGAATTCGTCGCACCGTTGGCTGCACTGAACAAAGAGTGGGGCGAGCTGACCATGAAGGTCGGTATGGCCGCCATGAAAGATCGCGAAGAAGTCGGCGCGGCCTCCGTGGACTACCTGATGTACTCCGGTTACGCCTGCCTGGCCTACTTCTGGGCTGACATGGCGCGTCTGGCTGCTGAAAAACTGGCTGCCGGTACCACCGACGAGGCGTTCTACACCGCCAAGCTGCAAACCGCGCGCTTCTACTTCCAGCGCATCCTGCCGCGTACCCGTACGCACGTGGCCACCATGCTGTCGGGCGCCAACAACCTGATGGACATGAAAGAAGAAGACTTCGCACTGGGCTACTAAGCCTTAACGCAGTCCTTCAAAAAACCGCTGCTCCTTCGGGGCAGCGGTTTTTTTTGTACCCGGATTTCCCCAATCCCGGGGCTCATTCCCCAGCATGGATAAGGGCGCTGCTCAGCCGAACCCTTGCGCTTATTGATTCAAAATGTTTCCAGAAGAGTGGCCAATTAATTGCACCGCCCGATTTACCGGTGCTTATCAGAACTGCCTGCTCAAAGAAGCAAGACGCCCGGCACTTAACAACAACAGTCAGGGTGAAGCCTATGAACATCAGTCGACTCGCTCGTTTGACCTTCTGGTTACCCGTCGCGCTGGCAGTCCACAGCGCATGGGCCGCCGACCCCGCCGAAGTCGATCCTCCCGTGCCGGAGGTTCCCTCGCTACAATCGTTGCGCGGGATGGTGCCCCCCGATCCGTCCGGGACCGAGGGCGGACGCAAGGTCGACCTGATGACCGACTACGTGCTCAATCGCCAGGCCGCGATCCTGCTGGGCAAGGCGCTGTTCTGGGACATGGAGATCGGCAGCGATGGCGCCACCGCCTGCGCCTCCTGCCACTACCACGCCGGCGTCGATCACCGCATCACCAACCAGCTCAACCCCGGCCAGGCACACACCAACGCCAACGTCGCGTCGATCTTCAACAAGCCGTTTGTGGCCTCGGACATTCCGGGTGACGTGGCGTCCTACGCAACGTTGTCCGGCGGCAAGGGTGGCCCGAACTACACGCTGAAGAAAACCGACTTCCCGACTCACGTGCTGAGCAATCCGCTGGAGCGCAACTCGCCCATCGTGTACTCGACGGACGATGTGGTCGGCTCGCAAGGCGTGTTCGACGCCAACTTCGTCAAACCCAATCAGGCGCGTTTCGACAAATGTACTCAGCAGCCGGACGGTATTTTCCAGGTCGGTGGCATCAACGTTCGCCGCAGCACCGGGCGCAATGCGCCGTCGGTGATCAACGCCGCGTTCAACGTGCGCAACTTCTGGGACGGTCGGGCCAACAACGTGTTCAACGGCTTCTCGCCGTTCGGTAATCGCGATCCGGATGCCGGGATCTACGTGACCAGCGAGCGCAGCACAATCGCGACCAAAGTGCGGCTGGCGCTCAACGATGCGTCAGCCGCCTCGCAAGCGGTCGGCCCGCCCGGTAGCCCGGTGGAAATGTCCTGCGGCGGTCGCACCTTTGCCGACATCGGCCGCAGGATGCTCGACACGTTGATGCTCAAGCAGCAGCGGATCTCATCCACCGATTCGGTACTGGGTCCTGTGTCCGGCGCACGACGGCCGACCTATCGCGAGCTGATCAAGAACGCCTTCCAGCCCCGGCTGTGGAACGCCACGCAAAACGTTCTGGTGGGCGGTGCGCCGTACACCCAGATGGAGGCCAACTTCCCGCTGTTCTTCGGCCTGGCGATCCAGATGTATGAGGCGACGCTGGTGTCCGATCAGGCGCCGATCGACGCCTACCTGCAAGGCGATCACACCGCGATGAACGCGCAACAGGTCGAGGGCATGAATCTGTTTCTCGGCAAGGGTAAATGCGTCAATTGCCACGGCGGTCCGGAGCTGACCAACGCCGCCAGCCGCCTGCTGATGCATCCGCGCGAACGCATCGAACGGATGGTGATGGCCGACAACCTGACCACCCTTTACGACAACGGCTTCTACAACACCGGCGTGCGTCCGACCTCGGAAGACCTGGCCCTCGGCGGCGCGGATGCGTGGGGTAACCCGTGGTCGTTCACTCGGCAGTACAACACGGTGTTGCAGGGCGGAAAATCGGTCGATCCGCTGGACGTCGATGTCTGCACGTTCGAGGCGCCGTTGAGCGCGGCCATTCCATGCGATGCCACGCTCAAGCCGAATGTCGGTTTCCGCGATTCGGTCGACGGCGCGTTCAAGACGCCTACTCTGCGCAACATCGCGCTGACCGGGCCGTACTTCCACAACGGCAGCCGCTCGACGCTCAAACAGGTGATGGAGTTCTACAACCGTGGCGGTGACCGGCGCGGGGAAGACGCTAACAACACCAGCGGTTTCGAGCATCCGTCGGTGAACCAGCACAACACTTCCAACCTCGATCCGGACATGACGGCGCTGAACCTGACGCCCGATGAAATCGATGCCGTGGTGAAATTCATGGAAGTCGGCCTGACCGATCCGCGCGTGGCGTGGGAGCGCGCACCGTTCGATCATCCGTCGCTGGTGATCCCGCAAGGCCATATCGGCGATGAAAATGCCGTGACCCAGCGCCCGGCCAGTCCGAAAGTCACCACCCGTCAGGCGATGGACGCATCGCTCAATCTCAAGCCTTACGGTGCTGAAGGCAGGCCCGCGTCCGAAGGGCCATTACAGCCGTTCTACAACGATCTCTGAAAAGAAAAACAGACCATGGCCATCAAGAATGATGGCCATGGTGGCCGTCTAGCGGCCATTCCGCAAAAAACCTTACTGAATCCCTCAGCTACCGACGATTTCGGCCGTTAAAGAGACAGCCTGTGATCTGGATCACATTGTGTGTGCTTAACTGGCCATATTGCAGGCACAATGCCATCTCTTTGCCATGACGGGTCGGAGCTTTACCCTTGCCGCGTTCTTCAGCTGTACGTTTCAGTCATTTCCTACCTTCACTGCTGTTGTTGCTCGCGGGGTTGGCGGCTGCGTACGTCAAAGACCTCAACGTGTTCTTCACTTCGCTGTTCAACGTGTTGCCGACCTTGGTGCTGCTGTTGGGCGGTTCGTACTGTGCGGTTTACCGACGTCAGCGCGAGCTGTTTCTGATGGTCACGGTCTACATCGCCTACTTCCTGCTCGATACCCAGACCGACTATTACCGCGACAACGGCAAGGTCCGCGACGACGCGGCCGTGGTGTTCCATCTGGTGTGTCTGCTGTTGCCGCTGCTGTTCGGTCTGTTCGCCGCGTGGCAAGAGCGCACGCACCTGTTTCAGGACATGGTCGCGCGCTTCGCCGTGCTGCTGGCCTTTGGCAGCGTGGCGCTGGGGCTTGAGCAAAGTTATCCGCAGGCGTTGCTGATGTGGCTTTCCGAAATCCGCTGGCCGGCGCTGCACGGCGCGTGGATGAGCCTGATCCAGTTGTCGTATCCGGTGTTCATCTCGGCGTTCCTGCTGCTGGCCTGGCAATACTGGCGCAACCCGCGTCCGCTGCATGCGGCGCAACTGGTGGGTTTGCTCGGTGTGTTCTGGATGCTGCCGAAAACCTTCATCCTGCCGTTCACCCTGAACATCATGTGCAGCCAGGTGATGTTGATGATTGCCGCGGCGGTGGCGCACGAGGCTTATCAAATGGCCTTCCGCGACGAGCTCACCGGCCTGCCCGGGCGCCGCGCACTCAACGAGCGCATGCAGCGTCTGGGGCGCAACTATGTGCTGGCGATGAGCGACGTCGATCACTTCAAGAAATTCAACGACACCCACGGCCACGACGTGGGGGATCAGGTCTTGCGCCTGGTCGCCAGCAAACTGTCCAAAATCAGCGGCGGCGGTAGGGCTTATCGCTATGGCGGTGAGGAATTTGCTCTGGTGTTTGCGGGCAAGACCCTCGAGGAGTGCATGCCGCACCTTGAGGTCATCCGCGAGTCGATTGCGTCCTACAACATCCAGTTACGTAATCAGGAAAGCCGCCCGCAGGATGATCAGCAGGGACGTCAGCGTCGCTCGGGTTCGGGCGCGTCCAGCGTGTCGGTCACGGTCAGTATCGGCGTAGCCGAACGTCTGGAACAGCGCACCCCGGAGGAAGTGCTGAAATCCGCCGACCAGGCGCTCTACAGCGCCAAGGGCGCAGGGCGAAACTGTGTGATGGCGTTCGGTCAAAACCGCCGTGGCGCGGTGCGCATGGACAGCGCCGCAGGTTGAGTGATGACGGCGCATTCAGCGTCTGGACAGTGATTGTGGGGCAGGGTGGCCGGCAGTAGGTTGAAGCAATCTGCTGAAGGAGAAGCCACCATGCCCGAGTACAAAGCTCCCCTGCGCGACATGCGCTTTCTGATCGACCACGTCTTTGACTTCCACACTCAGTACGCGGCCCTCGGCGCCCACGACGCCAGCCCGGACATGATCAACGCGATCCTCGACGAAGGTGCGAAGTTCTGTGAGAACGTTCTGGCACCGCTCAATCGCAGCGGTGACGAAGAGGGCTGCCATTTCGACAATGGCGTGGTGACAACGCCTACAGGTTTCAAGCAGGCCTTCGCACAATACGTGGAAGGTGGCTGGCACGGTCTGGCGGCAGATCCGACCTACGGCGGCCAGGGCCTGCCGAGTTCGCTGGGGCTGGTGATCAGCGAAATGGTCGCCTCCAGCAACACGTCGTGGGGCATGTACCCGGGCCTGACTCACGGCGCCATGTCGGCGATCCACGCCCACGGCACCGACGAACAGAAAAACACCTATCTGCGCAAACTCACCGCTGGCCAGTGGACCGGCACCATGTGCCTGACCGAAGCCCATTGCGGGACTGATCTGGGCATCATCAAGACCCGAGCCGTGCCTCATGCCGACGGCAGTTATGCAGTGACCGGCAGCAAGATTTTCATCTCCGCCGGCGAGCACGACATGAGCGACAACATCATTCATCTGGTGTTGGCCAAACTGCCGGACGCGCCAGCGGGGACCAAAGGCATCTCGCTGTTCATCGTGCCGAAATTTCTTCCGGACGCCTCCGGTGAGGCCGGCGAGCGCAACGGCGTTTCCTGCGGTTCGATCGAACACAAAATGGGTATCAAGGCCTCGGCCACCTGCGTGCTGAACTTCGACGACGCCAAAGGCTTCCTGATCGGCGAGCCGAACAAGGGCCTGAACTGCATGTTCACCATGATGAACCATGCGCGTCTCGGTACCGGGATGCAGGGCCTGTGTCTGGGCGAGGCAAGTTTCCAGGGCGCCATCAAATACGCCAACGACCGTCTGCAGATGCGTGCCCTGACCGGCGCCAAAGCCCCGGACAAACCGGCCGACCCGATCATCGTCCACCCGGACGTGCGACGCATGCTGCTGACCATGAAGGCCTTTAACGAAGGCAACCGTGCGCTGACCTATTTCACCGCGCAAATGCTCGATGTCGCGCATCTGAGCTCGGACGCCGAGGCGCGTCAGGAGGCCGAAGACCTTCTGGCGTTCCTGACTCCGATCTGCAAAGCCTTCATGACCGATACCGGGCTGGAGGTGACTAACCACGGCATGCAGGTGTTCGGCGGCCACGGATTCATCCGCGAGTGGGGCATGGAACAACTGGTTCGAGATTGCCGGATCGCGCCGATCTACGAGGGCACCAACGGCATTCAGGCGCTGGATCTGCTCGGACGCAAGGTGCTGGGCAGCCAGGGCAAGCTGCTGCGCAACTTCACCAAAATCGTCCACAAGTTCTGCGCCGCCAACGCCGGGCACGCGCAATTGGGCGGGTTTGTCGCGCAGCTCGATGGCCTCAATCAGCAGTGGGGCGAACTGACCATGAAGGTCGGCATGGCCGCGATGAAAAATCCCGATGAAGTTGGCGCCGCGTCGGTGGACTACCTGATGTACAGCGGTTACATCGTTCTGGGCTACCTGTGGCTGCGTATGGCCCTGGTCGCCCAGGCGCAGCTGGAGTCGGGCGAGGGTGATGGCGATTTCTGCCAGGGCAAACTGGCGACGTGCGAGTTCTACTTCAAGCGTCTGTTGCCGCGTACGGAGGCGCATCGTTCGGCGATCGAGGCGGGCAGCGATTGCCTGATGAAACTGCCGGCCCAGTTGTTCTCGCTGTAACACGCCCCTGTTAAACAAAAGAGCCCGCTGATTGCGGGCTTCTTTATGGTTGATCGCTGATGACTAAAAATAACAAGACAGTCACTGCCTGACCCTATGTGTCGCAAAAGTTGTTGGGTTACACTCCAGCTCAACGAAAACACCCTTCCACGAATCACCTGTTTAGATCTTTGCGAGGTTTGCCATGGCTGACTACAAAGCGCCGCTGCGCGATATGCGCTTCGTCCTCAATGAAGTGTTCGAAGTCGCCAAACTCTGGGCCGAACTGCCGGCCCTGGCCGAATCCGTGGACGCGGAAACCGTTGAAGCCATTCTCGAAGAGGCCGGCAAGGTCACCAGTAAAAGCATCGCGCCCCTGAGCCGGGCCGCCGACGAAGAAGGCTGCCACTGGGCCGACGGTGCCGTCACCACGCCGGCCGGTTTCCCACAGGCCTATCAGACTTATGCCGAAGGTGGCTGGGTCGGTGTGGGCGGTGATCCGGCCTACGGCGGCATGGGCATGCCAAAAGCCGTGTCGGCTCAGGTCGAAGAAATGGTCAACTCCGCCAGTCTGGCTTTCGGTCTGTACCCGATGCTGACCGCCGGTGCCTGCCTGTCGATCAACGCCCACGCCAGCGAAGAGCTGAAAGCCGCGTACTTGCCGAACATGTACGCCGGTGTCTGGGCCGGTTCCATGTGCCTGACCGAACCGCACGCCGGTACCGACCTGGGCATTATCCGCACCAAGGCCGAGCCTCAGGCCGACGGTTCCTACAAGGTCAGCGGCACCAAGATCTTCATCACCGGCGGTGAGCACGACCTGACCGAAAACATCATCCACCTGGTGCTGGCCAAACTGCCGGACGCTCCGGCTGGGCCGAAAGGCATATCGCTGTTCCTGGTGCCGAAGTTCATGGTCAATGCCGATGGCAGCCTGGGTGCGCGCAACCCGGCGAACTGCGGTTCGATCGAACACAAGATGGGTATTCAGGCGTCCGCCACCTGCGTGATGAACTTCGACGAAGCCGTGGGTTATCTGGTCGGCGAGCCGAACAAAGGCCTGGCCGCGATGTTCACCATGATGAACTACGAGCGTCTGGGCGTCGGCATCCAGGGTCTGGCCACCGGCGAGCGTTCGTACCAGAACGCCATCGAATACGCCCGTGACCGTCTGCAAAGCCGTTCGCCGACCGGCGCGCAGAACAAAGACAAGGTTGCTGACCCGATCATCGTCCACCCGGACGTGCGTCGCATGTTGCTGACCATGAAAGCCTCGAACGAAGGCGGTCGTGCGTTCTCCACCTACGTGGCGATGCAACTCGATACCGCCAAGTTCAGCGAAGACGCCGCCACCCGCAAACGTGCGGAAGATCTGGTGGCCTTGCTGACGCCAGTGGCCAAGGCGTTCCTGACGGATCTGGGTCTGGAAACCACCGTCCACGGCCAGCAGATTTTCGGCGGCCACGGCTACATCCGCGAGTGGGGTCAGGAACAACTGGTGCGTGACGTGCGCATCACCCAGATCTACGAAGGCACCAACGGCATTCAGGCGCTGGATCTGGTGGGTCGCAAGATCGTCGGCAGCGGCGGCGCGTTCTACAAGCTGTTCGCCGACGAGATCCGCCATTTCACCGCGACTGCCAGTGCCGATCTGGGCGAGTTCACCAAACCGCTGAATGATGCCGTCGACATCCTCGACGAGCTGACCTCGTGGCTGCTGGACCGGGCGAAAACCAACCCGAACGAAATCGGCGCGGCGTCGGTCGAGTACCTGCAGGTGTTCGGCTACACCGCTTACGCCTACATGTGGGCGCTGATGGCCAAGGCATCGCTGGGCAAAGAAGCGCAGGACGATTTCTACGCGAGCAAACTCGGTACGGCGCGGTTCTATTTCGCCCGTCTGCTGCCGCGGATTCACTCGCTGAACGCGTCGGTCAAGGCCGGCAGCGAGTCGCTGTTCCTGCTGGACGCTGCGCAGTTTTGATGATGTAACGTCATGTAAGCGATCTCTTACATGACGTGCTGCTGTTCTCCCATAGGCGAAGATTGGATCCAGAGCTAATCTACTTTCCATGGACGTCGCGCAGGAAGCGCAAAGTAACAACACGGACACGTAGGATTCTGCCAGGGTGGCGGAGTGAAATGGATGTCAGGGAAACAGTCTGCAAAGCCCCGCTTCGGCGGGGTTTTCTTATGCCCGCAAAAAAGTTTTCAGTTCAGCGCATCCAGTGGCGGCGTACCTTTCAGCGGTTTGTCCTCACGCTGCATCACCTCTTCAAGCAACGTTCGCAGCAAGGCCAATGGTGCCTGTTGGCGTTGCACATCGCGACACACCAGCCCGACCTTCAACGGCACACGCGGCTCACTCAACGGTTTCCACAGCAGATCCTGAT
Organism: Pseudomonas sp. B26(2017); assembly: GCF_002113045.1. Lineage (NCBI taxonomy): Bacteria > Pseudomonadati > Pseudomonadota > Gammaproteobacteria > Pseudomonadales > Pseudomonadaceae > Pseudomonas > Pseudomonas sp. B26(2017). The sequence goes on along the minus strand of NZ_NEJJ01000006.1, from coordinate 73,563 downwards.
CGTCGTACTCCTTTTGCGAACGACCGGGCAGCACCGTCGCCAGACGTGTGTGCGGCAGGCTGTCGAGAATCCCCACCATATTGTTCAGTTCCGCCTGCACTTGCGGGCGTCGTCCGAGATTGGCCAATTGCGCCTGCCAGATCTGGCGGATCTGAAACTCTTCACCCAATAGCAACATCGGTAATTCGGCCGCCTGACTCATCGAGACTTTCTTGAATTCCCGCAGCGGATGATCCGCTGGAATGACCAGTGTCAGTTCATCTTCGTACAACATTACGCCGTGCAGACCGGGCTGCCGTGGCGGCAGATAGCTGATGCCGATATCCAGCAGGCCATTGAGCAGACGCCGTTCGATCTCCAGCCCCGTCAATTCATAAATCTGCACCACCAGATGCGGCTGGGCCTTGCGCACGCGCTCGAGCATTTGCGGCACCAGGCTGGTGTGCACGGTCTGCAGAACGCCGATCGCCAGTGTCCGCAATGCCTGACCCTTGAAGTTGCCCAGCGCCTCACGCGCCCGCTGCATGCCGTCGAGCAGCGGCAGGGCGTGGTTGTACAAGGTGTGGGCGGCGAGCGTCGGCAACAGGCGTTTGCTGCTGCGTTCGAACAGGGTGACGTCGAGGTTTTGTTCCAGGTGGCGAATCTGCTGGGACAACGCGGGTTGAGAGATCGACAGGCGCTCGGCGGCGCGTCCGACATGACCTTCTTCGTAGACCGCGACGAAATAACGCAGTTGTTTGAAATCCATAAGTAACACTTATTGAAAATGCTGGGAAATCGAAATGGCTCGACGCCGTAAACGGGCCTAGTCTAACCGCATTCACAAGGCTTGCAGGGCCGGAAAGCGCGATGACCAGCGTTTGTTTTGAAAGTGTTTACATAGGCAGTTCAAAAAACCTCGATCGAGGTTTTTTTCAATGAATCTGTTCAGTTTGCGGCGCCAGACGCCGAGCCTCGATGACCTGGCTTTTGAAACCCGGGAATCGGACGCCGCTGATGGCTTGAATGCCGAGCGCCTGATGCCCAGCGTCGAGCGCCCGCAGCAGGTATTCGTTCGTGGTCAGGGCTCCTGGCTGTGGGACAGCAATGATCGCGCCTACCTGGACTTTTCCCAGGCCGGTGGTGCCAACAGCCTCGGCCACAGCCCTTCGGCGCTGGTCAAGGCGATCGCCAACCAGGCTCAAGCGTTAATCAATCCCGGTTTCAATCTGCATAACCGCGGCATGCTCAGCCTGGCCGAACGCCTGTGTGCCAGCACTGCCAGCGATCAAGCGTATCTGCTCAACAGTGGCAGTGAAGCTTGTGAAGCGGCAATCAAACTGGCGCGCAAGTGGGGCCAACTGCATCGCGGCGGCGCCTCGCGGATCATTGTCGCCAGACAAGGCTGTCACGGACGTAGTCTGGCGACGATTTCGGCGTCGGACAGTTGCAACCTGCACAACCGCTTCGCACCGTTGCTGCCGGGTTTCGATCTGGTGCCGTTCAACGATCTGCCGGCGTTGCATGCCGCGGTCGATGCGCAGACCGTGGCAATCATGCTCGAACCGATCCAGAGCGATGCCGGTGTGATTCCTGCCACCGAGCATTACCTCAAGGGTGTCGAGCGTCTGTGCCGTGAGCTGGGGATTTTGCTGATCGTGGACGAGGTTCAGACCGGCATCGGCCGCTGCGGCACCTTGCTCGCCGAACAATCCTACGGCGTGCGCGCCGATATCGTCGTGCTCGGCAAAGGCCTTGGCGGTGGTGTTCCCTTGGCGGCGTTGCTGGCGCGAGGCAAGGCCTGCTGTTTCGATTCCGGCGAGTTGGGCGGCACTCATCACGGCAACGCGTTAATGACCGCCGCAGGGCTGGTGGTGCTCGACAGCGTGCAGGACCGCGCATTCCTCGAACAAATCCGGGACAACGGCCAGCACCTGCGCGAAGGGCTCGCCCGTTTGGCCCATCGTTATGAACATGGCGAGTTGCGTGGACAAGGGTTGTTCTGGGGACTGACCCTGTCGGAAGACTCCGCCGAAGCCGTGGTAAAAGCCGCGCTTCACGAGGGCTTACTGCTCAACGCCCCACAAGCCGACTGCCTGCGCTTCACCCCGGCGCTCAACGTCAGCAAGGCCAACATCGACGAAATGCTCCTGCGCCTGACCCGCGCCTTCTCCCGGGTACGCACGGCGCAACTGCAATGCCGAAAAGGGATTGCCGTCTGAGCTGAAGTTTCCCACCCGAATTCAAGAACCGTCTCGCGGTATAACGCACGCCCCACGCCTGATTCTTTTGGCGTGGGGCGTTTTTTTTGTGGTCGGTAATGGCCATCAGATGGCGAGACCGCGGTTTGCACTGAACCCTGACAAACGGCAAAGGTCGATTAGCTTGTATGGCTCAGGTGAGCCAACCCCCAATCAGGAGCTGCCCCATGGACTTTATCCGCATCATCATCGCCATTCTGTTGCCGCCACTGGGCGTGTTTCTGCAAGTCGGGTTCGGCGGCGCGTTCTGGCTGAACATTCTGCTGACGCTGTGCGGTTATATCCCGGGGATCGTGCACGCGGTGTACATCATCGCCAAGCGCTGAGTCTCAGACCGTCAAACCCATTACTCGCCGATAGAACCGCCATTCCTGCTCCAGCGCATGGGCCTGATTGGCGGCCCGGCGGAAGCCGTGGCGCTCATCGGCGTAGTAATGCGCTTGGACCTCAATGCCGTTTTGCTCCAGGGCCGCGACCATGTCGCGGGTCTGTTGCGGTACGACGACGGCATCCAGTTCGCCCTGAAAGAAAATCATCGGTACGCGAATGTTGTCTGCGTGCAGCAATGGCGTGCGGGCGGCGTAGCGCTCGGCGTCCTGCTCCGGATCGCCGATCAGCCAGTCCAGGTAATCGCCTTCGAACTTGTGTGTCGCGCGACCGAGAGCAACCGGGTCACTGACGCCATAAAGGCTGGCACCGGCGCGGAATACCTGATGGAACGCCAGGGCACATAGCGTCGTGTAACCACCGGCGCTGCCGCCACGGATGAATGCACGGTCGCCATCGATCATGCCGCGATCATTCAGGTAGGCCACCACCGCACAGGCATCCTCGACATCCACCGCGCCCCAACTCAGATGCAGCGCCTGTCGATACTCCCGGCCATAGCCGCTGCTGCCTCGGTAATTGAGGTCCGCGACGGCGAAGCCGCGTTGCGTCCAGTACTGGATGCGCGGGTCGAGCATCGGGTAGCACGCCGACGTCGGGCCGCCGTGGATGAACACCACCAGCGGCGGTTTCACATCACCATTCGTGGCCGGGTAAAAGAAACCGTGCGCTTCACCCGAACCGCTGGGGTAGCGCAGGGTTTGCGGGCGGCTGATGTGCTCGGCGGGCAGCGGTGCGACACCGCCGGCCAGGATGTTCACTCTGCGCGAATCGCGGTCAATGGCGATCACCGCTGAAGGGCTGATCGGTGAGGCGGCAATGCAGTAAATGAATTGATCATCGACAGCCAGATGACGGAAACGGCTGTAGTTGCCGGTGAAGTCTTCACCGTTGAGTGCCAGACGCCCGAAACCGCCTTCGCTCCAACTCGCCATAAAGCTGTCGTCGGTGGGCAGCCAGGTGCAGCCGCCGAGTTGCCATGGGGCTGGTGCGTGATCGGCTTCGGCGCTGGCTAACGGCTGCAAGCCGTCTGCCGACTCGACCCACGGTTGCCAATAACCACCACGATCGGTCAGACAGCCCAGTCGGCCGTTGGCATCGAAACGCGGTTGCTGGATCGACTCTTCAAGTGCTTCACCGGCCACGCAACGCGGCGCGGAAAATGCGTTGTCCGAGCGTTCGGCGAGCATCAGTCGGGTGGAGGTCCACGGCTGATGCGGGCGGCTCCACTCGATCCATGCAAGGCGTTGGCCGTCCGGGCTGATAATGGGCGACGCGTAAAAATCCGCGCCTTCAACCAGCCTGTGGCGTTCGCCACTCGCCAGATCAATAACCACCAGCCGATGCCGATCACCGTTCTCTTCAACAGCCAGCACCTGCCCGTTGGCAAAATGCAGATCACCATATCGGCATTCCCCGGACGTCAATGCCACGGGTTCGCCATCCAGCGTCTGGCGATACAGCTGCTGATCCGCCTCGTTGACGAAAACCACGCCATCCGGCGTCAGACAAAACGCCCCACCGCCATATTCGTACACACGGCTGCGCACGCTGAATCCCGCAGGTGTCAGACATTTCGCCGAGCCATCGCGCCAGTGCCAGATCCGGCACGCGGCGTCTGTCGGGCGGTACTCATTCCAGAACAAACCATGGGCGCCGAGTTGCAATTCGGCGAAATCCACGCCGGCAGCAACAGCGGCGGTGGCGCTGAAAGGCTCAGCCTTTGGCGATGAGGCGCGAGTTTCGTTCATTGCGAAAGGCCAGTTGTTCGATGGTCTGGGTGGCGTGCTCGGCCTCTTCGCGGGCCTTGAGAATCACACCGTGATGTTCGGACTTGCTGCACACCGGATCGGCATTGCTGGCATCGCCGGTGAGCATGAAGGCCTGGCAGCGGCAGCCGCCGAAATCCTGTTCCTTTTCATCGCAGGAGCGGCACGGCTCGGGCATCCAGTCATAACCGCGGAAACGGTTGAAGCCGAACGAGTCGTACCAGATGTGCTGCATGCTGTGGTCGCGCACATTGGGAAATTGCACCGGCAGCTGTCGGGCGCCATGACAGGGCAGGGCGGTGCCGTCCGGTGTGACCGTCAGAAACAGACTGCCCCAGCCGTTCATGCAGGCTTTCGGGCGCTCTTCGTAATAGTCCGGGGTGACGAAAATCAGTTTGCACGGATGCCCTTCGGCCTCCAGCTTGGCGCGGTATTCGTTGGTGATGCGTTCGGCGCGGACCAGTTGGTCCCTGGTCGGCAACAGGCCGACACGATTGAGCTGCGCCCAGCCGTAGAACTGGCACGTGGCGAGTTCGACGAAGTCCGCTTCCAGCGCGATGCACAGCTCGATGATGCGGTCGATCTTGTCGATGTTGTGCCGATGAGTGACGAAGTTCAGCACCATCGGATAGCCGTGGGCTTTCACGGCGCGGGCCATTTCCAGTTTCTGCGCGAAGGCTTTTTTCGAGCCGGCGAGCAGGTTGTTCACTTGCTCGTCGCTGGCCTGGAAACTGATCTGGATGTGATCGAGCCCGGCCTTCTTGAAGTCGCTGATCTTCTGCTCGGTCAGGCCGATGCCGGAGGTGATCAGGTTGGTGTAGAAACCCAACTGGCGCGCTTCACGGATCAGCTCGGCAAGGTCCTGGCGCACCAGCGGTTCACCGCCGGAAAAGCCCAGTTGCGCGGCGCCCATCTCCCGCGCTTCACGGAACACCTTGATCCACTGCTCGGTGCTCAGCTCTTTGCCCTGCTCGGCAAAATCCAGCGGATTGGAGCAGTACGGGCATTGCAGCGGGCAGCGATAAGTCAGCTCGGCGAGCAGCCATAGCGGCAGGCCGATTTCCGGTTTGGCCGGGACTTGCACCGAGGACTCAGGCAAGTTCGATCCAGTGCTGCGCACGGGCAACCTCCATGAATTGCTCGATGTCGTCACCGAGCTCGGGTACGCCGGGAAACTGTTTGTCGAGTTCGGCGATGATCGCCGCGACATCCCGCTCACCGTCGATCAGGCCGCCGATCAGCGCGGCACTTTCGTTGAGCTTGATCATGCCCTCCGGGTACAGCAGCACATGGCCTTTCTGGGCCGGTTCGTACTGGAAACGGTAGCCGGGACGCCAGTTCGGGGTCTTGCTGCGGTCGAAACTCATAAGGCGATTCCTTTATGCCAGACCCGTTGATCGGTGACGCTGTGATACGGCGGGCGGTTCAGTTCGTAGGCCATGCTCATGGCATCGAGCATGCTCCAAAGGATGTCCAGTTTGAACTGGAGAATTTCCAGCATGCGTTCCTGGCCTTCGCGAGTCTTGTAGTGCTCCAGCGTGATCGCCAGACCATGCTCGACATCGCGCCGGGCCTGACCGAGACGGGTGCGGAAATATTCGTAGCCGGCCGGGTCGATCCACGGGTAATGCTGCGGCCAGCTGTCGAGCCGCGACTGGTGAATCTGCGGCGCGAACAGTTCGGTCAACGAGCTGCTGGCGGCTTCCTGCCAACTGGCGCGGCGGGCGAAGTTGACGTAGGCATCGACGGCGAACCGCACGCCGGGCAGCACCAGTTCCTGGGAGCGCAATTGATCCGGATCGAGACCGACGGCCTGGCCCAGTCGCAGCCAGGCCTCGATGCCGCCGTCTTCACCGGGAGCGCCGTCGTGGTCGAGCAGCCGCTGGATCCACTCGCGGCGGATCTCGCGATCCGGGCAGTTGGCGAGGATCGCTGCGTCTTTCAGGGGAATGTTCACCTGATAGTAGAAGCGGTTGGCGACCCAGCCCTGGATCTGCTCGCGGGTGGCCCGGCCTTCATACATCGCCACGTGATACGGGTGATGTATGTGGTAGTAGGCGCCCTTGGCGCGCAGGGCCGCTTCGAATTCGGCGGGGGACATTGGAGTGTCAGTCATGTCTGTTCTCCGGGAACAACCATTGGATTCTTTGGTGTCTGTCAGGACGCCTTCGACTGGCCAGCGATGAGGCCCTCAGCTACAGCACAATACTCATGCCGTCATACGCCACTTCAACATTGCGCCGAACCAGCTCCGCGCGCTCCGGGGAGTCCTCGTCGAGAATCGGGTTGGTGTTGTTGATGTGGATAAGCACCTTGCGCTGCTCGGGAAGCTGTTCCAGCACTTCGAGCATGCCGCCGGGGCCGTTCTGCGCCAGGTGGCCCATTTCGCGGCCGGTGCGGGTGCCGACACCACGGCGCTGCATTTCATCGTCGTCCCACATCGTCCCGTCCACCAGTACGCAATCGCTGCCGGCCATGATTTCCAGCAGCGGCGCGTCGACCTTGCCCAGGCCTGGCGCATAGAACAGTTTGCCGCCGGTGCTGAGGTCTTCGACGATCAGGCCGATGTTGTCGCCCGGGTGCGGGTCGAAGCGGTGCGGCGAGTAGGGCGGCGCGGCGCTGCGCAGCGGCAGCGGGGTGAAGCGCAGGTTCGGGCAGGCGGCGACGGTGAAGCTTTGGTCGAGTTCGATGCGGTTCCAGTCGAGCCCGCCGTTCCAGTGCTTGAGCATGGTGAACAGCGGGAAACCGGTGCTCAGGTCTTCGTGAACCATGTCCGTGCACCAGACCTGATGCGGGCAGCCTTCGCGCAGGCTGAGCAGGCCGGTGGTGTGGTCGATCTGGCTGTCCATCAAGATGATCGCGCTGATGCCGGTGTCACGCAGGGCACGGCCCGGTTGCATCGGGGCGAAGCTCTGGAGCTGCGCGCGGATGTCCGGCGAGGCATTGCACAGCACCCAATTCACGCCGTCATCGGAAATCGCGATGGACGATTGGGTACGGGCCTGGGCATTCAGGCTGCCGTCGCGAAAACCGGCGCAATTGACGCAGTTGCAGTTCCACTGCGGAAAACCGCCACCGGCGGCCGAACCCAGAATCTGGACGAACATGAACGCTCCATCATTTCAACGCTGAAAATAAAACGCCCCGGCGAGCCGAGGCGTTGCACTGCAGTGTTCTGCTTGAGGCAGGACTCAGCGGCTGGCGAAGTACATGGTGACTTCGAAGCCGATGCGCAGGTCGGTGTAAGCAGGTTTGGTCCAAGCCATCGGGTGACTCCTTTTTCAGGTGGGTGAGATAGCGCTATCCATAGGTATAGTCCACGGCAGCGCAGGGATGTTCCAAATAGTTAGGTGGCTATGTTACTCAAAATTTCAGAAGGTTGGCCCGTGAATCTTTGAGAAAGCTCCTTGCAGCCCCGGTAATGATCATTTTGCCGATTGCCATGGCGCGCCTGGCGCAGGGCCGTTGGCCAGACCGTGCCAGCCGCCTTCGGCGCGGATCAGACGTTGTGCGGCGTTCAGCAATGCCGGGCGATCCAGTCGAGCGATGGCGCTGCGCAATTGCACCCGATAATCCGACGAGTGGCCGGCGAGTCGAGCCTGCCACAGGATCTCGGCCGCATCTTTGCCGGACAGGACGCTGTCATCGAATTGATCGGAAAGTGTCTGGCGTTGCCGGGCGAGGCCGGCGTCGTCGAGTTGTTCGACAAGGGCTGGCAGTCCTTCGAGAAACTGCTGAATGTGCTCGAGCAATTGCGCGGCGGTGGCCGAGGGCGATTGCACACCGAACAGTAATCCGGTCTGGCCGTGTAGCTGACGCAGGCCGCTGAACACCGCATAACCCAATTGCAGTTCGACTCTCAGGCGTTGGTAAAACGGTGTCTGGCACAGGTGGGCGAGCAGGCGCCACGCGGCTTCGTCGTCGATTTCACGGCTGGCGGTCGGACAGAACAGCAGCAAGGCGTGTTCGCTGGACGCGCTGTCGATCTGACTCCACCGGTATCCGTTATGGATTGCCGACGGTGAGGGGATTTGATTGTCCGGGATGCCCGGGATGCGGCTCAGGGCCAGGCCCATGGCTGACTGGGTCTGTGGGTTTAGCCCCAAAGCCAGACCGTCCCAGCGAGAAGTTGCCCACAGGTGCGCGGCGTCATCGGATTCACCTACCGCTGGCAGGTACAGTTCGGGCAGTACTTTGAGCAGCTGGCGGATCGGTATCAGCGCCGTTTTCGGTTCGCCTTTTGCGCAATCGACGCCCACTTGTGTCAGAGAATTCAGCGCGTGTTCCAGCACAACAGGCAGCGTGTCCTGCAGGCCGTTGAGTCTCAACAGCCACTGATTACCTGTGGCACTGAAGGACAACTCGACCCCGGCCTGACGTGCGTCGCCGGAAACCTCCCGCAGACTGCGTTGCAGTTTCGCCTGCAGCTCGGCCGTGGCCGCCGCCTCTGTCTGCCAGCGCACATACACCGCCCCTTCGTCGCCGTTGTCCGGCAGCGCCTGGCTGAATTGCATCGGCGAACGTTCGCGGCGGCTGCGCGAGCGATCCTGAGCAAACGTGCGCAGGCCTCGGTGGGCGCTGGTCTGGCCGCGAATAAGGCCGGCGTTGGCCAGCGGCTCGGCTGCGCGCAGAAACGGATTGGCAGCGGGTAGGTGCCAGTGATTGCTGAAGTTATCCACAGTGCCGATTTTGCCGAGAATCACTTTGAGCGCCGCAACGGCTGATTCAGAAAGCCCTCTTTCGAGTTGTTCGCTGTCTAGTCGCGCAAGCTGCAATGCACCGCTGACCTGCTGCTGGCGTTGATGCTGTGCTGAATATTCCTCGCGAAGTGCCAGCCAGTCTTGCTGCGCTGCGAAGAAGCTCAGCCCGTCGAGAAACTGTGCCTGGATGGCGTCGAGTGATCCGGATGCCGCCGTGAATTGAAGATGCAGCAACGCCTGCTCAGCAAACTGATACAGCACACAGGCCTGTAAAGCTTCCGCAAGCCCCATCTGCTGCAAATGCGCGAGCAACCCGCCGGGTTTGGCGCTGTTCAACCAGTGACAGAGAAACGCCAGCGCTTCGGCCGACGACTCCGGCAACTCCTCCAACGCAAACAGCAGGTTGCCGTGCCAATCGCCGGCCTGTTGATAACTTGCCTGTGGATTATTCATCAAGCGAACGGGCGCTGCCTGGGCAGTTTTATCCCCTGGCGTCAGCATGGCGGCAAACTGTTCGGCCAGCGCTCGCAGTTCTTCAACACTCTGCGGCCCGACCAGGCTCAGGCTCATCTGCCCGGTGCGGTAAAACTGCTGATGAAAGTCTTTCAACGCCTGCTGAAAATCCGCTTGATCTACCGGCAGGCTTTCGCGGTTTCCGGCATGAAAGCCGCGCAAAGGATGTGCTGCCGCCAGCCCCTCGAACAGCGCCTCTTTCTGCTGAGCCGCCGCATCCTGCGACCACGCAATAAACTCTGCCTGCAATACTTCCCGTTCCCGCAACTGATCGTCCGGATTCATACGCGGATGGGCGAGCATGTCTGACAGGCGCTCCAGCCCACCGCTGAAGGACGCTGGCGGCAACTCAAAGAAGAAATCGGTGGTGCGCTCGCGGGTGCTGGCATTCACCTGGCCGCCGTGACCTTGTACATAGGCCATCAGCCCTTGCTGTGCAGGAAAGCGCTCGGTGCCGAGGAACAGCAAATGCTCAAGGAAATGCGCCAGCCCCGGCCACGCCAATGGCACGTCATGACTGCCGGCAGCCACCCGCAACGCAGCGGCGCTGCGCTTCAGGCCGGGCACGTGACGCAGGGTCACGCGCAAGCCGTTGGCCAGGGTTTCGGTGTGGGGGCGGGGGTGAGTCGGCGCAGGCATGGGCACTTCCAGAACAGTGAAGTGCCAATGCTAGCGGATTAGCGCTTGCTGAGCGCGTCGTAAAGTTCGGGGCGGCGGTCGTTGAAGTAGCGGTTGGCGCTACGGGAGTCGGCCATCAGCTGGCGATCCAGCTCGCCGACGATCAGTGCTTCGTCCAGTCCGGCCTGGGCGATGCGGCTGCCATCCGGCGCGGCAATGCTGCTTTGTCCGCAGTAATGGATGTCGCCTTCGTGGCCGCAGTAGTTGGCGTAAGCCACGTAGCACTGGTTTTCGAAGGCGCGGGAGCGGACGGAAACATCGGCAATGAAGTCGAAAGGAATCATGTTGGCTGTCGGTACCAGAATCAGCTCGGCGCCTTCGAGGGCCAGGCGCCGGGCGTTTTCCGGGAATTCCAGGTCGTAGCAGATCAGAAAACCGAGCTTCCAGCCGTTGAGCTCGACGATGGGAAAGTCGCCATCGCCGGGGCTGAACATCGAACGGTCCAGATCACCGAACAGATGCGTCTTGCGGTAATTGCACAGGCGCTCGCCGTTCGAGTCGATCAGTTGCACGGCGTTATAGATCTGTCCTTCGGCGGTTCGCTCCGGGTAACCGTAAAGGATCGCCAGGCCGGCAGCCTTGGCGATTCGTCCAATCTGCTGCGCCCATTCACCGTTGTGGACCTCGGCCAATGTCGCAACCGCCTCCTTGCCGATGTTGTAGCCGGTCAGGAACATTTCCGGCACCACCAGCAGATCGGCGCCTTTGGCCTCCATCGCCAGTTGATGCAGGCGCTGGAGGTTGGCAGCAGGTGCCAGTGGCAGCGGTGGACATTGGTAAAGGGCTACACGCATCAGGGATTCCTCTTACTCGGGCAGGGCGATCGGGCCGATGTCGTTGAACACATCTCCCGGGCCGGGGTTCTCTTTATGTGTGGACCCGCCGAAGTGCTTCATGATTCCCCATACCGCGTTGAGCGAAGTCTGCACCGCGCCCTCGACCCACGCTGGCGTCCACGACACGTCGTCGCCGGCGATGAAAATCCCGCGCTGCTCCGGCGGCATGTCGTCCTGCATGAAGTGCGCGTACATGCGCTGGTTATAGCGATAGTGGCCGGGCAGGGCGCCCTTGAACGCGCCGAGGAAGTGCGGATCGGCTTCCCACGATACGGTGATCGGATCGCCGATGATTCGCGCGGCGATGTCGACTTTCGGGTAGATCTTCTTCAACGCATCCAGCGCCAGCTTCACGCGTTTTTCCACCGGGTGCGGGAGCATCTTCAGCGCATCGCTCATCCACGAGTACGACAGGCAGATCACGCCCGGTTTATCGTCGCCGTTGTCGAACAGGTAAGTACCACGGGTCAGGCGATCGGTGAGGGTCATGCTCATCAGATCGCGACCGGTTTCCGGGTCCTTGTCCTTCCAGAACGGGCGGTCGACCATCACGAACGTTTTCGATGATTGCATGTAGCGCGTGCGGTCCAGTGCCATCCACATCTTTTGCGAGAACAGGGTTTCGTCGCATTCGATCTGGGTGGTCAGCAGCCAGCTCTGGCAGGTGGTCAGTACGGCCGCATATTCGCGGGTGTCGCCGTTGTTGTCGGTGACTGCGAAACGCCCGTCGGGTGCGTGAGCAATTTTCTTTACCCCGGAGCGCGGTGCGCCGTGGTGTAGCGATTTCAGGCTGGTGCCCTGTGGCCAGTGGACGCAGCGCTCCGGCGCATGACGCCAGATGCCCTGTGGCACTTGTTCCACACCGCCGACCACCAGATGTTGGTGATCGTCGCAGTTGGTCATCACCACGCGGAAAATTTCCAGCATCGAGTTGGGGAAGTCCGAATCCCAGCCGCCGGTGCCGAAACCGACCTGACCGAACACTTCGCGGTGATGGAACGACAATTTGGCGAAAGCTTTGGAGGTGGCGACGAAGTCGTAGAACGTGCGGTCGTCCCATAGCGGCACCAGGGTGTTCCACAATGCTTTGAGGCGTGGCACGTCACGGTCACGAATCGCTTGCTGGATATCCGAAAACTGCGAGCCGGCCTCCAGAGCGTCAGCCCAGGCATCGGCAACTTCCTGGAACAGTGCAGGAAGATCCTTCAGGCTTTGTGCGTAATGAGTTTTGCCTTCCAGGTCGATCACGGTACTGCCGGACGCCGCCGTCAGCGGGTTGGGGAAGGGCTTGGTTTCCAGACCGAGTTTGTCGACGTAGTGATAGAACGCGGTGGATGACACCGGAAAACGCATGCCGCCAAGTTCGGCGACGATGCCGTCAGTGCCATTGAACGCTTGCGAACGCAGACGGCCGCCGAGCTTCGAGGCCTCATACACGACGGGTTTCAAGCCGAGTTTCATCAGCTCATAAGCCGCCACCAGACCGGCGATACCGGCCCCGACGATTGCCACTTCGGCACCGTGATTGTGCTCGGGAATGCTGCCGAGGCCAGCCGGGTGTTCAATCCAGTCGTCGAAGGCGAAAGGGAAGTCCGGGCCAAAAATGGTGACTGGTTTCTTACCGTCTGCAGGATGGCGATTGTTCTTGTTCATGGCTGACCTTGCTGGCGACCCGACGCTGGATGCGCGTCTGAGTATAGGAAAAGATGCCAGCCATTCTAGGGAGCGTAGAACACGTTAATAAGACGCAATGTGTCGTCGTTTTGAGCATTGATGCTGCAATATGACGAAGGCAGTGATCAGACTGGATGTCCGCGATCAATCTTGCTGCTGAGGATGATCGACGTCGTGGTCTTCTCTACCCCGTCTACACTGCCGATCTGATCCAGAAGCTGATCGAGCTGTTCCGGTGAATCGGTACGCAGCCACGCCACGTAATCGAATTCGCCACTCACTGCGCACAATTGCTGTACCTGAGCCATCGCGCTCAAGCGGCGCAGAACCTCTTTGCCGGAGCGTGGCTGCACTTTGATCCCGACATACGCCTGCAACCCGCCATCCACCACGCGTTGGCCCAGGCGTACGCCATAACCGGTGATGACCTTGGCCTTTTCCAGTCGCGCCAGTCGCGAAGTCACGGTGGTACGGGCGATCCCCAATTGCCGGGCCAGCATCGCCACGCTCTCACGGGCATTGATTTGCAGGGCGGCGATCAGCTGGCGGTCGATTTCATCGAGCACGGGTGGGCGGATGTCGGGCAAGAGACTTCTCCACGCAGGTACGAAAAAGCCGCACATAAGCGCGGCTTTTTCATGTTTGGTGGGCCCACACGGACTTGAACCGTGGACCAAAGGATTATGAGTCCTCTGCTCTAACCAACTGAGCTATAGGCCCTCAGTAGGCCGCGGATTATAGCGACGGTTTCTCGGCTGTGCTATCCGAAAAATCTGATACGGCTATACGAAGAAACGTCGCGGCGAACTCTTCAGGTGGCAGCGGCAGGCTGACGATGTAGCCCTGGATCTGTTCGCAGCCTTCGGCGGTGAGGAATTGTTGCTGGGCCTGGGTTTCCACGCCTTCGGCGATCACGGTGAATTGCATGCTGCGGCCCAGGGCGATGATTGCGCGCACGATTGCCGCGTCGTGCGGGTCGTCGGGCAGGCCGCGGACGAAAGACTGGTCGATCTTGAGGATGTCCAGTGGCAGGCGTTTGAGATAACTCAGTGAAGAATAACCGGTGCCGAAGTCGTCGATGGCCAGTTGCACGCCCAGGTGTTTGAGCTGGTGCAACACCGCCAGCGCTTCTTCGGCCTGGCTCATGATGAAGTTTTCGGTAATTTCCAGTTGCAGTAATTCCGGCCGCAGGCGGTTGTCCTTGAGCAGTTGCTCGATGCGTCCCAGCAGGTTTGGCTGTCGCAGTTGCGCGCCGGCGAGGTTCACCGACAGCGGGCCGAGAGATTCGTAGATCTGGCCCCACTCGAACATCTGCCGGCAGGCGGTTTCCAGCACCCAGTCGCCGATTTGCAGGATCATCCCGTTCTCTTCCGCCAGCGGGATGAAGTGCTCTGGCGGCACTTCGCCGAAGTTCGGGTGGCGCCAGCGGATCAGGGCTTCGGCGCCGACCAGACTGTGATCGTCGAGGCTGATTTTCGGTTGGTAATAGAGGTACAACTCCTCGCGCTCGATGGCTCGGCGAAGTTCGTGCTCCAGCGCCACACGCTCGCTGGCCTGGGCGGTGAGATCGCGGGTGTAGCTTTCGACCCGGTTGCGGCCCTTGGCCTTGGAGCGATACATCGCCGCGTCCGCGTTCTTGATCAGGGTCGCAACATCGCAGCCGTCGCGCGGGTAGAGGCTGGTGCCGATGCTGGCGCTGATGAAGAACTCATGCTCGCCGGCCTGGAAGGGTGCGCCAAAGCAGTTCAGCAGTTTGGTGGCGATGTTGTCGGCATCGCCGGGCTGTTGCAGGCCGGGCAACAGAATGATGAATTCATCGCCCCCCAGGCGCGCGACGGTGTCGATATCACGCAGCTGCTCCTTCAGGCGCACGGCGATCCCCTTGAGCAGCAGATCGCCGACCGGGTGACCGAGGCTGTCGTTGATGTGCTTGAAGCGGTCGAGGTCGAGAAACAGCACCGCACCTTGACCACCGTTTTCCTGCTGGCTATTGAGAGCCATCAACAGGCGACTTTCGAACAGCGTGCGGTTCGGCAGGCCGGTCAGCGGGTCGTGATGCGCCTGATAGTCGAGTTTGGCCTGGGCGTGCTTGAGGCTGGAGATATCGGCGAACACAGCAACGAAGTGGGTGATGAATTTGTCGCGGTTACGCACGGCGCTGATGGTCAGCCAGCTCGGGTACAGCTCGCCGTTCTTGCGCCGGTTGGAGATTTCGCCCTGCCAATGACCTTCGGCAGTCAATTGATGCCACATCGCCGCGTAGAACGCGCTGTCGTGCAGGCCAGATGCAAGCAGGCGCGGAGTGTGACCGAGCGCTTCGCTTTCGCTGTAGCCGGTGATTTCGGTGAAGGCCCGGTTCACCGCGCTGATGTGTTGCTGGGTGTCGGTGATCAGCACGCCCTCGGCAGTGCTTTCGAACACGGTCGCGGCCTGTTGCAGTTTTTCCTGCATCAGGTGGCGTTCGGTAATGTCCCGGGCGATGGTCAGCATGCAATCTTCATCGCCGATCGGCAGCGGACGGCTGGATACCTCGCAGAGGCGGATCTGCCCGTCACTGCGGCGGATATGGCAGCTGAAGTCGCGAACGAACCCGTCGCGGTGAAGCAGGTCGAGCATTTGCTTGCGTTCGTTAAGGTTGACCCAGATTCCCAGGTCCAGCGTCGAGCGATCCACCGACATGGCGCTGTTGAAACCGGTGATACGACTGAAACCTTCGTTGACTTCCAGCAGCAGACCATCGCTCTGGCGCGACAGCAGCAGACCGTCTGGCGAGGCGTGGAAGGCCTTGGCGAACTTCTCTTCGGAAGTTTGCAGTTGCTGTTGGGTTTCCTTGAGCTGGGTAATGTCGCGGACCACCACAACCAGCGCGGGTGTGGTGTCGAGCTCGAAGGGTTCGGCGGAAATCAGCCCGGTGAACACCTGGCCATTGTTGCGGCGAAAGGGCATCTCCAGGTTGCGAATGCTGCCGGCCTGCAGCCGCTGAAGCAGGCCAGGGCCGACTCCGGGAATGCCCCAGATGTTGAGTTCGGTAGCGGTCTGGCCAATCACCTCTTCGGCCTTGAGCCCTATCTGTTCTTCGAAGGCTTCGTTGACCTCCAGCAGGCAGCCGTCGGATAGCCGGGCGATGACCAGAATGTCCGGGCATTGCTGGAATACCGAAGCGAATTTCTGTTCCGACAGGCGCAACGCCTCTTCGGTGCGCTTGGTTTCGCTGATGTCGATCATCAGGCCGCGCATCACCGGTTCGTGGCCGTGTTCGATCAGGCTGACAATGTCACGCACCCACAAACAACGGCCGTCAGCGGTGATCACCCGGTAATCGAGACTGTGATCGCGCCCGGCCAGCACTTCGTGATCGCAGAAGCTCTGGGCGCGAGTCAGATCGGCGGGGTGAATGATGTTGCGCCAGAAGCCTGGAATCAGCCAATGGGACAGCGGATAGCCGAGCAGATCCTCGGCGTGGGGCGAAACATAGCTGTAGGTGAAGTCACTGATCCGCGCTTCCCAGGCGATGGCCGAAAGACTCTCAACCAGTCCGCGATAGTGGTATTCGCTGCTGCGCAGTTCCTGTTCGAGATCGATACGTCGGGCGATCTCCGAGCTCAGGCGACGGTTGATGCGGATCACCATCGCCAGGACGATGACCAAAAGCAATAGCCCCGGTAAACCGTAAACCAGCAGATCCGACCAGAATGTCCGGTGATCGAGGACGTTGCCGACCCAATGTTCCTGAATGCTGCTGATTTCCTCCGGGGACATGTCGGCCAGCACCTTGTCCAGAATCCCCACCAGCACCTTGTTGTCACGCGGGACGCCCATCGCCAGTTGATAGCGGTAAGGGGTTTCGCCGCTGACATACAAACCATCCAGTTTGAGCTGACGCAGGCTCCAGACGCTGGAGGCCAGATCGCCGACCACCGCGTCCACTTCATCGGTGGCCAAGGCCTGCAACGCGGAGCTGACATTGGGCATCGCCACCAGATTCAGGTCGGGATGATGTGTGCGCAGCAGCTCATGGGGCGCGTAGTTCTCGACCACGGCGATTTTCAGACCGTAAAGCTCCTCGAGCTTGCGCGGTTGCGGGCCGCCGACATGGGCGAGGATGACGATCGGAAAGTCGAGATAGGGGCGAGTGAAAGACAGGTAGCTCTGGCGCTCCGGGGTGGACATGATGCCCGGCAGCAGGTCGATCGTGCCGTTTTTCGCCTGTTCGAGCACGACTGTCCAGCTCACCGGCTCGATGGGGGTAAGTTTGACCGCCAGGCGTTGGCGAATCACATCGATATAGTCCGCCGCCAGACCCTGATAGCGGTTCTGGTCGTCGCGGAACTCGAAGGGCGGCCACGACGCATCGACACCCAGTCGCAAGTCCGGGTGAGCCGCCAGCCAGCTACGTTCTTCATCGGTCAGAGTCAGCGCGTCAGCCGTTGCGGTCCAGATCATCAGTGACAGCAAAAAAAGCACGGACGCCAGTCTGGGCATAACGGTCTCGTTATGGCTCGGGGGAATGTTTCGAGTGTAGACGGGCTGTGCGCGGGGGGGAGGGCGGAGCTGGGTATTTAATCTGCCATATAAACAAAACCCCCGGCCTGGGTCGGGGGTTATGGTGTCACTCGTCGAGGAAGGAGCGCAGATGCTCGCTTCGCGTCGGGTGGCGCAGCTTGCGCAGCGCCTTGGCTTCGATCTGACGGATCCGCTCGCGGGTCACGTCAAACTGTTTGCCGACTTCTTCGAGCGTATGGTCGGTGTTCATGTCGATACCGAAACGCATGCGCAGTACCTTGGCTTCACGGGCAGTAAGGCCGGACAGCACTTCGCGGGTCGCTTCTTTCAGGCTCTCAACAGTGGCGACATCGATTGGCGACTGCATGGTCGAGTCTTCGATGAAGTCACCCAGATGGGAGTCTTCGTCATCACCGATCGGGGTTTCCATGGAGATCGGCTCTTTGGCGATCTTCAATACCTTGCGGATCTTGTCCTCAGGCATTTCCATGCGTTCACCCAGCTCTTCCGGGGTCGGTTCGCGACCCATTTCCTGCAGCATCTGACGGGAAATGCGGTTGAGCTTGTTGATCGTCTCGATCATGTGCACCGGAATACGGATGGTGCGGGCCTGGTCGGCGATCGAGCGAGTGATCGCCTGACGGATCCACCAGGTGGCATAAGTCGAGAACTTGTAACCACGACGGTATTCGAACTTGTCCACCGCTTTCATCAGACCGATGTTGCCTTCCTGGATCAGATCGAGGAATTGCAGGCCACGGTTGGTGTACTTCTTGGCAATCGAGATCACCAGACGCAAGTTCGCTTCAACCATCTCTTTCTTCGCGCGGCGGGCTTTCGCCTCACCGATCGACATGCGGCGGTTGATGTCCTTGATCTCGGCGATGGTCAGGCCGGTCTCGGTTTCCAACGCGGTCAGCTTCTGCTGGCAACGGATGATGTCCGGTTGCACGCGAGCGATGGCTTCGGCGTACTTGCTTTTGCCTTTGGCCAGGGCATCGGACCAGCTTTCGTCGACTTCGTTGCCCGGGAACTGGCGCAGGAAGTCGGCACGCGGCATACGTGCATCACGTACGCACAGCTGCATGATCGCGCGCTCTTGCTGACGCAGACGATCCAGGGCACTGCGAACACGCTCGACCAGGGCTTCGAATTGCTTCGGCACCAGTTTGATCGGCATGAACAGATCGGCCAGGGCCAACAGTTCAGCAATCGCCGCCTTGTTGTGACGACCGTGCTTTTTCAGGGCCTTGCGGGTGATTTCCATCTGGTCGGCCACGGCGCCGAAACGCTGGGCAGCAATGACCGGATCCGGACCGCTTTCGGCTTCTTCTTCGTCATCGGAAGCTTCGGTATCGTCATCGTCGTCGGACTCTTCCGCTTTCGCCGCTTTCGCGTCGATCGGCGGCGGTACTTCGGCGGCAGGCGGCGTAATGCCGTCGTCCGGGTCGATGTAGCCGCTCAGAACGTCGGACAGGCGACCACCTTCGGTGGTAACGCGAGTGTACTCGGAGAGAATATGGTCAACCGTGCCAGGGAAGTGCGCGATGGCGCTCATCACTTCGCGGATGCCTTCTTCGATACGCTTGGCGATTTCGATTTCGCCTTCACGAGTCAGAAGCTCGACCGTACCCATTTCACGCATGTACATGCGCACCGGGTCTGTGGTGCGACCGATATCGGTCTCCACCGCCGCCAACGCAGCGGCTGCTTCTTCCGCAGCGGCCTCGTCGGTATCGGCGTCGGCCAGCATAAGGGCGTCCGCATCCGGAGCACTCTCGTGTACGGGGATCCCCATGTCGTTAATCATGCGGATGATGTCTTCCACCTGCTCCGGATCTGAAATATCCTCGGGCAGGTGGTCGTTGACCTCGGCGTAAGTCAGATACTTCTGCTCACGACCCAGTTTGATCAACTCAATAATACGAGACTGCTGTTGCGCTTTTCCGGACATAACACCCTATCCACTGAAGGTCTTGGCGGGCAAAAAACAAGCCGAGGATTATACCTGAGCTATGACCTCACGCGCCAGTTGAGGTCGGGTTTGATGCGGAAACATTGCGACTTAAAAGGTCGCGCAGTTGATTTTTCTCATCAGTGCTCAGTTCGCTTTGACGCGCTTTCCTGAGCAGTTGTTCCAGATTTCGCTCGCGTTGGCGGGCTGACAAGCTAGTAATGGTGTCGAAAAACTGTTGTTCAAGGTTGTCTCCGTCAATCAACCATTCCTTTTCCGCCAGCGCCTTGAGCAGGCGGCCCTGTTCGGTTCCGTGCCATCGCGCGATCAACTGAAATGAGTTTAGCTTGGGATTCTTCTGTACGGCTTCAAGCAGTGCCACCAGAAGTTGTGCGTTGGTCTGGTTCTCGTCCGCGAAGTGCCCGGCATTCTCGACTTTTTCCGCCAGTTGCGGGTGATGCAGCAAGGTTCTCAGGGCGGCCAGTGTCGGTGGTTCGACGGCGGCCGGCACGCGTGGGGCACGTGGTTGATCACGATCACCGCCACGCTTGCCATTTTTGTCCCATGGCTTCTTGTCCCATTTCTTGCCGCCGGCGCCGGGTTTCTTCGGCGTCCATTCCTGCTGCGGCACATACATGTCCTGTGCCTGCGGCTGATGGTAGTCGCTGTAGTCCGGCATGGCGTCGTAATCGATGCCGGGGTCGTAGGCCGGCGGCGCTTCCTGCGGAGCGCTCTGGGCCAACTGGCTGACGCTTTCGCTGCTCAGGCCGGTGATCTCGGTCAGGCGCTGGCGCATCAGGATGCGCAGGTTGGCGCCGGGGATCTTGTCGATCAACGGTGCTGCGAGCGTGGCCATGTGGGCCTTGCCCTCCAGCGAGCGCGGGTCGGCTTCTTCGGTCAGATGTTGGAAAAAGTAGTCCGCCAGCGGCTGAGCATGCTGATTGATCCGGGCGCGGAAGGCATCAGTGCCCTCGGCACGAATCAGCGTATCCGGGTCTTCGCCTTCAGGCAGAAACAGAAAGCGTGCACGACGCCCGTCCTGCAGGCTGGACAGTGTTGCTTCCAGCGCACGCCAGGCGGCGTTGCGGCCGGCCTGGTCGCCGTCAAAGCAAAACAGCACGTTCGGCACGACGCGAAACAGGCGTTTGAGGTGTTCTTCGCTGGTCGCGGTGCCCAGTGTCGCCACAGCATTGCGCAGGCCTTGCTGGGCGAGGGCGATGACGTCCATATAGCCCTCGACGACGATGATTTCGTCGAGGTTGCGATTGTTTTTGCGGGCTTCGTAAAGGCCATAGAGTTCCTGGCCTTTATGGAAAACCGGAGTTTCCGGCGAGTTCAGGTATTTGGGTTTGTCGTCGCCGAGCACCCGGCCGCCGAAAGCGATGATCCGCCCGCGGGTGTCGCGTATCGGGAACATCACGCGATCGCGGAAGCGGTCATAGCGTTTGCCGGTTTCGGCATTCTCGATCAGCAGGCCGGCTTCGATCATGGCCTTCTGCTGCAAGGTGTCGCTGCTCAAGTGTTTGAGCAGGTTGTCCCAGCCCGGCGGTGCAAATCCGAGGCCGAAGTCTCGGGCGATCTCGCCGGTCAGGCCGCGTCCCTTGAGGTAATCCACCGCCGCCTTGCGTGCCGGATGGCTCTTTAGAGCCTGCCGGTAAAAGTCGGCCGCGGCGGTGAGTAGCGGGTACAGCGGAGAGTCGGTCGGTTGGCGCGGTTTGTTCGAGCGGCCGCCTTCTTCACGCGGGACTTCCATGCCGGCGGCTTTGGCCAGATCCTCGACGGCCTGGGGGAAGTCCAGGTTGTCGTGATCCATGAGAAAGCCGAGGGCGTTGCCGCCGGCGCCGCAGCCAAAGCAGTAATAGAACTGCTTGTCGGGGCTGACGCTGAACGACGGGGTTTTCTCTTTATGGAACGGGCAGCAGGCGGTGTAGTTCTTGCCGGCCTTCTTCAATTGCACGCGCGAGCTGACCACATCGACGATGTCGGTGCGGTTCAGAAGGTCGTCAATGAAGCTCTGGGGAATCAGCCCGGCCATGGCGTTCTCGTCTGCGCTGTAAAGGATCCGATGCGAAAGGGCGCCGGACGCGGGTCATTGAGTGATGCGCGCACATGGGGCGGCTCGACCGGTGTCGTTTGCGTAATCGCTGTCGGGAAGTGTATCTGCCGAAAATTCACTGACGTTAGTACTCATCAGTCTTCGACTATTCGAAAATGTTGCGCTGAATCCGCTGACGGCCTGTAATCGGCCTCGGATAGCTCATGAAGCGGGCACGCAGCAGGTGCCTTGGGCTGATCGTCGTAAGAGGAATCAGTGGGTGTGCTCGTCAGTAGCCTTGAAAGGCTCGTCAGAAAAGACGTGCACCGCTGGCAAAAGAGCCAGGCCTGACGCGGTGAAGCGGGTTTGTCTCGGTCGCATCTGCGGCTTCGACGGTGAAGCATCAAGCGTTTTACGCAAATGCCATTAGCCCGGCTGAGGGCCGGGCTTGGCAGAAGCTTGCTACGATCGTCTGTGTATTAGTACAGACGAACGGCGCGGCGCTGTTCGCGCTGAACTTTCTTGGCGTGACGCTTAACAGCAGCAGCTGCCTTGCGTTTACGCTCAGAAGTTGGCTTCTCGTAAAATTCGCGGCTACGAACTTCAGCCAGTACACCGGCTTTTTCGCAGGAGCGCTTGAAACGACGCAGAGCTACGTCGAAGGGTTCGTTCTCTTTAACTTTGACGGCTGGCATCCAGAGCTACCTTCATTCATTACCGGGGTCAACATCCTCGCGGCAAAAGAGCACTTGAAGACGTCGGTTTTTAAGGGTTGCGGATGTTAACCCCTCATCGCTCGGAATGCAAAGCCTCTGATCGAAAACCGCTGGTCGGGGCATCACGCGGCGACTATTATGCGCGCCTTCGAATTCAGCCTAAACAAGGCGCAAACCCATGCTAGTACTGGGATTAGAAACTTCCTGCGACGAAACCGGCGTCGCTTTGTACGACAGCGAGCGCGGCCTGCTGGCCGACGCGCTGTTCAGTCAGATCGACCTGCATCGCGTCTATGGCGGCGTCGTGCCGGAGCTGGCTTCGCGCGATCACGTCAAGCGCATGCTGCCCCTGATTCGTCAGGTGCTGGCCGAGTCCGATTGCGTACCGACCGAGATCGACGCCATCGCCTACACCGCGGGTCCCGGCCTGGTCGGGGCGTTGCTGGTGGGGGCTTCCTGCGCCCAGGCGCTGGCTTTTGCCTGGGGCATTCCGGCGCTCGGCGTGCACCACATGGAAGGCCACTTGCTGGCGCCGATGCTTGAGCCAAAGCCGCCGGAGTTCCCGTTCGTCGCTTTGTTGGTCTCCGGTGGTCATACGCAGTTGGTTCAGGTCGATGGTATCGGCCAATACAGCCTGCTTGGCGAGACGCTGGACGATGCGGCGGGCGAAGCGTTCGACAAGACCGCAAAAATGATGGGCCTGAATTATCCGGGCGGACCGGAAATCGCCAAGCTGGCAGAGAAGGGCGTCGCAGGACGTTTCACCTTTCCGCGTCCGATGTGTGATCGCCCGGGTCTGGATTTCAGCTTCAGCGGCCTGAAGACCTTCGCCCTCAACACCTGGCAGCAGTGCGTCAGCGCCGGGGACGACAGCGAGCAAGCCCGTTGCGACATCGCGCTGGCGTTCCAGCAGGCCGTGGTGGAGACTTTGACCATCAAGTGCAAGCGTGCCCTTAAGCAGGCCGGCATGAAGCGCCTGGTGATCGCCGGCGGCGTCAGTGCCAACAAGGCGTTGCGTGTTTCGCTGGAGAAAATGCTCGGCGACATGAAGGGCGATGTGTTCTATGCCCGTCCCCAGTTTTGCACCGATAACGGCGCGATGATCGCGTTTGCCGGTTGCCAGCGTTTGCAGGCCGGTCAGCAGGAAAGCCTGGCGATCAGTGTGCAGGCGCGCTGGCCGATGGAGCAGCTGTCGGCGCTGTGATGAGCGGTGCTCACTTGCGGTATTTAAAAATGCCGTTCGCGCCCGGCGAACAGGTCGCGTAGATTGCCCCGGTGGCGCCAGACGATCAGCAGAGTCAGCGTGCTCATCGGCAATAGCGCTGCCGGTTCCTGCCAGGCCAGCAACGGCAGGGTCAGCGGAGTGGCGATCAGCGCCGCCAGCGAGCTGGTGCGGGTCAGGTAGAACGTCAGCAGCCAGGTGCATACGGCCAGCAGCGCGGCGGGTGGATACAGGGCCAGCAGCATGCCGGCTGCCGTGGCAACGCCCTTGCCACCGCGAAAGCGGAAGTACAACGGGAACAGGTGACCGATCACGGCGCAGACGCCGATCCACGCCTGATCCTGCAGCGAAAGGCCCACAGCCGAGGCAATCAGCACCGGCAACAGGCCTTTGCACAGGTCACCCAGCAGGGTCAGGATTGCGAGTTTGCGTCCGGCCAGGCGCAGCATGTTGGTGGCGCCGGCATTACCCGAGCCACTCATTCGCGGATCCGGATTTCCGGTCAGGCGGCTGAGCAAAATGGCGAAGGACAGAGAGCCGAGCAGGTAGGCGAGGATCGCCAGTAACCAAAACATGCTAACTATTCCGGGCGAGGACGCCCTGATTCTAACGGCGCATTGCGCCCTTGTCGTGCAGCGGAGAGAAGTGCTTGGACAGAGTGTTTATCGAGGGCCTGGAAGTCGACACCGTTATCGGTGCCTACGACTGGGAGCGCGGCATCCGACAGTGCCTGCGTCTTGATTTGAGCTTCGCCTGGGACAATCGCCCGGCCGCTGCCGGTGACGACCTGACCCTGGCGCTCGATTACGCCAGTGTGTCTACGCGGATCCAGGCCTTTGCCGAGCAGTCCCGGTATCAACTGGTCGAGACCTTCGCCGAGCGTCTGGTCGAAGTGCTGATGAACGAATTCAAGATCACCTGGGTGCGCCTCAAACTGACCAAGCCCGGCGCCGTGCCGGCCGCCAAGGGTGGTGTGGGAGTGGAGATCGAGCGCGGATGCCGCTGACCCAGGTCTACCTCGGGCTCGGTAGCAATATCGAGCGCGAAACCCATTTGCAGGCCGGTCTGGATGCCTTGTCCACGTTTCTGGTGGATATCCGCTGCTCGCCTGTATTCGAAAGCCAGCCGGTGGGAATCAAGAGCGGGCCGTTCTTCAACTTCGTGGTATCGGCGTTCACCGATCTGCCGTTGATCGAGCTGGATCGCCGCTTGAAATTCATAGAAGCGGACAACGGTCGCTATGCGCCGGATCGCAAGGGCTTGCCTCTGGATATTGACGTATTGCTGTACGGCGATTTGACGGGCAACTTCGACGGGCTGATTCTGCCCCGTGCGGAAATTCTTAAAAATGCCTTTGTGCTGTGGCCGCTGTCTTTGATTGCGCCGGATCGGGTACATCCGGGTGTGGGAAAAAGCTTCGCCACATTGTGGGCCGAAGCGCAGATCGATCAGGTGCTGGCGCCGGTCGGATTTGAGTGGCGTGGTACTCAACTCACGCCTTCACACTTGTCTTGAACATTTTGATCCGCCCTCGGGGGGGCGGATCAAATGTTTTCAGGACGACGCCGACTCCTTGTAAGCCTTCAATGCCTTGAGCCGTTCGCGCTTGAGTGCCTCGCCCAGTTCCGGGCCCTTGAATCCCTTCTCCAGCAACGGCTGCACTGCCACGCCGCGCGCCACATTGGCCGCGCCGCGCAGGTAATCCGCTTGTGGATAACTACGCTGTTCAAGCCCTTTGCGGCCTCGGGCATCCATTTCGCACGCGCTGATGAATTCCTCGAACCGCTGTGGTCGACGGTAAACGTCAAAGCTTTGCAGCAACTCAAGCAAGGTCGAAGCCTTCAATTCCAGGGCACGATGCCCATGGGTGTGATATTGGCCGACCAGCAAGGCCAGTTCCTGACAGTCTTTCGGTGCCTTGAAGCGCTCGTTGACCGCTTTGATCAACTTCAGGCCTTTGTGCTCATGGGCGATATGCCGTGGCCATTCTTCTTGCGGGGTCAGACCTTTGCCGAGATCGTGCAGCAGGCAGGCCCAGCGCACGGTCAGCGGCTGTTTGTGCAAGGCTGACTGCTCAAGCACGCTGAGGGTGTGAATGCCGCTGTCGATTTCCGGGTGATGGGCTTGCGGCTGCGGTACGCCGAACAAGGCATCGACCTCCGGCATCAGTACCTTCAAGGCGCCGCAATCGCGCAACACCTGAATGAACACTTGGGGTTGATCTTCCATCAGTGCGCGGGAAATCTCTTTCCAGCTGCGTTCGGCCGTAAGGGCTTCCAGTTCACCCGATTCGCTGAGCTGACGCATCAGCTCCAGGGTTTCGGGCGCGACCTTGAAGCCGAGCGCCGCGTAACGGGCGGCAAAGCGCGCAACGCGCAGAACCCTGAGCGGATCTTCGGCAAATGCGGGGGAAACGTGGCGCAAAATCCGCTCTTCGAGATCGCGCTGGCCGTGATAGGGATCAGTCAGGTTTTGCTGATCGTCTTCGGCCATGGCATTGATCGTCAGGTCGCGGCGGATCAGGTCTTCTTCAAGCGTGACTTCGGGGCTGGCGTGAAAGGTGAAACCACCATAACCGCGACCGCTCTTGCGCTCGGTGCGGGCGAGGGCGTACTCCTCGCCGCTTTTCGGATGAAGGAAAACCGGGAAGTCCGCGCCGACCGGGCGAAACCCCTTGGCAAGCATTTCTTCTGTCGTCGCGCCGACCACCACCCAATCGATATCCGTGACCGGTTTGCCCAGCAGGCGATCACGAACCGCACCGCCGACCTTGTAAATCTGCATAAAAAACCTCCGTTGGCCCGACAGGATAACCCTTGCGCCGGACTTTCGGAGGCCTGAACGGGATCAAAGATGAATGACGGCCAGGTCGAGGCGACCGTAATCCCCCTCGCTATGTTCGCTGCGGGGTGGAACGTGATGGGTCTTCATGATCTGGTCGCCCTGCAGGGTTTCCAGATGAATGTCGAAGCCCCACAGCCGATGCAGGTGTTTCAGGACCTCCTCAGTGGAATCACCCAGCGGTTTGCGGTCGTGCTGCTGGTGGCGCAGGGTCAGCGAGCGGTCGCCGCGGCGGTCGATGCTGTAGATCTGCACGTTCGGTTCGCGGTTGCCCAGGTTGTATTGCGCGGCCAGGGTCTCGCGAATGATCCGGTAACCGCCCTCGTCATGAATGGCGGGCACCAGCAAGTCGTCTTTCTGATCGTCATCGAGAATGCTGAACAGCTTAAGGTCGCGGATCACCTTGGGTGACAGGTACTGCAGGATGAAGCTCTCATCCTTGAAGCTGCTCATGGCGAACTTGATGGTCGACAGCCAGTCGCTGCCGGCGATTTCCGGGAACCAGCGGCGGTCTTCTTCCGTGGGCTCTTCGCACATGCGACGGATGTCGCGATACATCGCAAATCCCAGCGCATACGGGTTGATGCCGTTGTAATAAGGGCTGTCGAACCCAGGCTGGAACACCACGCTGGTGTGGGACGTCAAGAACTCCATCATGAAGCCGTCCGTCACCAGGCCCTCGTCATACAGGTCATTCATCAGCGTGTAGTGCCAGAACGTCGCCCAGCCTTCGTTCATCACCTGGGTCTGGCGCTGTGGATAGAAATACTGAGCGATCTTGCGCACGATCCGCACGATCTCGCGTTGCCAGGGCTCCAGCAGCGGGGCGTGTTTCTCGATGAAATACAGAATGTTTTCCTGCGGTTCGGCCGGGAAGCGTGCGTTGTCCTTGTCGCTGTACTTGTCTGCGCCTTTGGGAATGGTGCGCCACAGGTCGTTGATCTGCTTCTGCAGATGCTCTTCGCGATCCTTCTGCCGACGCCGTTCTTCCTCGGCGGAAATCGGATACGGACGTTTGTAGCGGTCGACACCGTAGTTCATCAGGGCGTGGCAGGAGTCGAGCAGATCTTCCACGGCGTCGATCCCGTGGCGCTCCTCGCACTGCATGATGTACTGCTTGGCGAACACCAGGTAATCGATGATCGAACTGGCATCGGTCCAGGTGCGGAACAGATAGTTGCCCTTGAAGAAACTGTTGTGGCCGTAGCAGGCATGCGCAACCACCAGTGCCTGCATGCAGATGGTGTTTTCTTCCATCAGGTAAGCGATGCACGGGTCCGAGTTGATCACGATCTCGTACGCCAGCCCCATCTGCCCGCGACTGTAGGATTTCTCGGTGCTGAGGAAATGCTTGCCATAGGACCAATGGTGATAGCCCAGCGGCATGCCGACCGAAGCGTAGGCGTCCATCATCTGTTCGGCGGTGATCACTTCTATCTGGTTAGGGTAGGTATCCAGGGCGTAGCCGGCCGCGATGCGGGCGATTTCGCGGTCGTACGCCTGGATCAGCTCGAAGGTCCATTCCGAGCCGGTGGATATGGGTTGGCGCTTCTGCTCTTTGGCGGTCTTGGCGGTCATGTCACTAACCTGCGCTGGAAGAGTTCACGGAAGACCGGATAGATATCCCCGGCCGAGACCAGTTGTTGCTGGGCAAAAGTGTCGGAAAAGGCTTCGGCGATGCGTTCGTACTCGTACCACAAGGCCTGATGTTCGCGCGGGGTGATCTCCACGTAAGTGTAGTACTGCACGAACGGCATGATCTGGTTGATCAGGATGTCGCGGCAGATCGGCGAGTCATCGTTCCAGTTATCGCCGTCGGAAGCCTGGGCGGCGTAGATGTTCCACTCGTTGCTCGGATAGCGCTCGGCCATGATCTCCTGCATCAGTTTCAGGGCACTGGAGACGATGGTGCCGCCGGTTTCGCGGGAGTAGAAAAACTCCTCTTCATCCACTTCACGGGCGCTGGTGTGGTGGCGGATGAACACCACGTCGATCTTGTCGTAGTTCCGCTTGAGGAACAGGTACAACAGAATGAAAAACCGTTTGGCGATGTCCTTGGTCGCCTGGGTCATGGAGCCGGAAACGTCCATCAGGCAGAACATCACGGCTTTCGAACTGGGGTTTGGCTGCTTGATCAACAGGTTGTACTTGAGGTCGAAAGTATCGAGGAATGGCACGCGGTGGATGCGCGCGCTGAGTTTTTCGATTTCCGCCTCGAGATCCTGAATATCGCCGAAGTTATCCGGCTCTTCGCGTTTGAGTCGCGCCAGTTCCTCTTTGACTTCACGCAGTTTGGCGCGGCTGCTGCCCGACAGGGCAATGCGCCGCGCATGAGCAGAACGCAGGGTGCGAATGATGTTGATCCGCGACGGATTGCCTTCGTTACTGATCCCTGCGCGTACGGTCTTGAAGGTGTCGGTACCGGTCAGGTTGCGCTTGACCAGGTTCGGCAGTTCGAGATCCTCGAACATGAATTCGAGGAATTCTTCCTGGGTGATCTGGAAGACGAACTCGTCCATGCCTTCGCCGGAGTTACCGGCCTTGCCCGGCCCACGGCCACCTCCGCCTCCGGGCGGACGGGCGATGTGTTCGCCAGCGGTGAATTCCTTGTTGCCGGGGTGAACCACGGTCTGCTTGCCGCCGCGACCATGGTGAAGCACCGGTTCGTCGATATCGCGACCGGGAATGCTGATTTGCTCGCCGTGCTCCATATCGGTAATGGAACGCCGGCTGACCGCCTCTTCGACAGCCTTCTTGATGTGGTCACGGTAACGCCGCAGGAACCGCTGACGGTTCACCGTGCTCTTGTTCTTGCCATTGAGACGTCGGTCGATCACATAGCTCATGACTGCTCCTTAGAAGCTGTCCTGCAAAGGGGCGAGCGGTCATGCAGCATTGAACCGAATGCCAAGGGACGTACACGCTCCCCCAAGCGCTTTGGGTGCTGCCTGAACCTCGCTACCGCCTTTCGAACACCTTCCAGAGGCCTGTGTAGCAGAAAATGCGGGCACAGGCCTCGGGCTGACGACAACCGGTCTGACCGGCCGCGGTTTACTGTGACTTTCTGACCCGCAGATACCACTCGGAAAGCAGTCGTACCTGTTTGTCGGTGTAGCCGCGTTCGACCATTCGTGTAACGAAGTCGTTGTGTTTCTGTTGATCCTCTTTGCTGGCCTTGGCATTGAAGCTGATGACTGGCAGCAGGTCCTCGGTGTTCGAGAACATTTTCTTCTCGATGACCACTCGCAGTTTTTCGTAGCTGAGCCAGGTCGGGTTCTTGCCGTTGTTGTTGGCCCGGGCGCGCAATACGAAGTTGACGATTTCGTTGCGGAAATCCTTCGGATTGCTGATACCGGCCGGTTTCTCGATTTTTTCCAGCTCCTCGTTGAGGGCGACGCGGTTGAGGATCTCGCCGGTTTCCGGATCGCGGTATTCCTGATCCTGAATCCAGAAGTCCGCATACAGCACGTAGCGGTCGAAGATGTTCTGGCCGTACTCGCTGTAGGACTCGAGGTAGGCGGTCTGGATCTCCTTGCCGATGAATTCGATATAACGCGGCGCCAGGTACTCTTTCAGGTAGCGCAGATAGCGTTCGCGGGTTTCGGCCTGGAACTGTTCCTGTTCGATCTGCTGTTCCAGCACATAGAGCAGGTGTACCGGGTTGGCAGCGATTTCATGCGGATCGAAGTTGAATACCTTGGACAGGATCTTGAACGCAAACCGGGTCGACAGACCGTTCATGCCTTCATCGACGCCCGCTGCATCGCGGTATTCCTGGATCGACTTGGCCTTCGGATCGGTGTCCTTGAGGTTTTCGCCGTCATACACGCGCATCTTGGAGTAGATGTTGGAGTTTTCCGGCTCTTTCAAGCGCGACAGTACGGTGAACTGCGCGAGCATCTTCAGGGTATCCGGCGCGCAATGCGCCTTGGACAGTGAGCTGTTGAACAGCAGCTTGTCGTAGATCTTCACCTCGTCACTGACCCGCAGGCAGTACGGCACCTTGACGATGTAGATCCGGTCGATGAAGGCTTCGTTGTTCTTGTTGTTGCGGAAGGTGTGCCACTCCGATTCGTTGGAGTGGGCCAGCAGAATCCCGGTGAACGGAATCGCGCCGAGGCCTTCGGTACTGTTGTAGTTGCCTTCTTGCGTGGCGGTCAGCAATGGATGGAGCACCTTGATCGGTGCCTTGAACATTTCGACGAATTCCATCAGGCCCTGGTTGGCCCGGCACAGCGCACCGGAGTAGCTGTAGGCGTCGGCGTCGTTCTGCGGGAATTCTTCGAGTTTGCGGATATCGACCTTGCCCACCAGCGCGGAGATGTCCTGGTTGTTTTCGTCACCCGGTTCGGTCTTGGCGACGGCGATCTGGTTGAGGATCGACGGGTACAGCTTGACCACGCGGAACTGGCTGATGTCGCCGCCGAATTCGGCCAGACGCTTGGTGGCCCAAGGCGACATGATGGTGTTCAGGTAGCGCCGTGGAATGCCGAAGTCCTCTTCGAGGATCGCGCCATCTTCGGTGGCGTTGAACAGACCCAGTGGCGATTCGAATACCGGCGAGCCCTTGATGGCATAGAAGGGCACTTTTTCCATCAGTTGTTTCAGCTTCTCGGCCAGGGACGATTTACCGCCGCCGACGGGGCCGAGCAGATAGAGGATCTGTTTCTTCTCTTCCAGGCCTTGGGCCGCATGGCGGAAATACGACACGATCTGGTCAATGCATTCTTCCATCCCGTGGAAGTCTTCAAAGGCCGGATAGCGACGGATCACCTTGTTGGAAAAGATTCGCGACAGCCTCGAATTGGTCGAGGTGTCGAGCAATTCCGGTTCGCCGATGGCCATTAACAGACGCTCGGCGGCGGAAACGTAGGCACTGCGATCCTTTTTGCACAGTTCCAGGTACTCCTGCAGGGAGAATTCTTCCTGGCGTGTGGACTCGAAGCGTTGTTGGAAGTGGCTAAAGATACTCATGACGTCACCTCGCTCGATACGTGGAGCCGACGCCGGATCACTCAGTCGATGCTGGCAAGCAGCTGCAATGGCAGCTGTTGTTTACCCCCCAGAACCCTTCCACGATCGAAAATCGCGAAAGTCACTCCCGATGACCCGTGCGCCGGTGTACCGGCTCTCCCCTGTTTTGGATGGCCTGGGCTTAAGGATAGTTGGGAATTCGGGAGGTAAAGGCGAGATACGTAATTAGTTGTGGCAGACCGTTCGTCTGCCACCGCGCGAGCCCACGGGAGCCGGGGCTTGCACGTTACAAAAA
Source organism: Pseudomonas sp. B26(2017) (assembly GCF_002113045.1). NCBI lineage: Bacteria > Pseudomonadati > Pseudomonadota > Gammaproteobacteria > Pseudomonadales > Pseudomonadaceae > Pseudomonas > Pseudomonas sp. B26(2017). The sequence goes on along the minus strand of NZ_NEJJ01000006.1, from coordinate 42,226 downwards.
AATTATTCGGAGGTGCCTTGCGCGGTTTCCGCCGGAAAAGTCGTACGCCACAGTTCGAAGCCGCCGTCCATGCTGTAGACGTCGGAGAAGCCCTGGCTCACAAGATACGCGGCGGCACTCTGGCTCGAGTTGCCGTGGTAGCAGACTACGACGGTGGGGGCATCGAGGTCGGCGCCCTGAATGAAAGCATGGAGGGAATGATTGTCCAGATGCTTCGAGCCGCTGATGTGCAGTGCGGCAAATGTTGCCGGGTCACGGACGTCGACGACCACCGCGCCTTGCTCGCGCAGGGCCTGGGCCTGTTCCGGTGGGATACGTTTGAATTCGCTCATGGCGGGCTCCTGTGGCTCGGCTGAAATCGCAGTCTAGCGCGGGGCGCTGACGGGAGAAGATTCGGTGATCAGTGGCGCGACGGTGGGCAGGACGGCCCCGTGGTCGTCGCATTTGCATGACAGGCGTTCGCCGCTGTCGACGTTCATCAGGGTCAGGCTGCCGCCCCACACGCAACCGGTGTCCAGGGCTGAAATGCCTGGCTCGAGCACGTTGCCTTCCAGCGCCGCCCAGTGACCGAAGATGATCCGCAGGCCGCGGGTCTTGCGCTCCTTGTGCTGGAACCAGGGTTTGTAGCCCGCTGGCGCGGTGTCGAGGCCTTCCTTGGTCTTGAGGTCGAGCTTGCCTTCGGCTGTGCAGAAACGCATGCGGGTGAAGTAATTGGTGATGACTCGCAGGCGTGTCACGCCTTTCAGGCCGCTGTCCCATTTCGCCGGCTCATTGCCGTACATGCCGTCGAGGAAGAGCGGAAGCAGGTTGTCATCACGCAGCGCAGTCTCGACTTCTTCAGCGTACTTGAGCGCCTTGCGCAGCGACCATTGCGGCGCAATGCCCGCGTGCACCATGGCCACTTCGCGCTGCTCGTCGTAGTGCATGAGTTTCTGCTGGCGCAGCCATTCCATCAGGTCGGCGCAGTCGGGCGCTTCAAGGATTTCACGCAGCGTGTCGGATTTTTTCATCCGCTCGATGTTCTTCGCCGCTGCAAGCAGGTGCAGATCGTGATTGCCGAGGACGCAGACCAGGGAGTCGCGCATGCCATAAAGGAAGCGCAGGGTTTCCAGTGACTGCGGGCCGCGGTTGACCAGATCGCCGACCAGCCACAGGCGATCCAGGGCCGGGTCGAACGCGACCTGTTTGAGCAGGCACTTGAGCGGTTCGAGGCAGCCTTGAAGGTCGCCGACGGCATACGTCGCCATCAGTGCAGGGCTCCGGGAACGGCGAGGCGAAAGGGCTTGATGATCGCATCGAAATGCTTGCCGTCGTCGGCGACCATTTCGTAGCTGCCTTGCATGGTGCCGACCTTGGTGGTCATCACCGTGCCACTGCTGTAGGTGTGGCTTTTGCCAGCGCCGATCAGCGGTTGCTGGCCGACCACACCGGCGCCGCGCACTTCTTCGACATGCCCGTCGCCATCGGTGATGACCCAATGGCGCGACATCAGGCGGGCCGGTTGCTCGCCATTGTTCTGCACGGTGATGGTGTAGGCGAAGGCAAAGCGCTCGTGCTCGGGTTGCGATTGATCTGCCAGATAGTGGGTAACGACACTGACATCGACCTGGTAGCGAGGATCGGACATGCAAAAGGCCTTAAAAACGAAGCGGGACGCGGGGCGTAGCTGATTGGGGTTCAGTCTAGGCAAGTATCGGGCAGTAGACCAGAGTCGGGGTTCCGCCCGATAGCGATGATTACCGGTCAGTCGGCTTCAGGCGTTTTCCCCGGCTGTTCGGCGAGCTTGTCGGCCAAACGCACAAACGCGGCCAGGTCGAGTTGCTCGGGGCGCAGGCTGCCATCGACGCCAGCGGCTTCGATCTCGGCGTTGCTCAGTAACTGCTTGAGGGTGTTGCGCAAGGTCTTGCGACGCTGGTTGAAGGCTTCGCGTACCACGCGCTCGAGCAGGCGATGATCCTTGGCGGGATGCGGCAGCACCGCGTGCGGTACCAGGCGGACGATCGCCGAGTCGACTTTCGGCGGCGGATTGAATGCGCCCGGGCCGACGTTAAACAGGTGTTCGACCCGGCAGTGGTACTGAACCATGATCGACAGACGGCCCCAATCGCCGCCGCCAGGACCTGCGGCCAGACGTTCGACCACTTCCTTCTGCAACATGAAGTGCATGTCGCGGATGATGCCGGCGTTGTTCAGCAGGTGGAAAATCAGCGGCGTGGAGATGTTGTACGGCAGGTTGCCGACTACGCGCAGGCTGTTCGGCGCAGCGTTCAGGCTGTTGAAGTCGAACTTCAGCGCATCGCCCTGATGCAGGTTGAAATTGCTCTTGCCGGCGAACTGCTGGTTGAGGATCGGGATCAGGTCCTTGTCCAGCTCCACCACGTCCAGCTGGGCACCGGAGTTGAGGATGCCGGCGGTCAATGCGCCCTGGCCCGGTCCGATTTCCAGCATGCGGTCGCCGGCCTTGGCACTGATGGAGCGCAGGATGCGGTCGATGACGCCGGCATCGTGCAGGAAGTTCTGGCCAAAGCGTTTGCGCGCCTTGTGTTGGTATTGCTCGGTCATAAACGGGTCTCGGCCATCTGGTAGGCGGTTTCCAGGGCGACTTGCAGGCTGCCGGTGTCGATCTTGCCGCTGCCGGCCAGATCCAGGGCGGTGCCATGGTCGACCGAGGTGCGAATGATCGGCAGGCCCAGGGTCACATTGACCGCGGCGCCGAAGCCTTTGTATTTCAGCACGGGCAGGCCCTGGTCGTGGTACATCGCCAGCACCGCGTCGCAGTGCTCCAGATATTTGGGGGTAAACAGAGTGTCGGCAGGCAGCGGGCCACGAAGGTCCATGCCCTCGCCGCGCAGGCGCTCCAATGTGGGTTCGATGATGTCGATTTCTTCATGGCCCAGGTGACCGCCTTCACCGGCGTGCGGGTTGAGTCCGCAGACCAGGATGCGCGGTTGGGCGATGCCGAATTTTTGTTGCAGATCGGCGTGCAGAATCCGCGTGACCCGTTCCAGCCGCTCCGGCGTGATCGCATCGGCGATGTCGCGCAAGGGCAGGTGAGTGGTGACCAGCGCCACGCGCAAACCGCGGGTGGCGAGCATCATCACCACTTGGGCGGTGTGGGTCAGGTCGGCGAGAAATTCGGTGTGACCGGAAAACGCGATGCCCGACTCGTTGATTACACCCTTGTGAACCGGAGCAGTGATCATCCCGGCGAAGTCACCGTTCAGGCAACCATTGCCGGCGCGGGTCAGGGTTTCGAGGACGAATGCAGCGTTGGCCTTGTCCAGTTGCCCGGCGACCACGGGGGCGCTGAGCGGAGTATCCCAGACGTACAGGCTGTTGGCGGGCGCCGGAGCGTCCGGCCAGTTGTCAGGTGTCACTTCCAGCAAGCTGACGGCCAGCCCCAGCTGCGTGGCCCGCTCCTGGAGCAGGTCGCGGCTGGTGATGGCAATCAGGGGATGTGGCTGGGCTTGCGAGGCGAGCAGCAGGCACAGGTCGGGACCGATGCCGGCTGGTTCGCCGGGTGTCAGCGCGAAACGCTTGGGTTTCACTGCGCTGCCTGGTCTGCACCAGGGAGTTTGATCTCTACGTACGCTTCGTCACGGATCTGACGCAGCCAGGTTTGCAGCTCTTCGTCGTATTTGCGGTTACGCAATACGGTCATCGCCTGCTGCTCGCGGGCCTGTTCGGTGCTGTCGGTGGCGCGACGGCCAAGGACTTCCAGAACGTGCCAGCCGTACTGGGTCTGGAACGGCTTGGACAGCTGACCCTGCGGGGACTTGGCCATCACAGCGCGGAATTCCGGTACCAGTGCGTTCGGGTCGATCCAGTTCAGGTCGCCGCCGTTAAGAGCGGACCCCGGGTCTTCCGAATATTTTTTCGCCAGTTCAGCGAAGTCTTCGCCAGCTTCGATGCGGTTATAGAGCGACTGAGCCAGTTCCTTGGTCTTGGCTTCGTCGCGAACCGGACTTGGCTTGACCAGAATGTGACGCACATGCACTTCGTCGCGCATCTGGCTGCCACCGCCGCGTTTTTCCAGCAGCTTCAGGATGATGAAACCGCCCGGAGTGCGTGCCGGTTGAGTGATGTCACCCGGCGACATGGCGCTCAGTTCGCGATCGAACGGCGGTGGCAATTGAGCGGCTTTACGCCAGCCCATATCGCCGCCTTCCAGCGCGTTGTCACTGGCGGAGTTGGCCACGGCCATCTGGCCGAAATCAGCACCTTGCTTGAGCTGCTGGTAAACCTCCATCGCCTTGCGTGCTGCACTCTGAATCGCTTCGGAGTTGGCGCTTTCCGGGGTCGGGATCAGGATGTTGGCCAGGTGCAGCTCTTCGGACAGTTGCATCTTGCCCAGGTCGGAGGCGAGGAAGTTCTTCACTTCCTGTTCCGATACCTGAATGCGCTCGGCCACGCGGCGCTGACGCACACGGCTAATGACCATTTCGCGGCGGATCTGCTCGCGAGCATCCTCATAGGACAGGCCATCACGGGACAGCGCGACGCGGAACTGCTCCGGGGTCATGTTGTTGCGCTGGGCAATGGTGCCGACTGCCTGGTTCAGCTCTTCATCGGTGATGCGAATACCGGAACGTTCGCCGATCTGCAGTTGCAGATTTTCGATAATCAGGCGCTCGAGCACCTGCTGATCCAGTACGCCCGGAGGCGGCAAGCCGCCGCCACGCTTGGCGATGGTTTGCTGAACTTCGTGGACACGCTGGTCCAGCTGGCTCTGCATGACCACGTCGTTGTCGACGATGGCCACCACTTTGTCGATGGGCTGTACCGCGGCGTTGGCCGCGGTACCCAGGAACAGCGCGCCCAGCATCAGCGGGCGCAGACAATCAGAAAGCTTGGTCTTCACGTTGACGATAACCTTGGATGCCTTTGTCGAGGAAGCTCTCTACCTTGGCGCCAGTGAGGCCGCCGAGTCCCTTCAGAACAATTTGGAGGAAGACGCCGTGGTCGCCTTTTTCGTTTTCCGGGGCGTTCTGACTGAACTCGTCATAGCTGACCCAGTAACGGTTGATCAGGCGCAGTTTCCAGCAGCAGTTGTCATATTCGAAACCACCGAAGGCTTCCAGCGTGCGATTGCGGTTGTAGTCGTACTGCCAGCGGCTGATCGCGCTCCACTGCGGAACGATCGGCCAGATGACCGAGAAATCATGCTGCTGGATCTTGTAGTAGTCCTTCACGTAGCCAGGCTGGCCCGGAGTGCCATAGTCACCACCACCCACCGACCATTTACCGGTGTTCTGGTCGTAACGGACCTGGTCGTTGCGATAGCGATAGCCGACGTTGACCACCTTGTTCGGGTTGTCTTCAGGCTGGTAGTGGAACATCGCGCTGCCTGAACGAGGGCTGCGGCTGTCCGGATCCCAGTTGTAATCGGCCGTGGTGCGCCAGTCGCGGTTCCAGCGGTATTCGTATTCCAGGGCGTACGGGGAAACGCTGGATTTTGCGTCGTCGCGATCATTGAACGCGATGCCTGGCAATTGAACCTTGCGATCCTTGAAGTACAGCGCCTGGCCGACGCTGATGCGTTGACGTTCGAAGCCGTCATCTTCGATCCAGCGACTGGTCACGCCCAGCGACAGCTTGTTCTCGTCGCCGACACGGTCGGAGCCGGAGAAGCGGTTGTCGCGGAACAACGAGGCGTAGTTAAAGGTGTACTCGCTGGTGTCGAATACCGGAATGTCCGACTGGTCTTTCTCTGGTACATAGAGATAGAACAGGCGTGGCTCTAGAGTCTGACGGTAGTCCTTGCCGAACCATTGGGTGTTGCGGTCGAAGTAGAGGCCGCCGTCGATACTGGCAATTGGCACGCCACGGCTCTGGCTGCTGCCGAACTTTTCATCGGCCAGCAACGTACTTTTACCTCGCTGATCCAGATCAAGCTGATACTGGGTGTATTGGTACTTGAGCGATGGCTTCAAGAACCCATAAGTCCAGTTCATCGGCAGGCTGACACCTGGTTTCAGATTCAGACGATCGCCATTGGCGCGAGCGAGGCCGACCACGTTGTTGTCGAGGCGAGGCTCGACAGTGCCGTCTTCATTCACGAAGTCGCCGTTTTTCAGATCGCGATCAAACCGGACGATCTCGGTCTCGTAATCGAAATTCAGGCCTTCCGGGTGATACGGCAGCTGACCATTGAAGGTGATCTGCGGCAGGCGGTCATACGGCGTGATGTTCGATACGGTCGCCAGCTGGTACGCCTGGGCATTCAAGCGGGCGGTGTAGCTGTCGCCACGGTAGGTAACCGAGCCCTGCTGGTTCACGTAGTCGGCGCTTTTCACGCCGATCTGGTCGGTCTGCAGATCCTGGAAGTAATACGGATCGCTGATCTTGGTGTAATCCACCTGGGTGAACACGCGGGAGTCCAGACCACCCTTGTGTTGCCAGTTGTACATGTAGCGAGTCTTGTCGTAGTCGGTCTGGCCCTTGCGTTCGTCGTCCTCGTCGTTGAGGTACGCCGCACCGAACTGGCCTTCGCTCGACTTGGTCAGATAGCGGAACTCGCCTTCCATCAGCATGCCGCGCTTGCTCATGTAGCGCGGGTACAACGTGGCATCGTAGTTCGGTGCCAGGTTGAAGTAGTACGGGGTCACCAGCATGAAGCCAGTATCGCTGCCGGAGCCGATGGTCGGCGGCAGGAAACCCGACTGACGACGATCGTCGATCGGGAAGTAGATGTACGGCGTGTACAGAACCGGAATGTCCTTGACCCGCAGCGTCACGTTGGTCGCGGTACCGAAGCCGGTGGCAGGGTTCAGGGTGATGTTGTTGCCCTTGAGCTGCCAGGCGTTGCTGTTCGGTTCGCACGTGGTGTACGTGCCGTCCTTCAGACGGATGATCGCGTTTTCGGCACGCTTGGCGTACAGCGCGTTACCGCGGATGCGCGACTTGTGCATCACGTATTCGGCGTTATCGACCTTGGCTTCACCGGTGTCGAGCTGCACGTCGGCGTGGTCGCCGACGATCAGCGCGCCGTTGTCGCGAATGCGCACGTTGCCGGCCAGTTCGCCACGGCTCTCGGCCTGATACAGGTTGGCCTCGTCGGCTTCGACCTGCATGCTGCCCTGACGCATGACCACGTCACCGGCCAGACTCGCGACCTGCGAATCCTGCTGATAACGCGACGCCTTGGCACCGATGAAGGTCGGCGCGTCACTTTTATTCGTCTTGTCATTCATGCCAGGACGAATCGGTTCGATATAGGAACCAGAGCAGTAAGGACCGGTCTCGGCCAATTGGGCGGCGGTGAGCTTCTCGCGCGGAACCCAGTCGAGGTGACTGTAGTCTTCGCTACGGGATTTCAGGCCACGGCCCTTGGATTCGGTAACCAGTACCGGCTTGGGCCCGGACTCGGCGGTGGAACCGCTCTCGGCCGGTGCTTCGCCGGCGGCGCTGACGGCACTGCCGTCATGCACGGGACGCGGCGGCAAGGCAGCGGCCGGTGTCTTCGGCGAGCAGGCCCAGCCACCCGTTGCCGAGACGGCGCAGTCATACTGCTCGGCGGCAACAACGAATGAACTGGCCAGAGGTTGCATAGCCAGCAGACTGCCGGTTACCAACAACGGAAATTTTTTACGAAACGCGGGGGATTTCAATGCCATCTTATTAGTCCGGGCTTCCTGCGTGCCATCTGCCCGCGGTGTGGGCCGCACGCCTCTCGATGGTCTGAAAAAGATGCTGGATAATAAAGCATGACCCGCTTGACGGCTAGCGCCGTCGGAGACCCTTGCAATGCCTGATCAAGATGTACGCTTGCAACACCTGAAAGTTTGGCTCGATGAACAGTTGGCAATCCTTTTCGCAGATCAGGGCTGGGGAGCCGTACCCCCGGCCACATTGACCGCGGCCAGCAGCGACGCGAGTTTCCGCCGCTATTTCCGCTGGGAAGGCGCGGGTCGCAGCTTCGTCGTGATGGACGCACCGCCGCCGCAGGAAAACTGCAAACCGTTCGTGGATATCGCCTTTTTGCTGGCGAAATCCGGCATCAACGTGCCGAAAATTTATGCCGAAGACCTCGAACGCGGGTTTCTTTTGCTCAATGACCTGGGCAACAAGACCTATCTGGACGCTATCGACAGTGAAAATGCCGACGCATTATTCAACGATGCCTTGCAAGCGCTGCTGGCTTTTCAGCAGTTGCCGATGGTTGCGCCGCTGCCGAGCTATGACGTCGCGTTGTTGCGCCGCGAGCTGGAGCTGTTCCCCGAGTGGTACGTGAAGCGCGAGCTGGGCGTCGAGTTCGATGCCACCCAACAGCAGCAGTGGCAGAAGGTCAGCGAGCTGCTGATCGACAGCGCCCTGGCCCAGCCGAAAGTGCTGGTGCACCGCGACTACATGCCGCGCAACCTGATGCTCAGCGAACCGAATCCCGGCGTGCTGGATTTCCAGGACGCCGTGTATGGTCCGGTGACCTATGACGTGACTTGCCTGTTCAAGGACGCATTCCTCAGCTGGCCGGAAGAACGTGTGCGCGGCTGGCTGGAAAGCTACTGGCAGCAGGCGTCGGCGCTGAACATCCCGGTGCAGCCGGACTTCGAAGAGTTCCTGCGCGCCAGCGATCTGATGGGCGTGCAGCGCCATCTGAAAGTCATCGGCATCTTCGCCCGCATCTGCCATCGCGACGGCAAGCCGCGTTACCTGAGTGATGTGCCGCGTTTCTTCTCTTATATAGAAGCGGTCATCGCGCGCCGTCCCGAGCTGGCGGATCTGCAGGCACTGCTCGCCAGCCTGCGTGGTGGAGTGACGGCATGAAGGCAATGATTCTGGCGGCAGGCAAAGGCGAGCGCATGCGCCCGCTGACCCTGACCACTCCCAAGCCGCTGGTGCGAGCCGGGGGCGTGCCGCTGATTGAATATCACCTGCGAGCCCTGGCCGCGGCCGGTTTCAATGAAATCGTGATCAACCATGCCTGGCTCGGACAGCAGATCGAAGATCACTTGGGCGATGGCTCGCGATTCGGCGTGTCGATCCAGTACTCGCCGGAGGGCGAGCCACTGGAAACCGGCGGCGGCATTTTCCGCGCATTGCCGCTGTTGGGCGACGACGCGTTCCTGGTGGTCAACGGTGACATCTGGACCGATTACGACTTCAGCGTGCTGCATCAGCCGATCACCGGCCTGGCGCATCTGGTGCTGGCAGACAACCCGGACCATCACCCGACAGGCGATTTCACCCTGACCGATGGCCAGGTGAGTGATGGCCAGGCCGATGCGGCAACCCTGACCTACAGCGGCATCGCTGTATTGCATCCGCAGTTGTTCGACGGTTGCAGCGACGGTGCCTTCAAACTGGCGCCGCTGCTGCGTAAAGCCATGGCGGACGGGCAGGTGACCGGCGAGCGGCTGAAAGGTCACTGGGTTGATGTCGGAACGCACCAGCGTCTGGCCGAAGCTGAAGCCTTGATAGAAGCGAGTCGCTGATATGTTGTGGCCAGGGACTCTGATTGGAGCCGGAGCGGGTTTTGCTATCGCCAGTATTCCGGGGGCCATGCTGGGTGCTTTGTTGGGGCAGGCGCTGGATCGGCGCCTTCATTTGCAGAGCTGGGGGCATTTGCGGGAAAAACTCGGCGGTCGGCCGATGCTGCGCAACGACGAACTGTTGTTCGTGTTGCTCGGGCGTCTGGCCAAGAGCGACGGGCGGGTCACGGACGGTCACATCCAGCAGGCGCGTCAGGAGATGCGCTCGCTGGAAATGAGCGAGCCGGCACAGCGCCGGGCGATTGCCGCGTTCAATCGCGGCAAGTCCGGCAACGACAATCTGCGCGGTTATCTGCGTCGGTTGAGCGCTCAACCCCATGCGGCTGAAGGCGTGTTGCGCGCCTGCTGGCGAATGGTCTGGGCTGATGGCCGGGCCGGTGTCAGCGAGCGTGAATTGCTGGCGCAGTGGGGCAAGTGGCTGGGCTGGACGACGCACCAGATCCAGGCGTTGGCGGCGGATTATGAGCCGCACAAGCGTCCGATCGTCAGCGCCGCGGTGAGTTATCAGGAGGCGATGCGCCTGCTCGGCGTATCGGCCACCAGCGAACCGGCGCAGATCAAGCGTGCCTATCGACGCCTGCTCAGCCGGCATCACCCGGACAAGGTGGCCGGGACCGGCGCCACGCCGGCGCAGGTGCGCGAGGCCACCGAGAGGACCCGCGAATTGCACAATGCCTACAGGTTGATTCGCGAACGGCGGGATTTTCGCTAGGCGAAAAAAATCGCAGCGTTGGGCTGCGATTTTTTTTGTCTGCGTTTTGACAGTCGGGGCTTTTAGTCAGGGCTCTGCGGATTCAACCAGCCACGCACTCGACGGAACAATTGTTCCTGCTCAGCCTTGTTGTTTGGCAAGGCCTTGAGCGCGACCTGACTGAACGCAGACGTCTTCAGCCGCTTGCTCGCCTGCATGCGCTCCAGTGCCGCGTTGCGGTCCAGCGGTTTGTCCATGTAGAAAATATCCGCTGTTGGCAGCTTCAGGGTCGGTGTCAGTTCCACCAGTTCCGGTTTGGCCTTGGCCGGGGTCTGCGCGGCCACCAGCACCAGCTTCTCGACCTGTGAGGTCTGGCGCTCACTCAAGTAACGTGCGGCCCAATAAGCGCCGGTGCCATGACCGAGGACGACGATACTGCGCGCGCTCTGTTGCTCGGCGTAGGCCAGTGCAGCGTCAATGCGAGCGAAGATTCGCTCGGCGTCGGCCTTGGACTGTTCCTCGGTGGATTCAGCAACGACCTTGTCGGCCACCTCGGCTTCGCCGCCGGCGGCTTGTTCAATCGGCTCGGCGGTGGTCGAATCCTTGCTGCCCGGATCGGCGGTTTTCGGTGCAGCGGGGGCTTCGGCTACGCGCGGTGCGATGGTATCGCTTTGCAGATCGGGCAGGGTGATACTCAGGCTGCTCCACTCGACATCCGGCAGCTTGCGGCGCAACGGGCCGATCGCCTGGGGCCAGTCAGCGGTTTCGCCGGCACCGGGAACGAGGATCACCGCGCCTTTGGGGTCGGCGGTGTTGGCCGGTTTCCACAGGGCGAGGAAGGTGTCGCTGCCGGCTTGCAGTTGCTGTTGTTCCTGGGCCGGAACCATGCGCTCGAGTGCCGCGGCTTCTTCCTGACTACGCTCAAGCAGTGGCTGGCGTTCGACCGGTTTTTCTTCGGCGGCTTTTTCTGCGGCGGGAGTGGGCGTCGGATCTGCAGCTTCGACGGAAAACGCGCAAGGCAGGATCAGCGACAGGCACAATGCTGGCATTGCCAGGCGATAGACAGGGGGCATCGGTTATTCCAGGCCAGAAGTTATCCCGGCAGCCTAATGGGTTGGTCAGAATTTGTCAGTGTATGAGACTTCAATGATGCGTTTTTGCTGCCTGTGGGTTATCGGCTGTCTGGCGTTTCCCTTGATGGGTTGGGCGGCGCCTGCGCCACCGAGTCACCTCGCCCGGTTGTCGGCGAGTGAGCAACAGTGGCTCGCACAGCACAACGAATTGCGCGTCGGCCTGGTGTTGCAGGCGCCATACGCGCAATACGACCGACGCTTGCAGCGGCTGTCGGGGGCCAACGTTGAAGTGATGAAGGCATTGGCCAGGGCGCTGAATGTCGAGCTGAGCTGGCGCAATTTTCAGGATCTGGCACAACTGGAGGCCGCTGCCCGGGATGGCGAAATCGACATCGCCCCGGGCCTGACCCAGACCCCGGGCGGGCTGCGTCTGTGGCAGTTTTCCGACCCGTACATGCGTGTGCCGCAATTGGTGGTCAGCGACCAGAAGGGCAGCGCGACCGTGGAGCTGGAAAAACTCGACAGCCAGACCCGCGTCGCCGTGCGCATGCCCGGCGTCACCGCCGATTACCTGCGCGGCAATTATCCGCACCTGAATCTGCAAGGCGTACCGATGGAGCGCCAGGCGCTGCAACTGCTGCTGACTCAGCAGGCGTCCTACGCGGTGGTCGATGAGGCGCAACTCGGGCGGCTGTCGGCGGAACCGGAGTTTGCCGGGCTGGTGGTAGTCGGAGACATCGGTTTGCCGCAGTTGCTGCGCATCGGCACCCGCCGCGACTGGCCAGAGCTGGCCGGAATCGTCGAAAGCGCCCTGCGAGCCATCCCGGCCAAGGATCTGGAGCGCCTGCATGCGCAATGGCTGCAACCCAAGTATCCAAGGCTTTCCGAGTCGCCGGGCTTTTGGCAGAACCTGAGTCTGTTGTTCGCGGTGCTGTTGCTCAGTTGCGTGGCCATCGTGTTCTGGCAACGCCGCCAGCAACGCAGTCTTGAGCAACGCCTGCTCGATGCGCGGGAAGACATTGCCCTGCGCGCCGCCAGCGAAGAAGCCCTGCGCCTGACCCAGTTTTCCATCGATCAGAGCACCGTCGGCATTCTCTGGGTCAACTGGGACAGCCATGTGCGTTACGCCAATCGAGCGGCAGAAAACATGCTCGGTTATCCACAGGGCGCCATCATCGACCGGCCGTTGATCGACTTCGAACCGGGCCTGCACATGGATCGCTGGCTCAACCTGTGGAAGCGCGCCCGGGCCAGCGAAGAGGGGCCGCTGAGTTTTGAAACCAATTGTGTTCGGGCCGATGGCAGTGTGCTGCCGGCCGACGTGTCGCTGAGCTTCCTGCGTTTTCGCGATGGCGAGTACCTGGTGGTTTACCTCACCGATGTCACCGAGCGTCGTCGTGCCCTGGCTGCGTTGCAGGAAAGCGAGGCGCGGCTGCAAGGTATCGCGGCCAACGTGCCGGGGCTGGTATTTCGTCTCGAGCGAGCACCGGTGACCGGGCAGATCGACTTTGCCTACATCAGCGAGGGCAGCGAAAGTCTGGTCGGTTATGCGCCGGCCGCCATCGCCCATCGCGACATGGGCCTGCGCAGTCTGGTGCATCCGGATGACCGGGCCGGTTATCACCAGACCCAGGACCAGGCGCTGGACACCGACAGCGACTGGTCGTGGCAGGGCCGGATCCTTACGCGCCAGGGCGAGCAGCGCTGGGCCGAGATCAAGGCGATTACCCGCCAGCTTGAGGGCGGGTCCTATGTCTGGGACGGCATCGTCTGGGACATCACCGAAAGCAAACGTATCGAACTGGAGCTGGCGGCCTCCCGCGAGCAACTGCGCGAGTTGTCGGCGCATCTGGAAAGCGTGCGGGAAGAAGAAAAGGCGCGGATTGCCCGCGAGGTTCACGATGAGCTGGGACAGATGCTGACGGTGTTGAAACTGGAGACGTCGATGTGCGAACTGGCCTACGCGCAACTCGACCCGGGTCTGAACGAACGGCTGAACAGCATGAAGCGTCTGATCGCCCAGTTGTTCCAGCTGGTGCGGGATGTGGCGACGGCATTGCGCCCGCCGATCCTCGATGCCGGGATCGCTTCGGCGATCGAGTGGCAGGCGCGGCGGTTCGAGGCGCGCACGCACATTCCGTGTCTGGTGCAGGTACCGGACAATCTGCCGCCGCTCAGCGACGCCAAGGCCATCGGTCTGTTCCGCATTCTTCAGGAGGCGCTGACCAACGTCATGCGCCATGCCCAGGCGCATACTGTGGAGCTGACGCTGACCCAGGAAGGCGACGAATTGTGTCTAACGGTCAGCGATGATGGCGTAGGATTTGTCGCCGCTGCCTGCAGGCCGACGTCCTTTGGACTGGTGGGCATGCGCGAGCGGGTGTTGATCATGGGCGGGCAGTTGTCACTCGACAGCGAGCCAGGCGAGGGCACCACACTGAGCGTGCGGGTGCCACTGGATGAGGAGAAGTAAGTGATCCGTGTACTGGTAGCCGAAGACCACACCATCGTTCGCGAAGGCATCAAGCAATTGATCGGCCTGGCCAGGGATCTGCAGGTGGTGGGGGAGGCGAGCAATGGCGAGCAGTTGCTGGAAACCCTGCGCAATGTGCCCTGCGAAGTGGTGTTGCTGGATATCTCGATGCCCGGCGTCAACGGGCTCGAAGCGATTCCACGGATCCGCGCACTGAGCAGTCCGCCGGCGATTCTGGTGCTGTCGATGCACGACGAAGCGCAGATGGCCGCCCGGGCGCTGAAGGTCGGTGCCGCCGGGTATGCGACCAAGGACAGCGATCCGGCGCTGCTGCTGACGGCGATCCGCAAGGTCGCGGCGGGTGGGCGCTACATTGATCCCGAACTGGCCGACCGAATGGTGTTTGAAGTCGGCCTGACCGATGCGCGACCACTGCACTCATTACTGTCCGAGCGCGAGTTCTCGGTGTTCGAACGTCTGGCGCAAGGCGCCAACGTCAACGACATCGCCCAGCAACTGGCCCTGAGCAGCAAGACCATCAGCACCCACAAGGCGCGGCTGATGCAGAAACTCAATATCACCTCCCTCGCCGAGCTGGTGAAGTACGCGATGGAACACAAGCTGCTCTGAACCACACCTCTATCCACTGTGGGAGCGAGTGTGCTCCCACAGGTTTCTTCATCGATCCTGCGATATTGGGCATATCTGTTAGCGACACGCGCTTTTGCTTGTTATTGAAGCTTGCAGCTCCGCGCTCGTCCCTGCTTTATTCATTAACGCCATCCTTGTAGGGCAATCCCTACCCCCGGCCTTCCATCCGGCTGAGGCGATTCTCTCCTGCGCCCCGATTTGCGTGACTGTGAGCAGCCACTAGGCTTAATCCCACAGCAGTCATCAATAACAAAGGTGTGGGTATGAGCCAGGTCGAATCAAACGCAGGGGCCAGCGATGTGCTGGTCAGCTTTCGTGGAGTGCAGAAGAGCTACGACGGCGAGAACCTGATCGTCAAAGACCTCAACCTGGACATCCGCAAGGGCGAATTCCTCACCCTGCTCGGGCCGTCCGGCTCCGGCAAGACCACCAGCCTGATGATGCTCGCCGGTTTCGAAACACCGACCGCCGGTGAAATTCTCCTGGCCGGGCGCGCGATCAACAACGTGCCGCCGCACAAGCGCGACATCGGCATGGTGTTCCAGAACTACGCGCTGTTTCCGCACATGACCGTCGCCGAGAACCTGGCGTTCCCGCTGACCGTGCGTGGCCTGAACAAGAGCGACGTCAGCGACAAGGTCAAGAAAGTCCTGAGCATGGTCCAGCTCGATGCCTTCGCATCGCGTTACCCGGCGCAACTGTCCGGCGGTCAGCAACAGCGTGTGGCATTGGCCCGCGCGCTGGTGTTCGAGCCGCAACTGGTGCTGATGGACGAACCGCTTGGCGCTCTCGATAAACAACTGCGCGAACACATGCAGATGGAAATCAAACACCTGCACCAGCGCCTCGGCGTGACCGTGGTCTACGTGACCCACGACCAGGGCGAAGCCCTGACCATGTCCGATCGCGTTGCCGTGTTCCACCAGGGCGAGATCCAGCAGATCGCTCCGCCGCGTACCCTCTACGAAGAACCGAAAAACACTTTCGTCGCCAACTTCATCGGCGAGAACAACCGTCTCAACGGTCGCCTGCTCAGCCAGAACGGCGAGCGCTGCGTGGTCGAGCTGGGGCGTGGGGAAAAGGTCGAGGCACTGGCGGTCAACATCGGCCAGACCGGCGAACCGGTCACCCTGTCGATTCGTCCGGAGCGCGTCAGCCTCAACGGTTCGAGCGACCAATGCGTCAACCGCTTCTCCGGGCGGGTGGCCGAATTCATCTATCTGGGCGACCACGTCCGGGTGCGCCTGGAAGTCTGCGGCAAGACCGACTTCTTCGTGAAACAACCGATTGCCGAGCTCGATCCTGCGCTCGCGGTCGGTGACGTGGTTCCGCTTGGCTGGCAGGTCGAGCACGTTCGCGCGCTAGATCCTCTTCTAGAGGCGCATTAAGCGCCCCGGCAATACCAACACCAACCCTGCACGTGGAGAGAACAATAAATGTTGAGATCCCTGAAGTTCACAGCCCTGACCCTGGGCCTGATGGGTGCGGCAAGCGCAATGGCCGCTGGGCCGGATCTGACCGTGGTGTCGTTTGGCGGGGCGAACAAGGCGGCGCAAGTCAAAGCCTTCTACGCACCGTGGGAAGCGGCGGGCAACGGCAAGATCGTCGCCGGCGAGTACAACGGTGAGATGGCCAAGGTCAAAGCCATGGTCGACACCAAAAGCGTGTCCTGGGATCTGGTAGAGGTTGAATCGCCGGAGCTGTCCCGTGGCTGCGACGAAGACATGTTCGAGCAACTGGATCCTGCGCTGTTCGGCAAGTCCGAAGATTACGTCAAAGGCGCGATCCAGCCATGCGGCGTGGGCTTCTTCGTGTGGTCGACCGTGCTGGCCTACAACGCCGACAAGCTGAAAACCGCACCGACCAGCTGGGCGGATTTCTGGGACACCAAAAAATTCCCGGGCAAGCGCGGCCTGCGCAAAGGCGCCAAATACACCCTCGAATTTGCACTGATGGCCGACGGCGTTGCGCCTAAAGACGTGTACAAGGAACTGGCCAGCAAGGGCGGTCAGGATCGCGCGTTCAAGAAGCTCGACGAGCTGAAACCGAACATTCAGTGGTGGGAAGCCGGCGCCCAGCCGCCGCAGTACCTCGCCTCCGGTGACGTGGTCATGAGCTCGGCCTACAACGGTCGTATCGCCGCCGTACAGAAAGAATCCAACCTGAAAGTGGTGTGGAACGGCGGCATTTACGACTTCGACGCCTGGGCCATCCCGAAAGGTCTGGACGCCAAGCGCGCCGAAGCGGCGAAGAAGTTCATCGCGTTCTCGGTGCAGCCGCAACAGCAGAAGACCTACTCGGAAAACATCGCCTACGGACCGGCCAACTCCCAGGCCGTGCCGTTGCTGGACAAGGCGATCCTGAAAGACATGCCGACCACCCCGGAAAACATCGCCAACCAGGTGCAGATCGACGTCAGCTTCTGGGCTGACAACGGCGAGCAACTGGAGCAGCGCTTCAATTCCTGGGCTGCGAAGTAACCAGAGGGCTCGCCCTCCTGTGATCGTTCCCACGCTCTGCGTGGGAACGCATCCAGTGACGCTCTGCGTCACAGGGACGCGGAGCGTCCCGGGCGGCATTCCCACGCAGAGCGTGGGAACGATCAGTCAGGTTGCGGTGTTCCAACACAACAGAGACGGTTTACCGCCTCTGTAACGATCAAAGATTTGCGGAGTACGTCATGGCCATCGCCGTTCCCCTGAACGAGGGCAACAGCCCCACCTTGAAGCAGCGGCTCAAGCACGCCGAGCGGGTCAACCGCTGGAAGGCCCAGGCGCTGATCGCGCCGCTGGTGCTGTTTCTGTTGCTGGTGTTCCTGGTGCCGATCGTGGCGCTGCTCTATAAAAGCGTCGGCAACCCGGAAGTGGTCGGCGGCATGCCGCGCACCGTGACCGCGATTGCTGCCTGGGACGGCCGAGGCCTGCCCGCAGAACCGGTCTACAAAGCCGCCAGCGAGGACCTCGCCGAAGCGCGCAAAAACCAGACCCTGGGCGATCTGTCCAAGCGCCTGAACATGGAGTTGGCCGGCTATCGCAGCCTGCTGACCAAAACTGCCCGCTCGCTGCCATTCGCCAGCGAACCGGCCTCTTATAAAGAAGCGCTGGAAGGCCTCGACGAGCGTTGGGGCGATCCGGCCTATTGGCAAGCGGTGAAGCGTAACACCAGCAACATCACCCCGTTCTATCTGTTGGCAGCGGTGGACCACCGCATCGACGACCTCGGTGAAATTGCCCCGGCGACCCCGGATCAGGCGATCTACCTCGATATCTTCGCCCGGACGTTCTGGATGGGCCTGATTATCACCGTGATCTGCCTGGTGCTGGCCTATCCGCTGGCCTACTTGCTGGCCAACCTGCCGTCGCGTCAGAGCAACCTGCTGATGATTCTGGTGCTGCTGCCGTTCTGGACTTCGATTCTGGTGCGAGTCGCCGCGTGGATCGTGTTGCTGCAATCCGGCGGTTTGATCAACAGCGCGCTGATGGCAATGGGCATCATCGATAAACCGCTGGAACTGGTGTTCAACCGCACCGGGGTCTACATCTCGATGGTGCACATCCTGCTGCCGTTCATGATCCTGCCGATCTACAGCGTGATGAAAGGCATCTCGCCGACCTACATGCGTGCCGCGATTTCCCTCGGCTGTCATCCGTTCGCCAGCTTCTGGCGGGTGTACTTCCCGCAGACCTACGCCGGTGTCGGCGCCGGTTGCCTGCTGGTGTTCATCCTCGCCATCGGCTACTACATCACCCCGGCGCTGCTGGGCAGCCCGAACGATCAGATGGTCAGCTACTTCGTCGCGTTCTACACCAACACCAGCATCAACTGGGGCATGGCCACCGCGCTCGGCGGGCTGTTGCTGCTGGCGACCGTGGTGCTTTATCTGATCTACAGCTGGCTGGTGGGCGCCAGTCGCCTGCGCCTGAGCTAAGGGGAATTTGAAATGCTGAGTCCTTATATGTCGCCCGTCGAGCGGGTGTGGTTCTACAGCTTGCGGATCCTCTGCGGCTTGATCCTGTTGTTCCTGATCCTGCCGGTGCTGGTGATCGTGCCGCTGTCGTTCAACTCGGGCAGTTTTCTGGTGTATCCGCTGCAGGGCTTTTCGCTGCAGTGGTATCAGGACTTCTTCGCTTCGGCGGAATGGATGCGTTCGCTGAAGAACAGCATCATCGTGGCCCCGGTCGCGACCGTGCTGGCAATGGTGTTCGGCACGCTGGCGGCGATCGGCCTGACCCGTGGCGACTTCCCCGGCAAGCCGTTGGTGATGGCGCTGGTGATTTCGCCGATGGTGGTGCCGGTGGTGATCATCGGTGTGGCCAGTTACCTGTTCTTCGCGCCGCTGGGGCTGGGCAACAGTTTCTTCTCGCTGATCGTAGTGCACGCGGTGCTCGGTGTGCCGTTCGTGATCATCACGGTGTCGGCGACCTTGCAGGGCTTCAACCACAATCTGGTGCGGGCGGCGGCCAGTCTCGGAGCCTCGCCGCTGGTGACATTCCGTCGGGTGACCTTGCCGCTGATTGCGCCGGGGGTGATTTCCGGGGCGCTGTTTGCCTTTGCGACCTCGTTCGATGAAGTGGTGGTGACGCTGTTCCTCGCAGGTCCCGAGCAGGCGACGTTGCCTCGGCAGATGTTCAGCGGGATTCGCGAGAACCTGAGCCCGACCATCGCCGCCGCTGCTACGTTGCTGATCGCCTTCTCGGTGATTCTGCTGCTGACGCTGGAGTGGTTGCGTGGGCGGAGTGAGAAATTGCGTACTGCTCAAGTCTAAGAGTCCGCTACCAAAACCTGTGGGAGCGAGCTTGCTCGCGAAAGCGATGTGTCAGGCGATACAGATTGCGCATGTGGCGCCGCCTTCGCGAGCAAGCTCGCTCCCACAAGTGCTGCTCTGGTCATTCATGCGCTGAATGACAGACAACCCCGATTCCCCAGCTACGCTTGTGCTCAGCTCCCACATTTATAAGAGGCTGCGCACGATGAGTCTTTCCTCGTTCAAGATCGCTCACAAACTGATCACCGGCGCCGGGGCCATCGAGCAGCTGGCGGCCGAGCTCGCGCGGCTGGACATCGACAACCCGCTGATCGTCACCGATGCCGCGCTGGTGAAATCCGGCACGGTGGAGCTGGCGCTGGCGCAGATCGGCGAGCGCGAGTACGAAATCTTCGACCGGGTGCTGCCGGATCCGGAAATCGCCATCGTCGAGGATTGCATGCGCGTCTATCGCGAAGGCGGGCATGACGGGCTGATCGGTCTGGGCGGCGGCAGTGCCATCGACATCGCCAAGAGTGTCGCGGCGTATGCCGGTTATCACGGTGCGCTGGAGGATCTGTTCGGCGTCGATCAGGTGCCGCGCAAGGGCCCGCCGCTGATCGCCATCCCGACCACGGCCGGCACAGGTTCTGAGGTGACCAACGTAGCGATTCTTTCGGACAAGGTCGCTCAGTTGAAGAAGGGCATTGTCAGCGACTACCTGTTGCCGGACGTGGCGCTGGTCAGCCCGCAGATGACCCTGACCTGCCCGCGCAGTGTCACCGCCGCCAGTGGCGTCGATGCGCTGGTGCATGCCATCGAGTCCTATCTGTCGCTGAATGCCTCGCCGATTACCGATTCGCTGGCCATCGGCGCCATCAGGTTGATCGCCCGCTCCTTACCCAAGGCCTACGCCAATCCGTCCAACCTGCAGGCCCGGGAAGACATGGCCACCGCCAGCCTGATGGCCGGCATGGCGTTCGGCAACGCCGGGGTCGGCGCGGTGCATGCGCTGGCGTATCCGCTGGGCGGGCGTTTCAACATTGCCCATGGCGTCAGTAATGCGCTGTTGCTGCCGTATGTGATGACCTGGAACAAGATGGCCTGCGTCGAACGGATGCAGGATATTGCCGAAGCCATGGGGGTAAAGACCGCTCATCTGAGTTTCAATGAAGCGGCCGACAGCGCCGTCGCGGCGATGACCGAACTGTGCGCGGCGGTAGAAATTCCGCTGGGTCTGCGCAGTTTCGGCGTGCCCGAAGAGGCGATACCGGCCATGGCCGTAGAGGCCGCGGGGATCGAGCGCCTGATGCGCAACAACCCGCGCAAGCTCAGCGCCGCCGACATCGAGAAGATCTACCGGGCGGCGTACTGAGAACCGCCCGGCCGCCGGTCATGGCACAACCCAATCATCGCGGTCACGGTGCGCGCGCGGAAACTTGAGGTATACAATGCGCGCCATCGTGATTTAGCTCAGAAAAGGTGCGTCATGCAGCCCTTCGTTATTGCTCCGTCGATTCTCTCCGCCGACTTCGCCCGCCTCGGCGAGGAAGTGGACAACGTTCTGGCCGCCGGTGCCGACTTCGTCCACTTCGATGTCATGGACAACCACTACGTGCCGAACCTGACCATCGGCCCGATGGTCTGCGCCGCACTGCGCAAGTACGGCATTACCGCGCCGATCGACGCGCACCTGATGGTCAGCCCGGTGGATCGCATCGTCGGCGACTTCATCGAAGCCGGCGCCACTTACATCACCTTCCACCCGGAAGCCACGTTGCACGTCGATCGTTCGCTGCAACTGATCCGTGAAGGCGGCTGCAAGTCCGGCCTGGTGTTCAACCCGGCGACCCCGCTGGACGTGCTCAAGTACGTGATCGACAAAGTCGACATGGTCCTGTTGATGAGCGTCAACCCGGGCTTCGGCGGGCAGAAATTCATCCCGGGCACCCTCGACAAGCTGCGCGAAGCGCGCGCGATCATCGATGCCTCGGGCCGTGACATCCGCCTGGAAATCGACGGCGGCGTCAACGTCAACAATATCCGTGAAATCGCTGCCGCTGGCGCCGACACCTTTGTGGCCGGCTCGGCGATCTTCAATGCGCCGAACTATCAGGAAGTCATCGACAAGATGCGTTCCGAACTGGCGCTGGCTCGCCCATGAGCGGTTTTGAGCAGCTGTTCCCGGGGCAACTGCCGCGGTTGGTGATGTTCGATCTGGATGGCACGCTGATCGATTCGGTACCCGACCTGGCGGCGGCGGTGGATAACATGCTGCTCTCCCTCGGGCGCAAGCCTGCCGGTATCGAGTCGGTGCGCGAGTGGGTCGGCAACGGCGCGCCGGTGCTGGTGCGCCGCGCCTTGGCCGGCGGCATCGATCATTCCACCGTGGATGACGTCGAAGCCGAGCATGCGCTGGAGGTATTCATGGAAGCCTACGGCGCCAGCCATGAACTGACCGTGGTCTATCCCGGCGTGCGTGACACCCTGAAATGGCTGCACAAGCAGGGCGTGGCCATGGCGCTGATCACCAACAAGCCGGAGCGCTTCGTCGCGCCGCTGCTGGATCAGATGAAGATCGGCCGCTACTTCAAGTGGATCATCGGCGGCGATACGCTGCCGCAGAAAAAGCCTGACCCGGCAGCGCTGTTCTTTGTCATGAAGATGTCCGGCATTCCGGCCTCGCAATCGCTGTTCGTCGGCGATTCGCGCAGCGACGTGCTGGCGGCGAAAGCGGCGGGGGTCAAATGTGTTGCGCTGAGTTACGGCTACAACCATGGCCGGCCGATCGCCGAGGAATCCCCGGCGCTGGTCATCGACGATCTGCGCAAGCTAATTCCCGGTTGCCTGGATACGGCCGCTGAGATAACGTTGCCCGACGCTTCTCAATCCCCTTCTGGAAACGCCATCGTGGTGGTCACCCGCAAACTCTGGATGAAAGTCATCAAGGCCCTGGCCCGCTGGCGTTGGCGCGCCTGACTTGTTCCTGGCCGGCCTGCCGGCGCGTTTGCACACCTGACTGATTTGCACCTCACACCACGAGGCACCCTATGATTCGCGAAGAATTCCTGCGTCTGGCCGCTGACGGCTACAACCGCATCCCGCTGGCCTGTGAAACCCTGGCCGACTTCGACACGCCGCTGTCGATCTACCTGAAACTGGCCGACCAGCCCAACTCCTACCTGCTCGAATCGGTGCAGGGCGGCGAGAAATGGGGCCGTTACTCGATCATCGGCCTGCCGTGCCGCACCGTGCTGCGGGTTCACGATCATCACGTCAGCATCACCGTCGATGGCGTCGAGACCGAAAGCCACGACGTCGAAGACCCGTTGGCTTTCGTTGAAACCTTCAAGGCCCGCTACAACGTGCCGACCATCGCCGGTCTGCCGCGTTTCAACGGTGGCCTTGTGGGTTACTTCGGTTACGACTGCGTGCGCTATGTAGAGAAGCGCCTCGGCAAATGCCCGAACCCGGATCCGCTGGGCGTGCCGGACATCCTGCTGATGGTTTCCGATGCGGTGGTGGTGTTCGACAACCTCGCCGGCAAGATGCACGCGATCGTGCTGGCCGATCCGGCGCAGGCCGATGCCTACGAGCAGGGCCAGGCGCAATTGCAGCAACTGCTGGAAAAACTGCGTCAGCCGATCACCCCGCGCCGTGGCCTGGACTTCAGCAAGCAGCAGGCCGCCGAGCCGGTGTTCCGCTCCAGTTTCACTCAGGACGACTACGAAAAAGCCGTCGACACCATCAAGGAATACATCCTCGCCGGTGACTGCATGCAGGTCGTGCCGTCCCAGCGCATGTCGATCGACTTCAAGGCGGCACCCATCGATCTGTACCGCGCGCTGCGTTGCTTCAACCCGACCCCCTACATGTACTTCTTCAACTTCGGCGATTTCCATGTCGTCGGCAGTTCGCCGGAAGTGCTGGTGCGGGTCGAAGACAACCTGATCACCGTACGCCCGATTGCCGGCACCCGTCCTCGCGGGGCTACCGAAGAGGCGGACGTGGCGCTGGAAGAAGACCTGCTGTCGGACGACAAGGAGATTGCCGAGCACCTGATGCTGATCGACCTCGGACGCAACGACACCGGTCGCGTTTCGGAAATCGGTTCGGTGAAGCTCACCGAGAAGATGGTCATCGAGCGTTATTCCAACGTGATGCACATCGTGTCCAACGTGACCGGTCAGTTGAAAACCGGGCTGACGGCGATGGACGCGCTGCGGGCTATCCTGCCGGCGGGTACCTTGTCCGGCGCACCGAAGATCCGCGCGATGGAAATCATCGACGAGCTGGAGCCGGTCAAGCGTGGTGTGTATGGCGGTGCGGTCGGCTACTTCGCCTGGAACGGCAACATGGACACTGCGATTGCGATCCGTACCGCCGTGATCAAGAACGGCGAACTGCACGTGCAGGCCGGTGGCGGTATCGTCGCTGACTCGGTGCCGGCGCTGGAATGGGAAGAAACCATCAACAAGCGCCGGGCAATGTTCCGCGCTGTTGCGCTGGCCGAGCAAACCCCGGACTGAGTGATTGATGATTCAGCCACAAAAAAACGCGGCGCCTGTGAGGGCGTCGCGTTTTTTTGTGGCCTGCGAATCAGAAGTCGAGCGCTACGCCGACGTTGATCCCTTGCTGGGTGAAGTCGTCATCCTTGCGGATGTCGTAGCTGGCGCGCAATGCCAGGTCCTTGGTGAGGTTGTGGCTCACGCCCAGGTTCAGGCGGTTCAGGTTGGTTTGAGGGGCGTAGCCGGCCAGGGTGTAGCGGTTGTTCGGCAGGCTGTTGAGGTTCATCGTCACATTCTGGGTGTCGTCGTTGTACTCGCGCTCATGGGCGAATTCGCCGAACACCTGGGTCTGCGAGGTGATCTGATACTTGCCCTGGATCCCGAGGCCGAGACGCCGGGAAATGCGCGACTGGTCATCGAACGTCAGTGCGGTGGAGTCGGCGCCGTTTTCCGAATATCCATCGACTTCAACCTTGGCAAAGTCGGCACTGACGAACGGAGACAGATGCCATGGGCTGCTCGCTTGCGGCGCAATGTCGTAACCCACGCGTCCGCTGAAGGCCAGAACATAACCGTCGGTATCGCCTTTCTCGCCGCGCTCGTTGACCCCCAGCTGGAATTTGCGTTTGAGGCTGTCGTAATCCAGATGCCCGGCGGTCACTGCGGCATCACCCCACCAGCGGTTCTGCTGATACTGGGCGAACGCGGTGCCCAGATAAGTGTTCAGCTTGTAGTCCGAATCATTGTCGCCGGCCTCGAGTTTCTGGTTGTAGAAACCCGCCGCCACGCCCACGCGCCACGCGTCGTTGAGACGGTAGCTGCCGCCGATGTTCAGGTTGTAACCGTTGCCGTCGGCGCTGGCGCCGCTGCGCTGGCTATCGAAATCCTGATGCTGGCCGCCACCGGCGACAATCGCCCGCCATTGGCCAACGGCCTGCCAGTTTTCCCAATCCGCCAGCCACTGGTTACGCAATTCGTCCTGATGCGAACGCAAGGTGCCTTGAGCCATTTGCGGTAACAGGGTTGCTTCCCATGGCGCGGCCAGCAGCGAATAAGCGTAATCGGCAATCAGGCGCTGCCCGGCCTCGGTCGGGTGGACGGCGTCGTTGTAGATCAGCTTGGTCGGGTCCGGGGTGGCGCTGTTGATCCCGTATCGGGCGTTCTCGGTACAGCCGCTGCCGCTGAAGCAGGTGCCGACCAGGTTCTGGTCAGTGGCCAGGCCGAACTGCGCCGGATTGGCGAATGCCTCTTTGAGCAGAACCGGAACGTTCAGCGGAATGACGTTGGCGTTGACGCTCTGCAACTGGCTGACCAGTTCGGTATTGAACTGGGCGCTGAGTTGCGAGGTGAAGGCTTGCAGCGGCGAGCCGTTGATGGCCGGTGTCAGGCCGATGTCCGGCAACAGCCAGACCATGATGTAACGGGCGCCGGCACCTTGCAGTGTGCGTACGCTGTCGACCAGTCGATCGGCGGCGGCATTCGCCTGAGGAAGACTGGTGACGCGACCCTGAAGGAAGTCGTTGCCGCCCCCGGTCAGGTAATACAGGGCATTCGGGTCGGCACGGAAGCCGTTCGACGGCAGGTAACCGGCGCGGGTGCGTTCGCCAGTGGCGGACTGGCTGGTGATCGAGTCGAGAATCTGGTCGGTGCGGTAGCCGCCCACGGCCCAGTTATTGCCATCCGGCAAGCCTTGGTCGGGACGTACGGTAGACGACGAGGCGGCGGTCTGGTCCGGTGTGAAGCCGAGGCGGCCGCCGAGCAATTGGGTGGCGTTGAGCGAATAGAACTCACCGCTGCCGTCCTGATAGTTCGGCCCCGTGCGGTTGGTGAAGCGTTTGCCCGATCCGGCGGGGCCGCCGCTGTCGGTGAAGGTTCCCGCGTCGCTGAGGCTGTCGCCGAAAACCACGAAATTCGAATAAGGATTGGGTGCGGCGTTCGCCTGGGCGCAGGCGATTGCGAGCAGGCATCCGGCGAGCGGTACAAACAATGTCTGTTTGATCATGAGCAGTCCGTTTATTTATTGTTGTAGTGAACGAAACGACAGTACCAAAAACTTCCGGCGTTTTGCCATCGGTCGTCAACCCTCCCATTGTTTTATCCCCCGCGGCCCCGGCCATATTGCACGCTCCGCCCAGCTAAGTTACTGTGCCGAAACGTATGAACGAGACCTTCCCCGTGTTGATCACCAGCAAACTTCTGGATCAAGTCATCAAGGCACACGCCCGCTGGCGTTGGCGCGCCTGAATCTTTTCTGCCGGCCCCGCCGGATCTGTATCGCTTTGCCTTCCTTGCCCCTTTGAAATGCCGCTGTGCCGATGCGACCTGCGCGTCCGCCAGTGTGCAGCGCTCTGGCAAGTCATCCGAAGGCTGTTTTCAAGTCAGAATTCAAGAGGTTCGAAACGCCATGTTGCTGATGATCGACAACTACGACTCCTTTACTTACAACGTTGTGCAATACCTCGGCGAGCTGGGAGCCGAGGTCAAAGTGGTGCGCAACGACGAATTGACCATCGCCGAAATCGAAGCGCTCAACCCTGAGCGGATCGTTGTGTCCCCAGGCCCGTGTACGCCGACCGAAGCCGGCATTTCCATCGAAGCCATCAAGCACTTTGCCGGCAAACTGCCGATCCTCGGCGTCTGCCTCGGCCACCAGTCCATCGGCCAGGCCTTTGGCGGGGATGTCGTCCGCGCCCGACAGGTGATGCACGGTAAGACTAGCCCGGTATTTCACGAGGACAAGGGCGTGTTTGCCGGTCTGAACCGCCCGCTGACCGTCACCCGCTATCATTCCCTGATCGTCAAACACGAAACGTTGCCCGATTGCCTGGAGCTGACCGCGTGGACTCAGCACGATGACGGCTCGGTCGACGAAATCATGGGCCTGCGTCACAAAACCCTGAACATCGAGGGCGTACAGTTCCACCCGGAATCGATCCTCACCGAACAGGGCCATGAACTGTTCGCCAACTTCCTCAAACAAACTGGCGGCACGCGCTAAGGACTTTCCATGAATATCAAGACAGCCCTGAGCCGTATCGTCGATCACCTCGACCTCAGCACCGAGGAAATGCGCGACGTGATGCGCGAAATCATGACCGGCCAATGCACGGACGCGCAGATCGGCGCGTTCATGATGGCCATGCGCATGAAGAGCGAAAGCATCGACGAAATCGTCGGTGCTGTGTCGGTGATGCGCGAGCTGGCGGACAAGGTCGAACTCCAGACCCTCGACCGCGTGGTCGACGTGGTCGGCACCGGCGGTGACGGCGCGAACATTTTCAACGTGTCGACCGCATCGTCCTTTGTGGTCGCCGCGGCGGGTTGCACCGTGGCCAAACACGGTAACCGTGCAGTGTCGGGCAAGAGCGGCAGCGCCGATCTGCTGGAGGCCGCCGGCATCTACCTCAACCTGACCCCGGTTCAGGTGGCGCGCTGCATCGACAACGTCGGCATCGGTTTCATGTTTGCCCAGACTCACCACAAAGCCATGAAGTACGCTGCCGGCCCGCGTCGCGATCTCGGCCTGCGTACCTTGTTCAACATGCTCGGCCCGCTTACGAATCCGGCCGGTGTGAAACATCAGGTGGTGGGCGTGTTCACGCCTGCGCTGTGCCGGCCGTTGGCTGAAGTCTTGCAGCGTCTTGGCAGTAAACACGTGCTGGTGGTGCATTCGAAGGATGGTCTGGACGAATTCAGTCTGGCGGCACCCACCTTTGTTGCCGAGTTGAAGGACGATCAAATCACCGAATATTGGGTCGAACCGGAAGATCTGGGCATGAAGAGCCAGAGCCTGCACGGTCTGTCGGTCGAAGGCCCGGAAGCCTCGCTGGCGCTGATCCGCGATGCACTGGGCAAGCGCAAGACCGAGAACGGTCAGAAGGCTGCCGAAATGATCGTGCTCAATGCCGGTGCGGCGCTGTATGCAGCCGATCTGGCGACAAGTCTGAAAGAGGGCGTGGCTCTGGCCCACGACGCTCTGCACACCGGTCTTGCTCGGGAAAAACTCGAGGAGTTGGGTGCCTTTACCGCGGTATTCAAAGTGGAGAATGAGGGATGAGTGTACCGACGGTTCTGGAAAACATTCTGGCCCGCAAGGTTCAGGAAGTCGCCGAGCGTAGCGCCCGTGTGAGCCTGAGCGAGCTGGAAAGTCTGGCCAAGGCGGCCGATGCACCCCGTGGTTTTGCCCAGGCATTGCTGGCGCAGGCCAAGAAGAAACAACCGGCAGTGATTGCCGAAATCAAGAAGGCATCGCCGAGCAAGGGCGTGATCCGCGAGGACTTCGTTCCCGCCGACATCGCCAAAAGTTACGAGAAGGGCGGGGCGACCTGCCTGTCGGTGCTGACCGATATCGACTACTTCCAGGGCGCCGATGTTTACCTGCAACAGGCCCGCGCCGCGTGCTCGCTGCCGGTGATCCGCAAGGACTTCATGATCGATCCGTATCAGATCGTCGAAGCCCGTGCCCTTGGCGCCGATTGCGTGCTGTTGATCGTCGCTGCGCTGGATGACGTGAAAATGGCTGAACTGGCGTCAGTCGCCAAAGACGTCGGCCTCGACGTGTTGGTGGAAGTGCACGACGGCGACGAGCTGGAGCGCGCGTTGAAAACCCTCGACACGCCACTGGTCGGGGTCAACAACCGCAATCTGCACACCTTTGATGTCAGTCTGGAAACCACCCTCGACCTGCTGCCACGCATTCCGCGCGATCGGCTGGTGGTCACCGAGAGCGGGATCCTCAATCGTGCCGATGTCGAACTGATGGAAATCAGCGATGTTTACGCGTTCCTGGTCGGCGAAGCGTTCATGCGCGCCGAAAGCCCGGGCATCGAACTGCAGCGTCTGTTCTTCCCGGAACGCGGCGTCCCGGTGAGCGGTTCGACCCTCGACTGATCGAGTCTTCGCAGGCGCCCGGCCCTTGATGGAGCGGGCTTGCCCGCGAAGGCGGCATAAGATTCACCTCAGACTCAGCGTCCTATGGAAACCTTATGATCCCCACCTCCCTGACCATCGAAGCCGGTCTGCAAGCCGAACAGGATCTTCTGGCCTCAGTCTGCGCTGGTGATGCCGAATCTGGTCTGCTTTTTTGGCAACCCAGCGACCGTGCTTTGGTCATGCCGCGCCGTTTGAATCGCTTGCCCGGATTCGATCACGCCTGCGAAGTCTCCGCTGCTGCCGGTTGGCCGGTGCTGTTGCGTGAAACCGGCGGCGAACCTGTTCCGCAATCGGCTTCCACCATCAACATTGCACTGGTCTATGCGCCGCCTCGCAGCGAAGGCGATCTGAACCGCATCGAAACCGGTTATCGGCGGTTGTGCGACCCGATCTGCGAGTTGCTGGATGAGTTGGGTGGCACTTCGTCGTTGGGTGAAATCGACGGGGCGTTCTGCGATGGGCGCTTCAACGTCAATCTCGACGGTCGCAAGATGGTCGGCACCGCCCAGCGCTGGCGTCAGAGTCAGGGCGGTCAGCGTCCGGTGGGGTTGGTTCACGGTGCGATGCTGGTGGATGACGAGCGTGAGTCGATGGTCGCGGCGGTCAACCGCTTCAACGAAGCGTGTGGTCTGGAGCATCGGGTACGTGCCGCCAGCCACATCGCTCTGCATGAAAAATTCCCCGCGCCCCATGCCTTGGCACGTCTCGATGAACTCTTTCGTTTGATGCTGGCGCAGATCTACGCCGGCTGAGCTTTGGAACTCAGCGAGTGCCGAAGACCACCATGGTCTTGCCTTTCACATCCACCAGGTTGCGCTCCTCAAGATCCTTGAGCACGCGACCGACCATCTCTCGCGAGCAACCGACAATCCGGCCGATTTCCTGACGGGTCACCTTGATCTGCATGCCGTCGGGGTGGGTCATGGCGTCCGGTTGTTTGCACAGCTCGAGCAAACAGCGAGCGACACGGCCGGTGACGTCGAAGAACGCCAGGTCGCCGACCTTGCGCGTGGTATTGCGCAGGCGTTGTGCGATTTGTCCGCTGAGGACGTAAAGAATGTCTGGATCCTGTTGCGACAGTTCGCGGAACTTGGCGTAGCTGATTTCCGCGACTTCGCATTCAACCTTGGCCCGCACCCAGGCGCTGCGCTGTTGTTCCTGGCCGGCTTCTTCGAACAAGCCCAGCTCACCGAAGAAGTCCCCGGCGTTCAGGTACGCGATGATCATCTCGCGGCCGTCGTCATCCTCGATCAGGATCGTGACCGAGCCGCGGATGATGAAGTACAGCGTGTCGGAGCGATCCCCGGCGCAGATGATGTTGCTCTTGGCCGCATGACGTCGGCGCTGGCAATGCATCAGCAACTTGTCGAGGTTCTTGATTTTGGGTGTGGGGGTAATACCAACCATGGTTGTATCCCGAAAAGACTGCACGGTTATATTTGGTTTTTATATGAGGCGCTGAGGCGGTCGCTCCACAGTCTGGCTAGGGCGCCAGCGAATTGGCGCCAGCTTACCAGACACTTCGTCGAAATTTCGAGAAATCACCTACGTCAAAGGTGCATTTGTCCTAGGAACCTGCTCGCTGTCCGGGCTGGGCCCTGTGCTAAGCTGGCGACCCTTTTTTCTACAGTGGAGTCTTGGCGATGAAGGCACGCATCCAATGGGCTGGCGAAGCCATGTTCCTCGGCGAATCCGGCAGCGGTCATGTCGTGGTCATGGACGGTCCGCCGGACGCCGGTGGTCGTAACCTGGGTGTCCGCCCGATGGAAATGCTCCTGCTGGGTGTCGGCGGTTGCAGTAATTTCGACGTGGTCAGCATTCTGAAGAAGTCCCGTCAGGCCGTTGAAAGCTGCGAGGCCTTTCTGGAAGCCGAGCGCGCGACCGAAGATCCGAAAGTGTTCACCAAGATCCACATGCACTTTGTGGTCAAGGGGCGTGGTCTGAAAGAAGCCCAGGTCAAGCGCGCTATCGAACTGTCTGCCGAGAAGTATTGCTCGGCCTCGATCATGCTCGGCGCGGCCGGTGTAGCGATCACCCACGACTACGAAATCGTCGAACTCGGCTGAGCCGACACTCAACTATCATAAAAGCAGTGCAGACTCTGGCGATCCCCCGCTGACGTCTGCATAATGCGCCACTTTTTTCAGGGCAGTGATCAGTCAACCGACGGGTCATCCGCCTGAACAGATAACCAAAATCGCCATCGCGAAGAGGTGTTAACCGTCCTACGCAGGTGCGTTGTTCGCACTTGACGGGCATGCTTGATCACGCGGCCGTGCCGCATACATAGAGAGTTTTTAACGGTGAAAAGCAAACTCAAGCTCCACGGGTTCAATAACCTGACAAAGACCTTGAGCTTCAACATCTATGACATCTGCTACGCGGAAACCCCGCAAGACCAGCAGGCTTACGTCGAGTACATCAATCAAGAGTACAACGCCGAACGCCTGACGCAGATCCTCACGGAAGTTGTCGAAATCATTGGTGCCAACATTCTGAACATTGCGAGTCAGAACTATGAGCCTCAGGGTGCCAGCGTCACGATTCTGATCTCGGAAGAGCCGGTGACCCCGACCGAAAGCCAGATCGAAGAGTCCCCGGGCCCGTTGCCCGAAATCATCCTGGCCCACCTCGACAAGAGCCACATCACGGTGCACACCTACCCGGAAATCCATCCGGACGCCGGTATCGCGACTTTCCGTGTGGACATCGACGTGTCGACCTGTGGTGTCATTTCACCGCTCAAAGCACTCAATTTCCTCATTCACCAGTTCGATTCGGACATCGTGACCGTGGATTACCGTGTGCGCGGCTTCACCCGTGACGTTGAAGGCAACAAGCATTTCATCGACCACGAGATCAACTCGATCCAGAACTACCTCTCCGAAGACACCCGCGACGCGTACCAGATGACCGACGTGAACGTGTATCAGGAAAACCTGTTCCACACCAAAATGCTGCTGAAGAACTTCGAACTGGACAACTACCTGTTCGGCGATGCCACCAGCAACCTGTCTTCCGAGCAACGCGCTCAGGTGACCGAGCGTGTGAAACACGAAATGCTGGAAATCTTCTACGCGCGCAATATGCCGAGCTAAGAAATCCGGGCACAAAAAAAGGCGACTGCTTTGCGGCAGTCGCCTTTTTTGTGGGCGTTTTTCAGATCCGGTAAGTGCTCTTGGTCATCACTTTGGCCAGCAGGCTCATGCCGAACTTCACCGGCGCCGGGAAACGGAAACCACCGGCCTCCAGTGCACTCTCCGCATGATGTTCTTCATCTATACGCATCTGCTCCAGAATCGCCCGGGATTTTTCGTCCTCGGCCGGCAGTTGCTCAAGATGCTCGTTCAGATGTTTGCAGACTTGATGCTCGGTGGCGGCGACAAATCCGAGGCTGACCTTGTCGCTGATCAACCCGGCGACTGCGCCGATGCCGAACGACATGCCATAGAACAGCGGATTGAGCACGCTGGTGTGGCTGCCCAACTGGTGAATGCGCTGTTCGCACCAGACCAGATGATCGATCTCTTCTTCAGCCGCATGCTCCATGGCCTCGCGCACCTGCGGCAACTTGGCGGTCAGGGCCTGGCCCTGATACAGCGCCTGGGCGCAGACTTCACCGGTGTGGTTGATGCGCATCAGGCCGGCGACGTGGCGGGTGTCTTCATCGCTCATCTGCACATCGGGCTGCACGATTGCCGGCGACGGACGGTACGGCTGGCCGCTGAATGGCAGCAAGGTACGCATCGCGGCATCGGCTTGCAGCAGAAGACGATCAATGGGCGAGTAGTGACGTTGGGTAGTCATGCTGACCTCCGGGAGGAATCTCGGCGGCCAGTTTAACTGAATCGGCCGGGGAAGGTTTGCGCTGGGTCATGTGGGAGCAGGGCGCTCCCACCGATCTCTGGGTTCAATCAGCCCGGAGGCCAGTTCATCTGGCGTTGACCGAGCACGTGCATGTGAATGTGGTAGACAGTCTGCCCGCCCATTTCATTGCAGTTCATCACCACCCGGAAGCCTTCCTCGCAACCCAGCTCCAGCGCCAGACGCTGAGCGGTAAACAGGATGTGCCCGGCCAGTGCCTTGTCGTCTTCGGTCAGGTCGTTGAGAGTGCGCACCGGTTTCTTCGGGATCACCAGAAAATGCACCGGTGCCTGTGGGGCGATGTCGTGGAACGCCAGAACCTGGTCGTCCTCGTAGATGATCTTCGCCGGGATTTCCCGGTTGATGATCTTGGTGAACAGAGTATCCACAGCTGTTTTCTCCGTTGTTTAAGCTGGCCTGAGTGTACCCACGAGGGCACACCGCGCCCAGTCATTTGCCTGCCGGCCCTTCAGCGCGGGCAGTAAGCCTTGTTGACCATGCCGACAATTGTGCGATTGAGCCAGCGCGAACCGAGCCGGGGCAGAAAGGCGAACCAGCGGTTTCGGCGTCCGGGAATGATGATCGCGCGGTTTTTCTCCAGGGCGCGCACGGTATACAGCGCGACTTCCTCGGGACTCATCAGCAATTTGCTGGCGTTGAGCTTGTCGTTGTTCAGTTGTGCCGTGCTGAAGAACGCGGTGCGAGTCGGGCCGGGGCAGAGAACCGACACCTTGACCGCGCATTTCTTCAGTTCCACTCGAAGTGCTTCCGAGAAGTGCAGGACATACGCCTTGCTGGCGTAGTAGGTGCTCATCCACGGCCCGGGGTTGAAAGCCGCCACCGACGCGACATTGAGAATCTGCCCGCCGCCCTGCAACGCCATGCTGTTGCCGATGGCATGGCAGAGGCGGGTAAGGGCGAGGATGTTCACTTCGATCAGGTCCTGTTCGGTCATCCAGTCCTGGGCAAGGAACGGGCCGCAAGTACCGATGCCGGCACAGTTGACCAATAGATCGATCTGCCGGTCGCCTTCTTCGAGCTCCAGCAGAAAACCGGACAGGCGCAGCGGCTCACCGAGATCACAGGCGCGGAACAGCACTTCCACGCCGAAGCGTTGAGTCAGTTCAATCGCGATGCTTTCCAGCTGATCACGCTGTCGGGCCACCAGAATCAGGCTGCGGCCACGGCGCGCCAGGGCTTCGGCCATGGCCAGGCCGATGCCACTGGAGGCGCCGGTGATCAGAGCGTAACGGGTCATGCAAATCTCCATCGCAACAGCGCCGCGCCGTGGACGCAGGTGTCACGGCGGGGAGCGTTGTTCATTCTTTCGCAGAGTCTACAGGGGCGAGGGCGGCTTCGGCTGCATCGTCTGCCGAATTCGCGGCGGGCTCGACTTCGACATCGATTTCATCGGTGTTCACCGAACCGCTCTCGTAGCTGCTTTCAAGGCTGCTTTCATATTCCTGCTGGATGGCAGTGATCCCGCCCAGCATGCCACCCACAAAGAACAACCCGATAAACACGATCCACAGCGAACACAGCACTTTGACTGCCGTGCTGTTCGGCGGCGGCGGCGGGCCATAGCGGTTGGCGCCGGTATTGCCCGGCACGACCATGATCACCAGCGGGAAGAAACTGCCCACGAATGGAACGAGGGTCAGCAGCCACAGCCATCCCGACCAGCCGATATCGTGCAAGCGCTGAATGCTGAACAGGATGCCAATGATCGCGAAGGCCAGAAACAGGAAGAAGGCGAGGAGACCGCCGATGATCAGGCCGGTCGTCGAGTCGGCGCTGACCAGGCCCAGGCCGATTAGCGCGAACACGCTGACGATTGGCAGGGTTACCAGGCTCAACACCATCGACCATGCCAGATAACGCAAGCGGCCGATCCTGCCTTCAGCACCGAACGGCTTCAGCGGCGCAAATGCCGGCAGGTTTTCGCCGACGGCGGCGCGAGGGGGCGCATAAGGCGAATCAGGCTCCGCGACGGCAGCGCTTTGCTCGTGGACATCCGACAGATTCAGTTCGATGGGCGTTTCCGCTTCGATCCGGGCATCGATCCCGGTCTTGCTCAGCGCTTGCAGATAAGTCTGCGCATCGCTATGCGAAAGATCACGCTTGAGCGCGACGGTGCGGCCATTGAACAGGCGCTCGATGGCGGCGACATCGCTTTTGAACAGATTGGCCAGGTTGAGCTTGGCCGTGGTGATGTCGACGCCAGGCTGGAGCGCGCCGTCGAAAACGATCTTGTAACGGGGTTCGCTCATGGCCGAGGCATCCTTGTCGCGAGATAAATTGAAGGGGGGCAGTCAGTGTGAGGCCGGTCAGGCAGCGACCGGCCGGGTTTCATTCAGCGCGGCCAGCGTTTCGGCAGTTGCGCTGCGTGCTCCAGGGCCTGGCGGTATTCAGCATCGAGACGCGTCACCAGTTGATCCACGCCTGGCAGATCATCGATCTGCCCTACGCCCTGGCCCGCTGACCACACGGTTTTCCAGGCCTTGGCTTCGTCGTTGATCGGCTTGAGCTTGTCGCCGAAATTGACTTCACCCTTGCCTTGCAGGGCTGCCATGTCGAAACCGGCGGCCTCCAGGCTTTGGCGCATGAAACTGGCCGGAACACCGGACACGGCAGGAGTATGAATGATGTCGGCTGCTTTGGCAGTCAGCAGCATCTCCTTGTAGGCGTCAGGCGCATGACTTTCAGTGGTGCCGATAAATCGCGTGCCGAGGTAGGCCAGATCCGCGCCGAGCAGTTGTGCGGCGAGAATCTCATGCCCATGGTTCAAACATCCTGCAAGCAACAGGGTCTTGTCGAAGAACTCGCGGATCTCGGCGATCAGCGAGAACGGGCTCCAGGTGCCGGCGTGCCCACCGGCGCCGGCTGCGACGGCGATCAAACCATCCACACCGGCCTCGGCGGCTTTTTCTGCGTGGCGGCGGGTCGTCACGTCATGGAAGACCAGGCCGCCGTAACTGTGCACGGCGTCTACCACTTCCTTCACCGCGCCGAGGCTGGTGATGACGATAGGTACCTTGTGCTCGACGCAGATGTTCAGATCCGCCTCAAGGCGTGGATTGCTCTTGTGAACAATCAGATTCACGGCATAAGGCGCCGGGTTCTCGAGTGTCGCCAGTCCCGCTTCGATCTGCTCCAGCCAGGCCTTGAACCCGCTGCTTTCGCGTTGGTTCAGCGCCGGGAAGCTGCCAACCACGCCGTTGCGGCAACAAGCCAGCACCAGTTCAGGATTGGAGATCAGGAACATCGGCGCTGCCACCACAGGCAGACGCAGACGTTGTTCGAGCAGAGCGGGCAGCGACATCGGAAGTACCCCGGAAAGTTGTATTTGTTGAAGTTAGAACGGCTTGACCACGACCAGAATTACGATAGCCAGCAATATCAGAACCGGCACTTCATTGAACCAGCGATAAAAGACATGGCTGCGGGTGTTCTCGCCACGGGCAAAACGTTTTACCTGCGCGCCGCACATGTGGTGGTAACCAATCAACAGCACGACCAGGGTCAGTTTGGCGTGGATCCAGCCACCGCTGCTGAAGATGCCCGGGTTCAGGTAGATCAGCCAGCCGCCGAAGATCAGCGCGGCGATCATCGCCGGGCCCATGATGCCGCGATACAGCTTGCGCTCCATGATGCTGAAGCGTTCCTTGCTGATCGTGTCTTCACTTTGCGCGTGATAAACGAACAGTCGCGGAAGATAGAAGAGGCCGGCAAACCAGCACACGATGCTGACGATATGAAGCGCTTTGATCCATAGATAGAGCATTTTTGGTTATTCCCCAATTCACGGTAGGCCGGATAGTAGAGGCTTGAGCGTCCGCACGTCACCTTGACGGTTGTCGCAGGGGCGCGCGGCCCCTATTATCGACGGCTTTCCAGTGGGTTCGTTGAGGGCAGGTTTATGGTCAAGGTCGGTATCGTCGGCGGCACGGGTTACACCGGTGTCGAACTGCTGCGTCTGTTGGCACAGCATCCGCAGGCAGAAGTGGTGGTAATCACTTCCCGATCCGAGGCCGGTCTGGCCGTGGCTGATATGTACCCGAACCTGCGCGGTCACTATGACGGTCTGGCATTCAGCGTGCCGGACATCAAGACCCTGGGCGCTTGCGACGTGGTGTTCTTCGCCACTCCGCACGGCGTTGCCCACGCACTGGCCGGTGAATTGCTGGCGGCCGGCACCAAGGTCATAGATCTGTCGGCGGACTTCCGTCTGCAGGACGCCGATGAGTGGGCCAAGTGGTACGGCCAGCCGCACGGCGCGCCGGAGTTGCTGGACGAGGCGGTTTACGGCTTGCCGGAAGTCAATCGCGAGCAGATCAGGAAGGCGCGTCTGATTGCGGTGCCGGGTTGCTATCCGACCGCGACGCAGCTGGGTTTCCTGCCGTTGCTTGAGGCGGGCATTGCCGACGCTTCGCACCTGATCGCCGACTGCAAGTCTGGCGTCAGCGGTGCCGGTCGCGGTGCTGCCGTAGGCTCGCTGTACTCCGAGACGTCGGAAAGCATGAAGGCTTATGCGGTGAAAGGTCACCGCCACCTGCCGGAAATTCGCCAGGGACTGCGTCGTGCCGCAGGCAAGGATGTCGGTCTGACCTTTGTGCCGCACCTGACTCCGATGATCCGTGGCATTCACTCCACGCTCTACGCGACCGTGGTGGATCGCTCGGTGGATCTGCAGGCGTTGTTCGAAAAGCGTTACGCCAATGAGCCGTTCGTCGACGTGATGCCGGCTGGTAGCCACCCGGAAACGCGCAGTGTGCGTGGTGCGAACGTCTGCCGTATCGCGGTTCATCGTCCGCAGGATGGCGATCTGGTGGTGGTGCTTTCCGTGATCGACAATCTGGTCAAGGGTGCGTCGGGTCAGGCAGTGCAGAACATGAACATTCTGTTCGGGCTGGATGAGCGTCTGGGTCTGTCCCACGCGGGCATGCTGCCGTAACAGCTGATCTTGCTCGGTAAAAAGGCCCGTTTGACGGGCCTTTTTGCATTCTGATCGGTTGATCAGGTTTATTGATATACCGTAACAATAGTTGACCGATTTTCTAGGACAAGCGGATAATGCGCGTCATCACGCATTATGGCGGCGTAACGCCGGGAGATAGTCAGCATGAGCGTCGAATCCTTCACCCCCACGGCTTTGCAATTCACTCAAGGTGCCGCGCACAAGGTGAAGAGCCTGGTCGATGAAGAGGGGAATGATCGCTTGAAGCTGCGCGTATTCGTTACGGGCGGCGGTTGTTCAGGGTTTCAGTACGGCTTCACCTTCGATGAAGATGTGGCCGAGGACGATACCATTGTCGAGCGCGAAGGCGTCAGTCTGGTAGTCGATCCGATGAGCTTCCAGTACCTGGCGGGTGCCGAGGTGGATTACCAGGAAGGTCTGGAAGGTTCGCGTTTCGTGATCAAGAACCCGAATGCCACCACTACTTGTGGTTGCGGATCCTCGTTCTCGATCTGATAGCGTTTCACCCTACACAATAAAACGCCGCAGAGCCTCACGGTTCTGCGGCGTTTTGTTGTCTGGGTTTTGTCAGTTGGGGTAGATGGCGCCGAGTACGCGAAGGCCTTTGGCACCGGTAACGCTCGGGCGATTGCCGGCGATCCCTTCCAGACAGCAGTGGGCCAGCCAGGCGAAGGCCATGGCCTCGACCCAGTCCGGATCGACGCCGTGGGTCGATGTGCTGGCGACTTTGGCGTTCGGTAGCAGCCCGGCCAGGCGATTCATCAGTGTGGCGTTGTGAGCACCGCCACCGCAGACCAGCAATTCCCGAGTATCGGATTGAGCGCTTTGCAGTGAGTCGACGATTGTCAGTGCGGTGAGTTCCAGCAGCGTTGCTTGTACGTTCTCCGCCGGAAACGCTGGCAGGCGCGAAAGATGCTGCTCCAGCCAGGGCAAGTTGAAGACCTCACGACCGGTACTCTTGGGGCCTTGGGTCACGAAAAACGGATCGCTGAGCAAGGCTTTCAGCAGGGTCGGTTCAACCTTGCCGCTGGCTGCCCACTGCCCGTTGCGGTCGTAGTTCTCACCCCGTTGCTGATGAATCCAGGCATCCATCAGCACATTCCCCGGCCCACAGTCGAAACCGGCTACAGGCTTGTTCGGCTCGATCAGACTGAGATTGCTGAAACCGCCGACATTCAGGACTGCGCGGTTACCGGTACGCTCTTCGAACAACGCTTCATGAAAGGCTGGCACCAAAGGAGCGCCCTGGCCGCCCGCGGCCACATCGCGGCTGCGGAAGTCGCTGACGACGGTGATACCGGTCAGTTCAGTGAGGAGGGCGGGGTTGCCGATCTGTACGGTGAAACCACGCGCCGGCTCATGGCGAATGGTCTGGCCGTGGCTGCCGATCGCGCGAATGGCTTCAGGCTTGAGCTGTTGTTGTTCGAGCAGGGTGTGGATCCCTTGCGCGGCGAGCTTTACCCAGTTTTGCTGGGCAATCGCCGAGCGGGCGATCTCGTCAGGGCCGCTGGCGCACAAGCCAAGCAGCTCGGCGCGCAGGGTGTCAGGCATAGGGATGTAGTGCGTGGCGACCAGGTTGATCGCCGAGGATTGCTCGATCAGGGCGATGTCCAGCCCGTCGAGACTGGTGCCGGACATCACGCCGATATACAGAGCCATGACTTAACGTTTGCTCGAAGCCAGCATGGTGGCCTTTTCCTGGTCCATGCGAGCCATCAATGGCTGGCTCTGCGCCAGGAAGCGAGCGCGTTCGGATTTGGCGATCGGGTCGGCCATCGGCAGTTTCTGGCCCAATGGATCGACGTGAACACCGTTGACCTGGAACTCATAGTGCAGATGCGGACCGGTGGACAGGCCAGTGGTGCCGATGTAACCGATCACCTGGCCTTGTTTGACAGTCCCGCCGGTCTTCACGCCCTTGGCGAAACCCTGCATGTGGCCATACAGCGTACGGTACGTGTTTCCATGCTGGATGATCACGGTGTTGCCGTAACCGCCGCGACGGCCGGCCAGCAGCACTTTGCCGTCACCGGCAGCCTTGATTGGTGTACCGCGCGGCGCGGCGTAGTCAACGCCTTTGTGAGCGCGGATCTTGTTGAGGATCGGGTGTTTGCGACCCATGGAAAATTTCGAGCTGATGCGGGCGAAATCTACCGGTGTGCGGATGAACGCCTTGCGCATGCTGTTGCCGTCGGCCGTGTAGTAGCTGCTGTTGCCCTGTTTGTTGGTGTAACGCACCGCAGTGTAAGTCTTGCCGCGGTTGGTGAAGCGGGCGGACAGGATCGGACCGTTGCCAACAGCTTTGCCGTTGACCACTTTCTGTTCATAGATCACATCGAACTCATCGCCCTGGCGGATATCCTGGGCGAAATCGACGTCGTAACCAAAGACACTGGCCATGTCCATGGTCAGGCTGTGGGACAGACCTGCGCGGGCGGCGGACTGCGACAGCGAGCTGTTGATCACGCCGTGTACATAAGCAGTGCGGACAGTCGGTTTGGCAGTAACGCGGTTGAATACATAACCCTTGTCGTTCTTGGTCAGGGTGATGGTTTCAACGTCGCTGACCTTGGTGTGCAGGTTGGTCAGTTGGCCCTGTGGATTCAATTCGAATTCGAGTTTCTGGCCATGTTTGAGCTGACTGAATTGCTTGGCTTGTTTATCGCTGGCCAGCACTTCATGGACGGTCGCGGCCGGAAGGCCGACTTTCTCGAACAGTGTAGAAAGCGTATCGCCCTTGGAAACGAGCACTTCCCTGTGATTTGGAGCCTTCTTTTCTTCGACGGCCGGCGTAGGCGCAGGTGCGGCCTGAGCGGTTTCCTGGGTCTCTTCGGCGCTGTTTTCGATCTGAGCGAAAGGGGAAGCTACGGACTCATTTGTGGCTTGAATTGCGTCGGCAGCGTCTTGATCTTGTGTCAGTTGTTCAGCAGGACTTTCCAGTTCAAGGCTCAGCGTTGTCTTTTTGGCTTCGACATCACTGGATGGAAACACCAGGAGCGCCAGACTGAGAAGGGCGGCGATCCCACTTGCGGCGAGCAGGTGGGTCTTCGGGTAAAGCGGTGGCGCTTTAGACGGTTCAGTGGTCATAAGTAATTTGACTTTGAAAAAGATGAATTGGAAAAGATGAATGACATGATGAAGATGAAATAACTGTATAAAATATAACCAAATCATCTCTGAAGCAAGTCTGCGGACGCCCTGTCTGTGGATTGACGTCCGTGCGCCGGGCAAAACTTGTATTTGGTGCGCGATCTTGTATGGTTGGTTCCCTTTGAATCTGAGCCTTGCGGGTCTGTTATGAAGTCGGTTGAAGAGCAGCTAGCGCTGATTAAACGTGGTGCGGAAGAACTGTTGGTCGAGTCCGAGCTTATCGAAAAGCTCAAGCGTGGCCAGCCGCTGCGAATCAAGGCCGGCTTCGATCCAACTGCGCCTGATCTGCACCTTGGTCACACTGTGCTTATTAATAAGCTGCGCCAGTTCCAGGAATTGGGGCATCAGGTGATTTTCCTTATTGGTGATTTCACCGGGATGATTGGTGACCCGAGCGGCAAGAGCGCCACGCGTCCTCCGTTGACCCGTGAGCAGGTTCTGGAAAACGCCGAGACCTACAAGACTCAGGTGTTCAAGATTCTTGATCCGGCGAAAACCGAAGTCGCGTTCAACTCCACCTGGATGGATCAGATGGGGCCTGCGGACTTTATTCGTCTGACTTCGCAATACACCGTCGCTCGTATGCTCGAGCGTGATGACTTTGACAAGCGCTACACCACTAACCAGCCGATCGCCATTCATGAATTCCTCTATCCGCTGGTTCAGGGTTATGACTCTGTAGCATTGCGCGCTGACGTTGAGCTGGGTGGTACCGATCAGAAGTTCAACCTGCTGATGGGGCGTGAGCTGCAGCGTGGTTATGGGCAGGAAGCGCAGTGCATTCTGACGATGCCATTGCTTGAAGGTCTGGATGGCGTGAAGAAGATGTCCAAGTCGCTGGGCAACTACGTCGGTATCCAGGAAGCACCGGGTGTCATGTACAGCAAGCTGGTTTCGATTCCCGATGCGTTGATGTGGCGCTACTTCGAATTGCTCAGCTTCCGTTCGATGGATGAGATAAACGCTTTCCGCGCCGATGTTGAAGCGGGTGCTAATCCGCGTGATATCAAGATCAAGCTGGCTGAAGAGATTGTTGCGCGCTTCCATGGTGAAGAGGCTGCAGTCAATGCTCACCGTGGTGCGGGTAACCGTATGAAGGATGGCGAGCTGCCGGATGACCTGCCAGAGGTCGAGTTGACTGCGGTTGAGGATATGCCGATTGCTGCTGTTCTTAATAAGGCGGGTCTGGTGAAGAACTCGGCGGCTGCTCGTGATCTGCTGGCTTCCGGTGGTGTGCGTGTAGATGGCGAGGTGGTTGATCGTTCCTTTATATACGTACTGGGTGCGACGCACGTTTGTCAGGCGGGCAAGAAAGCTTTTGCACGGATTACGCTGAAATCTGAGTAAAGTTGAAATAAGGGGTTGACGGCGAATTTTAGATGTGTATAATTCGCCCACTTCCGGCGCAGTCGAAACGGAAAACTCCTTTAAATTCAATGAGTTAAGTAAGTTTCGACGGTGGCTCGCTTCAGTTCATCGAAGCCTGGAAGGCGTTGGAAATGCCGGTTTGCTGGCGCCTTCAGCGGTTCGATCTTCTCGGTCGAAAGCGAAGAAAAAGAGGTGTTGACAGCAGCGTGTAACGCTGTAGAATTCGCCTCCCGCTAACGAGAGATCGGAAGCGCAAGTGGTTGAAGTTGTTGAAGAAATCTTCGAAAACTTCTGAAAATAATC